>JAHLWT010000293.1 GCA_019057775.1 Promethearchaeota archaeon
CGAATGGAATTCCATCGTAGCTATTCGCACCTCCTGTCTTATATGAACCTCCATGGATCCAAAACATGACAGGTCGTTTTTTATCATCAGCCGAAGGTGTCCAGATGTTAAGGGTAAGACAATCCTCTTCACTTTGGGGAGGAGCTGGCTGTGGTGTGAAAGGGCTAGGTGGTTGTGGAGCATCAGGACTGAATTTAGTTGCTTCTAATATGCCACTCCACGATTTTTTTGGTTCCGGTGCATTAAATCTTAAATCTCCAACAGGAGGTTCAGCATACGGAACTCCTTTATAGACTTCTATACCTTTATCAATATAACCTTGTAATTTTCCAGTACTTATCTCAACAATTTTTGTTTTTTTCAATAAAATTCACCTAAGAGGTATCTTAAATTTTATATTAAATTAAAGTAAAATTTAGCAAAAAACAAATTATCTCTTCTTTCTTTTTTTAAGAATTTCAATAAAGCTTTCGATTTTATTAAGGACTTGTGTTTCATTTAGCTTACGCGGGTCATTCATATCTGCATCTATTATGAGTGTGGGAATATCAGCTTCTTTCATTAATTTTCGTTTTAAATCATACATTCCACAGGCATTCGGGCGGCATGACATGTTATTATGAAGTATAACTCCATCGATTTTCCAGTCTTTAACTGTTTCTTTAAATTTTTCGAACCTTGTCTGAAGATCATAGATGTACCAAAAACTAAGGCTCAAATCAGCCATGCATTCTACGGGATTATTTATAACGTCATTCAATGTGATATCTGGATTTGTATATTTGGTAAAAGCATACACATAAGGTTCGTATACGATAATCGCATTCCAACGTTCTAAGTTAGAGAAAAATTTTAAATTATACCAAAAAGGAATGCCTTCAAACATTAGCCTAAACTCCTCCTTTTCTAATGCTCCGATCCCATTATCTACTCGTTCTTTCGCTTCTCTATACATCCGTTTATATAATTTAATAGGAGATTTTAAACCAGTCATGGTAAATAATGGAAATAATCCCCCAAATGTATCTCTTGTAGACACGGGGCATGGAATATTTTTCCTCAACTCAAAAAAGTCCTGCCATATTTTTCCCATTTCATAGGAATTCTTTGCAATCTCTTGAGCTTTTTCTTTATTATATTCATTCCCCGTGATTTCAGTAATGAAATCTAATAATTCCCAGAGTTGTTCCGTTATATATTTTTTAAAATATTCGCGTTGCCTATTATTCGTGTTGCTAACCACATGTGGCACGTCTATTGTAAAATGAGGAACACCAAATCTTTCTGCTTGAACTTGAAACCATTTAACATGAGTATCACAAATAACATCACTAGAGAGCATAAAAGTAGGTTTTCTAGTTCCTCCAACACTCATCTCAGCATTGCTTAGAACAGCCCCTACATTAGTTTTGAAATATGAACAGAGATCGTAAGAATAGCCCTCATCTTCAGCTACCTCAATAAAATTTTGAGATTTTTTAAGCGCAGCTGAGATTGTTGCTGAATTTTCTGGTAACATTGGTTGTACACCCATAGAGTATAAAAGTTCAACGGGCGTTCCAGCCGTTGCCCACGCAGTTGGTTTTCCTTCTCGATAAGCTTGTTCAATTGCTAAAAAATGTCTTCCCATTTCATTTTTTAATTTATTTGTCGCATTTAACATCTTTCTACTTTTCTGGACTTTCGACAATTTTTACACCCTCCATTAAATTATCTCAGCAAAAGCTTCAAATCTTGTAGCTAATTGCTTATACGATTCTCTATTATATTCCATCTCAATAAATAAGTATGGAATTCCCAACTCTTTAAATTTTTTATTAAAATATGGATGGTCATATAAAACAGGTTCACAGAATTTTTGTGCTACATTTATTACACCATCAATGCTATGCATTTCTGTTAGTTTTTTGAGGACTTCAAACCTATTGTAGGATGGATATTTAGTGGAATAGATTGGCTTATTTAAATGATATTCTGCTAAAGCCTTGATTGGTTCTTCGGATTCATCCACATTATTCCAGAAATATTTGGTTCCAATACAGAGATCATCAGTAACAACTTGGAATCCCGCATTTTCTAAAAATATAATGAACTCAGTATCATCTATTACCGAGCCAGTCAATAATACTTTTTTAAAATTATCGGTAAGAGGTTTTCGATTTTTAAGTTGTTCTAATTTCTTTTCAAGTTTTTCTATCATTTCTTCTTTATCCTGCTGTTGTACTTCTTTTACTAAGGCATGAAATTCTGAACTCTTTAAAACCATCTTCTCCCTATATTGTGAAATTTCTCTTAATAAATTTCGAATGTGATTCATTTTCTTAATCGCCTTCCGAAGCTTTTCTGAGCTAATCTTAATGTTAAATTTATGTTCTAATTGGGTTATTAATTCTTTAAGGTCATCAATAAAGAATTTCAAGGCTGTTTTACCTCGTTTAAGAGGGGCATTCAGAAAAAAGAGAAAGTCTAGGTCAACACATTCTAACCATATATCAAACTCCCGATTAGTACAATCACACCCATGAGTCGTGATGACACCTTTGATGTCATTTTCTAACCCTTCAATGGCCTGTTCTAAGATGTTTCTTGCCCATACGCAATGGGTTGGAGGTACATGCTCATTTGCTTTATCAATTCCGATTGTGGGGTTTCCGAACAATCGAAAGGGTATCATATCAGCAGCAAGAATGATTTCTTCGGGTGTTTCTATCGAAGCATCAAAATACGCGATTTTTACCATTTGTCCACCAAGCAAAATAATTGTTATTCATTAAACTTAATGTACTTTTAAATTCTCTACTACATAAAAAAATATTTATTTGATCTCTCTATATATTGAATAATATACAAAATTTTAATGAGATTTCTTTTCGATGTCACAACCAAGTATCCATAGAACGCTGAGCAAGGCTATTCTGAAGGATGAAGTTCGTATAAAATTAAAGATATGGAATACTTATCTAACCGGGAAGCTTATAAAGTTCGATAATTACATGAATTTAATAGTTGAGGATGCTAAAGAAATATATTTTGGTCGTGGCGGTAAGAGAAGTAAGGATTTAGGTCTTGTGATGATTAGGGGCGCCAGTATTATTTTAATTGGCCAAGACAGAGAGAAGCTTATTTTCACTCATGACGACGAAGAGAAGCTAATACATAGAGACGAAATAGAAGACGTATGAGTAACTACCACAATAACATAGAAGTATTAAGCAAGTGGATAAAAAATGACAAAAGGTACACCAAGTAAAGGGAAAAAAAATAAAGCCGCAAGCCATAAAACTTGTAGACGATGTGGAAATCATTCATATCATCGTAGAAAGCGATTTTGTGCAAGTTGTGGTTTTGGAAAGACTGCTAAATTGCGTCAGTATGCTTGGCGAAATAGAAAAAGGCCTTTCAATGGAAATAAAGGTTTCTATAGAAAGTAAAATGCAAGTTATGGTTTTGGGTGAACTTCTAAATTGAATTTAATGGAAAGAAATCTTTTTATAGATGAAAGAGACATAATTCTAAAATTTTAAATATATTTGACAGATTTCTAATTTTAGGTTTTTATTTTAAATTCAAATTTCAATAGAATTTAAATCAAGTGGTTTCAAATTCACATGAATGATAAAAAGCTTCAGAATCTTAATAAAGAACTCAATAAATTGGAAAAATTCAGTGGAATTATTGGAATCGCAATTGTAAATCGCAATGGATTACTAATTTCTTCACATTTACCCCGAGATATTGATGATAGAAAATTTGCTACACTGGCAGCAATTATGTATGAAAGTATTGAGACTGCAGTATCATCATTTAATGGAGATAAAATAATACATTTAACAGTGGAATTTGATGAATTTCAATTATTAGTTATAGAAGTGGATGAAAAGATAGTTTTAGTCTCTTTAATGGATTTAAACATTAATTTAGGTTTAATGCTTATTGAAATTGAGGAGAGTATTAAGAAAATAAATAAATTTGGAAGGTGAAATCACGTGTTAACTGATAAACAAAAAGAACGGTATTCCCGACAAATTATATCTCCATTAATTGGAGAGGAAGGACAGGAAAAACTTTCTAACTTAAAAATTTTGCAAATTGGAGCAGGAGGTTTAGGTTCACCTTTTGCTTTATATCTCACAGCAGCAGGAATAAAGGAATTGACTATTATTGATAATGATGTTTTAGAAGATTCTAATTTACAAAGACAGATTCTCTATAACGAAACTCAAATTGGAAGTAATAAAGTTGATTCAGCGAAAGACGTATTATCCCGTTTAAATTCTGAAGTTAAAATAAATGTTTATAAAGATTATATTGATAATAACTCCATAGGGAAATATCTAAAGAAAACTAAATATGATTTCATCGTGGATTGTAGTGATAATTTTACAACTAAATTCTTTGTTAATAAAATTGCTATAGAAAATAATTTGCGGTGTGTAATAGCAGGGATAAAAGATTTTTATGGACAAATAATAACGATTAATCCACGGAAAACTGCTTGTTACCAATGTATTTTCTCTGATCCTACAGAATCTTCTCCCAATAAAGGACCTATGCCCGTGATTGGGGTTACTCCTGGGATATTAGGAACCTTAGAAGCATTAGAAGTAATAAAAACTACTTTGGGGCTCCCAAATTTAGAAAATAAATTATTAATGGTTAATCTAGTTGATTTGAGGTTTAATATCATAACAATTGCTAAAAATGCCAATTGTATATGTGCTATATAAAAAATATATTAAAAGAAAAAGTTAAGAATTAAACTGAATTTGGGTTCTCATTAAAAAAAGTTCGGTAAGCTTGACCATTTTTTACATATTCCTTAGAAGTTCTCAAACCTTCAAGTTTACCTTTGTAAATTCCTTCTTTTTTGACTGACGCCGGAATTCCTACAGCAAGACTTCTTGGAGGTATTTCCTTATTTAATAAAACGGCTCCAGCAGCTATAACACATCCTTCTCCCACCTTAGATCTATGAAGTATTTTTGCTCCAATTCCTATTATGCATCCATCCCCTATCACAGTAGGTCCATGAATCATCGCATGATGCCCAATTATGCAGTTGGAACCAATTTCTACTGTGCTACCCATTTCAATATGAATTGTAACATTTTCTTGAATACTGGTGTTATCTCCAATGGTAATCGTCCCCCAATCACCTCGTAAGACAGCACCAAACCAAATATTACTCCCCTCTCCTATGATTACATCCCCAATAATAACAGCTGTTGGAGCGATGTAGACTGATTCATGAATTTGGGGTTTTTTTCCAGTTCTAGGGCTTTCCATAATTATTGCCATACTTTTCACACATTTCTATAATTTTAAGATCTTAATTTTTCAGTATAGATTTATAATACTGTATAAGTTAATGTAAAAATTCATAAAAGAATAATTCTATCGTAATTTATTCTTAACAGATTTTTTTATTGAACGATAAAATTATAAATTTTATCCAAAAATGATGTAAAAATGGAGAAGAACTCAGAAAAGAGTACCAATTTTGCTAATAATTTATATGATGCTGGATTGGTAAGGGGAAAAATAAAGAAGAACATTATAAATGTCGTAAAAGTTCACGATCTTAACGTAAGAGATATAGTAATATCTTCTGATGAGAAATATCTTATTTCTTGTTCAGAAATGAAACAAGAAGATGTACCACATATAAGGGTATGGCGTGTTGAAAAGCTATTAGAGGAGGGAAAAGACCCCGAAGTCATTCTTAAAATTGAGAATAGCAAACAAGAAGATGTCAAAGGAAATCATCTTTTTAATTGGATTTTATGTGTAGATACTATAATAAAAACGATTAATGATGAAAAATTATGGTTTATTTGCGCTGGCAGCCTTAATGGAGATTTATATCTCTGGTATGGTAAAATTGATAAGATTTCAGGAGAATGGATATTTGAAAATTCGAGTTTTACGAATATCTCTTACTCCAATGATGATAAAAATGACAAACACGCAATTTTCAAAATTAGAATCTTAGAGAGTTTTGATGTAGAGAGTGATTTTAATCTATATGTGATATTGAATAAGACTAAAACAATAGGAAGTGAAGCATCAGAGAAGAGTATAATTAAAGAATTATCTCTCAAAGTAGATCAAATTCGATCTGATATCGTAATAATCTCAAATACCATAGTAGAACAACAGGAAGGTTGGATTTTAGCATTTGACATTTTTAATAATATAACACCTCAAAATAAAGAGAGATTCATTGTTTCAGGTTCTAGTAATGGAATTATAAAGAAGTTAAATTTATTAGATTCTCCAAGAGGAGATTCAATAGTAATTGGAACTCATGAAGACGCAGTAACTTGTTTGAAAATTTATGAAAATGGGCTTAGAGTTGCTTCTGGAAGTGCAGATTCAAGCATCCGAGTATGGAAAACGAGTATTTCAAGAGATCCAGAATATTCATTAGTTGGTCATCATGAAGAAATAATAAGTATTGATCTATTAAAAAGTGAAAATTTATTAATTTCTGGTTCAAAAGACAATACTATAAAGATTTGGAACTTAAATCATCGCTTATGGATAAGAGACATAAATACTGACTATTTAATTCAATTGTACATGGAAGATGATGTAAAAGAGAATGAAATTGGTTTGGATTTCATGAGAGATCTTTTTGTATCTCCGGATAATCGATATATCTTTGCTACTAAGAAGAATAAAATTGTTATTCTTAGAAATTTTGGACGAGTATGGCATTTTTACGAACAATTGAAATATATAAAAAAGACAGATATTGATCTATTTAAAAAGATATATGGAGATAACTTAAGACAAATTTGTAGATACGTTCCTGATAAGGAAGAATCCTTGAAGCAAATCTATCAGATTATAAAAATGAGGCTTGTTGATGAAAAGGGTAATTTTAACGCTCGTTTATTAGCTTCGCTTTTTATTCCTTCATTTGTAACATTTGAAAGTGACTTCAATGATCAGAAAGACTATATTTCGAGTGTTCAATCAAAATATGATGAGTATTGGTTTAGTGTAAAAAATATCTTTTTAAGAAAACCGGAAATTAGATGGAGCTTTAAGCTTTACCTTACAACTGATATTGAAAGTACTATAGAAGATGCTAATTATATTGAAATAACTGATCCTTCAAATAAAAATAAAATCCCTTATATTATCCTAGACGATCGTAGTCAATCCCAAATTAGATTTTTACTTGTCCTTGATATTGTTCCAACAACCTTTATTCCATTATTAAAAGCTATTACTATAGATGTTGAAGACGATCGGGGAGATAAAGATAATCTAATTTTTACAGATTTTGACTATGCCGAAAGAAATTTTATTAAAAAATTATCTGATCCTGAACATTCCATGGAAAAAACAATAAAAGAACCAAATCTGCCAGACAATTTTTATTATTCCCATTGTATATTTAAATTGGATGAAGGTTATAGCACAGAAGATTTTGCGTTTATTTCTATTAGAAAGAGTACGCTTGAATTTTCTTCAAATTTAAATCCTTTGGAATCTACAAAAAATGTTTTAGAAGATATTGATATATTTGAATCTTTTAGAAATAATTTTCAAGAACCATTACTTCCAAAAACTCAGATAAAGATTGGGAAAGGCGTAGCAGCAGCAGCGGGTAAAAAAATAGACGATTTTCTTTCCAGATTGGTCTTATTGGAATTCATATTTACAATTCTAGATGTATCAGCATTAGTCCTATTTCCTGAAGCATTAGGAACATTGGCGGGATTATTTATTTTTGGTACGGGGATTTTTGGTTTATTAATAATTATTGTGGTTTTTCTAATGATGTTTAAGAAATAACAAAATTGAAAGTAAATCTCAAAAAGTGAAGATTTTATGAGTGAAATAGAAAGTGAAAACAAATTGCGTATTATCATAACCTGTTCTCTACAAAATGATTTTGTAGAAAAGATATCTTCTACAGAAAAAGAGGAAGATAGCGTGAAGCTGAGTTTTGAAACTTGTCAAAAAGCTTGGAGTGACTACTTTTTTAATAAAGACATTTCGAGTGAAAAGAAGAACTTTGAAGCCTTTCTGAAGTGGATAAAAAAAGAAAAAGTAAAATACGAAGATAAAAATGTGGCGAATTCATATTTAAGTCTAATTGAAAAGTATAAGCACAGAGTTCATATAAATTATGATGAATCCAAGAGGTTGTTTGATGACAATAATTTAAATCAGTTTTTAACTGAACTAATGAAAAAAGAATATTATTTTATCCACTTAAGAGATTGGCACGATCCTACAGATATGGAGCAAAGAGGAGAATTAAACTTCTTTGGAAATCACTGTTTAAAAGGAACATATGGTGCCCATTTTGTTGATCCAATTAAAGAAGGAATTAAAAACAAGTTGGAACACCACCTAATTATAAATTCAAATAGTCTTAGTTCATTTTCAGACACGAAATTAGAGTCTGTTTTGAATCTGATTTTAAAAAATGAAAAAAGCTCGAAATCAAAAGTGGAGATTGGTATTTTTGGAGTTATAACTAATGTTAAAGTATTACTGCTTACATTTGAATTAATGGTTATACATGGGTATCAAAAAATATTTATCTGTCAAGATGCTAGTGCGGGATTTAATTTAGAGAGCCACATTCAAGGAATTGAATATATATCTGGTATTTTTGGAGCGAAAGTTTTAGATCAACAACAATTCAGAAAAAAATTCAATTTTTAACTTTTTTTTGCTTTTTTCTATATTGAAATTCTTTATTTAAAGATTACACCTCAACATAAGGTCTCATTTTATGCTGAAGTTATTATACTCCAATATTATATAATCCAACATTTTTATTTAATTCACATCTTTTATTAATATAACATAGTCTTATTTGATCTGTAAAAATGACTGTTAAACAATTGCAGACAGAGATTTTGAATTTAAAGAATCAAAATGATGTCACTATTCTAAGTCATTATTACCAAATAATGGAAATACAAGAGATCGCTGATTTTATTGGAGATTCTCTTGGATTATCTCGTATAGCGAAGGAAAAAGCAAATACAAAATATATCGTATTTGCCGGAGTAGATTTCATGGCTGAAACAGCTTCAATTTTAAATCCAGATAAGCATGTACTAATTCCAAATTATGAATCATGTTGTCCTATGGCCGCATTTCTTACACCTGAAATGGTAAAAGATTACAAGAAAGAATATCCTGGATTTCCTGTGGTAGTATATGTAAATTCAACAGCAGCTGTTAAAGCTGAGTCTGATATTTGTTGTACATCATCGAATGCCATCAAAATCGTTGAAAAAATAAGTAATGAATTTGGAACTGAAGGAGTCTTATTTGGTCCAGACGCTAATTTAGCGGATTATGCAGAGCAAAAGTCAAGTGTAAAATGCGTAAAAATGCCTCCAAATGGGCACTGTTATGTGCATTCACAGATTAAACCAGATCATATAACGGTAGCAAAAAAGGCGCACCCTGAATCAACAGTTCTTGTTCATCCTGAATGCATACGAGAAGTTCGGGAATTATCAGATTTCGTTGGATCCACGGCTCAAATGTACAACACAGTTAAAAATAGTCCTCCTGACGATAAAGAATTTATTATTGGCACAGAAAAAGGTCTTATCGATAGAATTGCTCAAGATTTTCCAGGTAAACGTATCTATATGGCAATGGATAAACTAGTTTGTTATAATATGAAGAAAAATTCTCTAGAACTCATGAAATATGTTTTAGAAAATTTGGACGATAAAATGCATCATGTTAAAGTACCTTCCGACATTGCTGAAAGAGCTTTAAAACCAATTAAAAAAATGTTAGAATATTCATAATACGCAGTTATGTACCATTACAAAAATGAAGTTATCTTAGTTTGACATTTATTTCTAAGCCATTTTCTAAAATCATTAGTAGGTTTTCCAGACCATATTGCTTTTCTTGAGGCCTCATTTTCATAATCAAAGATATCTTGATAATTTAGTTTCTGCTCAATTATGATATTTCTTGTTTTTATAACGCCCTTAACAAAGTCTTTGTATAAACCTCTTTCTGATGAAGCCCTCCTGACATGATTATTTTCATAGTATTGTTTATCTTCTTCTGTATATCCTGTATAGTATCTATAATTCTGGTTCATCCAAAAAAACTTTTCTGTTGATTCAGTAAATTTCTTAATATTGCAATTCCATAACCTTATGGTTTCTAATTTAGGTAAATCATTTAGCACCTCAGGAATTTCTGTAATGAAACGATTTCCAGAGAGATCAAGATACTTAAGATTAGAAAAATTTTGAAATCCTTCTAATTCTGATATTCTATTATTCCTAAGAATTAACTTTTCTAAATTTATGAGATTCTTTAGCCCTTCAATCTTTATAATTTGATTATTATTAATTTTTAAAGTTTTTAAACTTGAAAATGCCTCAAGTCCTTTCATACTGATAATTTCGTTATTGCTGAGGTCTAATTCTTCAATTTCTTCTGATTTTCCATTTGAAACTTCAATCTTAGATATATCATTTATATTATGGTTACCTAAAAATACCTTAGTAGATGAATATATACCTACAATTCTATCCTTATACTTAATAAAGTTATGATCAAACTCAAAATCTTTAAAGTATTCAAAATGCTGATTCAAATACTGGACTAAGGGAAACTTTTTTCTAGTTTTAAACAAATTATAGACACTCTTTACAAAAATTTCACATTGATTTTTTGGGATTACTTTTAAGATTTTAGATGTTAACAATGAAATATGTTCAATACCAAAATTCCTTAATAAGGAATTTATAAAATAGTTAATCTGAATTTTGATATCAATGTTTTGAGTGTTCTCGAACATATATTTAATCCCTGTAGTCAAATCACTTAAAAGAGTGGGATTAACATCATCAATAATGCTTTCAAACTCATCCGCACTTAAATATTTTAAGTATCCATTTTCAATTAAATATTGTGTGACTGTAGGATGTCTACTTGCAAACCTTAAGGCAATCTCCTCCTTGAAAACTTTTTTAGCAACGGGGTCACCTACTTCAGTTAATCTTTTTAATAAAGGAAAAGCTAGATTTCTATGTAGAATTCGAGTATCATATCCATTTTCAGTCCAAACCTGTAGATTAGAACAATGACCTATAAATTCTTCTTCAGCAGAAATTCTCACACCCACATTATGATTGCCCTCTAAAGATCGATCTAATTTTTCAGCCGCTTCATCAATTGAATCAATTTCATCGTAATCTTCGACTTGATTTATGGGAATATTAAGTAATAAATACATACACTGTCTAAAAACTCGCCCTTTAACATATATATTTGTTCTCCCCGATTCTAATTTTAATTTGAGATATGGATTTATTACGAATTCTTTTACACGATTTGAAGAATGCACATTGACATAAAAAATGATTACGAGGATCATGAACGATAAAAATATATGAAGTTCGCGCATATTTCAAATAAGCTAGGATTTTTTCGAACAAATTCAGAATGAATTAATTCATAATTCTATTTCTGAATCAATATTAAAACCCCAACTTTTTCAAATTTTTCAAAAAACAAGTGTGAATCCCTTTCATTAAAATTCAAAAAAATAAAAGAGTGCTGACATTAATTTTGTTCCTCAACTAGAGTAAGGATATTCAAATTTATATCTTTTTTCAAACCCTCTATTACTTTTTTTTGAAGGTTTTTACCCTCCATTGACATAGATATATTTTTAGATTGCGAGACTCCTTCCATCAAGATTTCTCTTTCTATGTTTAAAAATCCCATTTCTATAGCATTCTTTACTATTAAATTCAATACTAAAAGTTGAAACTGGTCTTTAATTGCATCCCATATCAACCCCATATCTTCTAATTGATCAGCTATTTCTTCAGCCATGATATCTAAATCATAGATCTCCTCATAAATGCCCTCCTGAAGATTTATTATCTCATTAATTAATCTATCTTTAATCAACCTTAAAGTAGTTGTTCCCAATAAATCTTCCTCATGGAAAAAGAAATCATTTTTTTCACGTTTAATAAGATAAAACCCGAAATCACTCATTATTAGCTTAAATCTAGCGATATAATTAATTGCCTCTCTTGCAACACTATAGACTTCGCAGAATTGATCCAAATTCAATTTATATCCGACAAACTTTTGGGAACTAGCCGCCTCAAAATGCCAATACTTTTTTGCGAAAGCACCTTGACCGAGAATAGAATTGTAAAAAATGTAGAAAAGAGATAGGTACAAATCCCTATCTTGCTGCAACTTAAAAAAATTATCTCCTATTTTAGAGATAATGCTAACAATGTGTACAATAAAAGCGTCCTCTACATTAATTTCTTTATAAAAATCTATTAAATCCTCAAGTTTTCTGACATTCTCTTTTAGTTCATTAACGATAAAGAGTTCCTCTTTTAGTTTTAAGGGTTTTTCTCCAAGTTTTTCAATCCCTTTATCCGTAATGATATAACCCTGATATTGTTTATTTGTTTGCTTGTCCCTGATTATTCTTTGTTCTACGTTTTTATCTCTTTTATGAGCATTTAGATATTTAGACACTGTGGATCTGCTTAGATTTGAATACTTTATCAAAATGGTAAATCTCTGTGGTCCTAAATTTCTAAGGATATATAATATTCTCCTACTATTATCTTCAATATTAGATGCCTTCTTTAAAAGGTCGCTCTCTAATTTTTTTGAAATACTCCAGCTTTCCATAATAATTAATTCATTCCATCTTTTTATTTAAAATATTAGTCTAAATATAAAAACTTATACTTTTTTTCTATACTAATACTAAAAACGTAACAAAATACACATATTATTGAATTTAGTATATTTTATAGATAACGAGAAATCATGTAAAATTATATAAATTTGAAATTCTATTAATAGAACTTGAACCACAATTAATTATTAGTTAATCAATTAAAAGAAAATGACAGTAGAAGATCCTAATATTTTAAAAAAACTAAAAGAGATTGAAGATAGGTTAGCTAAAATTGAAGGACGCATTTCTTTTTTGGAACAAAGACTGGGTGGCTTTCCCACACGACCTCCTCCACATCCTGATCCAATTCACCCACCGACACGTCCGGGACCACCACCACCCGAGCCTTTCAAATTTTAACTTACATTCAAAGAATAAAACAGTTTAAGAATTAGTTGTTTTAAGAAAAACTAAACTTGAGTTCAGTTCAGTGAACAAAAATCCTTAATTTAAGAATTTGATAATTATTATTTAAAGCATTTTAAAAAATAGAGTTGATCAAGAATTACACAATATAGATTTAGACTTACTGGGGTTCCTCCAGATCAAGCGATTAAGCTTATTGAATTAGATCCGAATAATGCGATAGCCGATATTAAAAAAACTGTACAACGGGAATATAAATTGAATCCGATTTTAGCAATCCAATTTATATTTAAAGGTAAAGTTTTACCTGACCAATTAAAATTTGCTAAAATAGGTATCCATCCTAAAAAAGATGTTATTACTGTAATGGCAACACAAGCAGGCGGATAAAGCTGATAAAAGTTTAAGTCATGGGGTTATAAGAGGAAAATAGCCGGCTTATCTTTCCTTTTATTTTATTTTTTCTTTTTTTTTGATTCTAATCTTTATTACCAGTACGTTCTTTTTCCATTTCAGGTTTATCTTCTTCTACTTCTGGAATCGTTAGATTTTTGGAAAGGAGAAAATTATTCAATTCCAAATCTCCTACTTTACTTGTGTCTAAAGCTCTTCGTTCTTCCAAGTAATCTTTAAAATCTTTAACAACCAATGCGACATCTTCAGGATAATAACGTTTTCTTGCGATGTATCCTTTTCTCTCTAAAGACTGCTCAGAATACCACCAATAGAAAATTACAGTTATGACAATAATCAGGAAAGAAGTGGTAAGGCTTATTTGATTTCTATTGTTGAAGACAGCTGGGAGATCTCCCGCTTCGGTAATCATTATAATTTGACCTTCTATATACAGAATTAGGAATGAGAACAAGAAAAAAGGCATATTGTTTTGGTTAAACAGAAAAGAGTCTTGTACTTTCGACCCTAAGCTTCTTAATACCATTATTGATGTGAACACCATCAACAGTATATCGATGAGATTAGAAACCAGTTCCACTTCAGTTGATGAGGTAAGGAAACCGCGTAAGGAATTTAAAAAACTGATGGATCTAAACCAAATAACTATCCAGATAAGAATGTAAAACATTGAGGCAAATGCATTTGTAGAATCATTTTTTTTGCTTCTAAGATATAATGTAATCAGTCGCCATGATGTAACTGCGATGATAATGAAGATAATTATATTGGATACAATAAAAAGAGTTTCGTCATCCTCGAAGAGTTTGAGGAGTCCGAAAAGGGTTCCGAATTGTAACAAGAAGGGTATAATGATCGCAACTATGAGTAGAACAAGAGATATTGTATCTTTTTTTTTTGAAAAGCCGTATTTATCAGTAATTTTATCATCAACCTTTATCGATATGTCCTCAAAACCCACTCTGATAAAAAAGATCTGAGCAAGATTCCAACCAAAATATATAACTATTAAAAAAAATGGGAGTAATATGCCCCAACGTAAAAGAGGTATGTCTATTTCAGCTGATAAAACAAAATATAGAAGAATAAGAATAAAACTAATCAAGAAGTTAATAGTAAAGCAAATAACCTTCCACTTATCAAACTTTTTTTCTGTCGAAAATAGATATTTCTCTAATTGAGGAATTAATGCCTCAAACATTAAAAGTATGAATGTAATAGAAGTTACAATGGCTAAAAAAAGGATAATATTTCCTATTGCCGAGATAGGAATAAGGCTTAATAAAGAAATAAGTATGGCTAAAATGAAAAAAATAATCGTATAAAAGAAATGGCTATTGTTAAATATCTTATGAAAGTATTTATCTAGAATATCTTGAAATTTGTTTACAAACTTATTTTGGCTCATTATATTTCACCTTTTATTTTAATAATTATTCTACTAATTTATACCTTAAGAATTATGAAGATTCTATAGGAGCTTTATGGTTTTAATGGTGGTAAATTCTTTATTTGAAAATCTATAAGGTCTATTAATACCTTAGAAAATGAGTGAAAAATAGATACTTCCCCATTGAAATTTTTTAAAACATCATTATATTTATCGAGAAATTCTTCAATAATGGTTTCTGAAATGGATTCTAATAATTCGTTATCAAGTTCAATATTATCACACTTAAGCACCAAATGGTAACGAGAACTATGAGTGTAAAAGAAAAAAATGAAACTATCTAAAGTTATTGTTCGTAGACTTTCTCTAAAATTCCGTTTAGTAAACTTACAAATAATGTCAAAATAACTTGCAAGTGACTGTTCATCATTTAGTTTTTCATTATTTATGAAACTATGATAAAATAAGGCAATTCCTGATTGATTGATTATCATTAATTCACGAATCATTTTATTAAAAAAAACAATTTGGATTTAAATGTAATTTGGCTGCTTGGTACTAATATATTCTTATTTGAACCTATTTATATGACTTAACTTTCACCTAAATTATAGAGCAATATCTTTTTAAATTTTTATATTAGGATTTTTCAGATATATGATACCTTAATTATACCTTAATTCTAACATAAAATACACATAACAAGTATATAAAACTATTTTATTTATTGAATAACAAGAAAAATAGTATAAACTTTGAATTTTAACAAAGAGGATTGAATTAAAAAAAAGGAAAACTAAAGAAAATAAGTAATATTTATTTAAAAAGAAATTAGATTAATTGTTCAATCGCGACTTTCTTTATTGATTTATACGCGCTCGTTAAGCTTCGTTCAGCATCGTATACAATAGAAGTAATTATATCTGAAACACTTTCTATGCTATTTATAAGTCCAATACTCTGCCCTAGATAAACTGTTCCTTCTTCCACATTGCCTTTATAAGTTTCTTCTAGTTTTGCTAAATCTTGCGCTACTTTTGTCATAGAGGTTTCTTCAGCTTGTTTTTCTTCCTTACTAGAAACAAGATTTTGTTTTTCAGAACCTTTATTCTTCCATACTCTGGCGGGTCCAAAAATTCCAGTTTTTAGCTCAGTATCAGTTACACTTGAATTAACTACGATGTTTTTATATTTATCGTTAAAATCGCACTCTTTTGATGAAATAAATCTAGAGCCCATTGCGATTGCTCCAGCACCCATAGAGATCGCGGAAGCTAAACCCTCACCCGTAGCATAACCCCCCGATGCTATAATTGGAATATCTGGTAGTTCCCTTATTATCTGTTGTAGCAAAATTAATGTGCTAATATTATCGTATGACTGATGTCCTCCACCTTCCATTCCTGTAACTACAATCCCGTCAACTCCATCTCTAATTAATTTTTGGGCTAGATATAAGGACGGTGCTACGTGAAAATGTTTAATATTTGAACCACTTTCTTTCAATTTTTCAAAATGTTTGTTGAAGATCATTCTTGGTGAGCCAGCACTTGTTATCAGATATACGCACTGTTCTTTTATTCTCTGATTTTCCATGATGAATCTTGGAATTTGCCTGCAAAGTTTTATAGCATCTGGTTGTAATCGAGCTGTTCTAATGTTAAAACCAAAAGGTTTATCTGTATGTTCAACAACATATTCCATACTCTTTTTCATTTCGTCTAAACTAACAGTTCCGTGCAGAGTTATATGGCTGAGAACACCTAGCCCACCCGCTTCTGATACAGCTACAGTTAATTTGGTCGTGTAAAAAGGACCCATAGGCGCACTTAAAATTGGATGCTTAATCCCTAACATTTCTGTAATATTTGTTTGTATTACCATTTTAATCACGTTATCATTTTTTCAAATCATTTATTGAATGTACGTTCATTCAAACGATTAACTATTAAATCAAATAGTTAGTTATTTTTATCAAAGGGATCTTTATAAAATTTTTACACAGAACCCACTATCAGAAGTATCAAACTATACAAGATCTTATTAAAATTTTGAAATAATTTTATTAAACGTCAAAATTGGGATATATTTTTTAAGGAAAAAGTAAATATTATTATGCAATTCAAACAATTTTAATTCTCAACAAATTTCCTAGAAAAGTTTCGAATTGAAAATAGGGATTTTTTTATGCTAGAATCCGTCTATAATATATAAGAATTTTTCTAATTTAAACCAGAATCTAAAAATGTTAAAGTAAAAAAGGGAAAAACAATGGCATGGGGAGGTTCATTAAACAAGAAAGGATCAGATTATATAAGAAGGCTTAGGGAAGCGGATAGAGTTATATCATTCTTAGAACGACTTAAAGAAGATTTAAATCATGAAGAACAAGAACTTTTTAAAAAGACTATTGATATAATCATTGATTACGTTTCAAATATGTCAAAGATAACAGATTAATTGTTTAACATCTGCTAATAATCTCTTTTATTATTTCAATAATCTGGTCTGCCACTATTTGAATAGTTTTTGTAAGATTTATATTAAAAAATGGAAGATCAATATTCTCATCTCGCTGTTCTATTGGTATTTCATTTTCTTTATAAAATTTTAAGTCCGTAAATCCTTCAAGGCTCTCTGGTACGACACCAATCATAAAAACAGTTAAATCAGGCAATTTATTTAGTAGAAGATCAATTATGATATGAAGAGGAATGGTATGCGTTGAAATAGGAACATAATCTTGAATATTCTTACGTTCAATAATAGCAACAGTCCCGGGAGGTTTTTTTAGAGTACAAGTGTCTAAAAGAACAAGATGGGAAGCTTGAAAATCAACGATTTCATCAATTCTACTCATGGGAACAATACCAGCATTAATAAATAAATATTTTTCATTTGAGTAATTCAGAAGTTCGCTAATAACATATGGTCCAAACGCATCATCAGTTAGCTTTTCTTCACCAATGCCCATAAAAACGATTTTCAGGGCTCCTTTTAACCTCTGTAATAATTTTTCGAGTAAAAGTTTCATTATCTCATTAATCCAAGATATTCTATTATAAATATTTGATCTAAATTCCTCTTCCATTAATAAATAATGGTTTTAACTCTTTGAAGGAAGAAACTTAAATAAAAAATAGGTTTTTATCTAGTTATTAAAATTATATTTCTGAAATTAAGTATTAAAGCTAAATTAAAATCTTCAAATTTCTATGTATATGAATTATTATGAGTGTAAATGACAATCAGAGGATTAATTCCGAGAGAGAATTAAAAGATGCTGAAAAAAAATTCAAGCTTATTTTAGATAATTCAAATGATTTAATTTCATTATTGAATAGAGATTTTATACATGAACTTATCAATGAAAAGGCGTATTTAAACATCTTAGGATATTCAAAGGATAATATTATTGGAAAACGAGTGAGGGATTTTATTCATCCAGATGATATTGTACGAAGCTCAAAGTCTTTAAAAAAAAGTTTAATTAAAGGCGAAATCTTGGACGAATATAGAATTAGGCATAAAAATGGACATTATATTTGGGTAGAAACCAAGGGAAAGTTTCTAAAGGAAAATGGTCAGATAACAGGTGCTATTTTTGTCTCGAGAGATATAAGCGAACGAAAAAAGATAGAACAAGAGTTAAAGGAATCTGAGCAAGTATTAATGGCGATCTTGGAGTCAACTGCTGATGGAATTCTTGTTGTTGATAAAGAGGGTAAAGTAATTCATACAAATAATAAATTTGTAAACTTGTGGCGAATTCCTAAGGATTTGATTGAAGAAAGAGATGATAAAAAGTTATTAGATTATGTTTTAGATCAACTTAAAGATCCTTATGCTTTTCTCACAAGGGTCACTCAACTTTACACATCAACAAGTCAGGATTTTGATACGATTTATTTTAAAGATGGAAGAATTTATGAGCGATTTTCGAGCCCTTTAATACGAAAGAAAGAAATATATGGGCGAGTAAGAAGTTTTAGAGATATAACTAAACGTAAAACAGCAGAACAGAAATTAAAAGAATCTGAAGAAAAGTACCGTAAACTATTTGAATCAAGTAAAGAGGGAATAGCTGCTGCTGATATGGAAGGCAATATAATTGATGTTAACGATACCTATCTAAAAATGCTTGGCTATTCTAGGGAGGAAATCTTAAATTTAAATTTCAGAGATATTACACCACAAAAATGGCATAATATGGAAGATAACTTGATAATAAAACTGTTAACTGAAGAAAAAGATAGCAGTATCTATGAGAAAGAATTTATTCGAAAAAATGGCACTGTAATTCCAGTTGATATTAGATTTTGGATTTTGAAGGATGAACAAGGAGATCCCGCTAGGATGTGGGCTATAATTAGCGATATCTCAGAACATAAACTAATAGAACAAGAATTAAAAAAAATAAATAAGTTAAAATCTGATTTTCTCAGAAGAGCTTCTCATGAATTAAAGACACCTCTTATTTCAATTAAGGGATTCTCTGATTTAATATTAACCTTATATAAGGATGAGTTAAATCCAGATATAGTGTCAAAAATGGAAGAAATAAATCTTGGTTGTGAACGTCTACAGATTATAATAAACGATCTCATATATGCTTCCAGATTGGAATCTTCTGAATTGAAACTAAAATTGGAAATTGAAGATTTGTCTTTTCTTATTAGATTTTGTATAAATGAGATACATTCTCTTGCTGCTCAGAGAGAACACTCAATTAATATTGAAATTGCTGATTCAATAATTGCTAGATTTGAAAAAGAAGAAATCCATGATGTCATTACAAATTTACTGACAAACGCGATAAAGTACACACCTCCAAAAGGTTGGATTAATATAAAAACAGAAATCTTAGAGGATTTTGTGATTGTATCTATAAAGGATAATGGAATTGGATTCACAGAAGAAGAAAAGAAAAGAATTTTCCATCAGTTTGGAAAAATCGAACGATATGGTCAAGGATTGGATTTAGGAATTGACGGAACAGGTTTGGGACTTTATATTTCAAAAAAAATTATTGAATCACATGGTGGAAAAATTTGGATGGAATCTGAAGGCAAAAACAAAGGATCCACATTTTTCTTTAGTCTACCATTAAGTAAAGCTTAATCTTCTGACAAGTAATTATAACTTCGAATTAAAATGGATTAGTACATGGATAAATTCATTAATTATTATAACTTCCTTTAAGTAGCACATGACGGAAGAATCAACTGAAAAAACGGAGAAAATTCAATTAGAAGGAATAATTGAAAAGGATAAAGTTCAAATTTCAGATGAAAAAGGAATTGAAGAATTTTACAACACATCATCCATTGGAGAGATTGAGCAGAATGATCTTGGTCAAAAAATCTTAGTTCTTACTCCTGTAGAAGTACTACTTCTATGTGAAAGAAAACGGGTATTAATATGGGAAGATAATGATAAAAACAAATCTTTGTTCGATTTCGAGAGTCTCCTGACCTATTTTTCTCAAATTGATGATCGTCTTTGGCATAAATATATTATCTACAGCGATTTAAGAAAAAGAGGTTATATCGTTCGCACAGGATATGGAGAGGGAATAGATTTCACATTATATAAGCGAGGTGCTGATTTTAAAAACGATACAGCCAAATTTTTAATTTATCCTGTATTTGAAGGGCAACCAATAGAATTACGAGATTTAGATAAAATGTCAAGAGTTGCATTGAGCTCTCGAAAAGATTTAATAGTAGCAACTGTTGATAGGCTATCTAAACCAATTTATTATAGTGTTAAAAAGTTTGAAATATTAAATAATGAGGAAGAAATAGATTAGTTTGAAACACTAAATTCAAAATGCTTTAAAATCAATATCTTTTGAAAAAAAATTTATTCAACGATTTTAATTGTTGTTGTTTGAATGATTATTATAAAATTTATATCATATTTCTAGTCATAGTTCTCTGTGCTTGAACTCCCTAATTTGGATTTTATATTTAAATCTTGGTTTCCAAACATATTTAAATATAATTTAGATATGATTCATCTAAAGATATGAATTACCTACCTTAGATGAATTATATTGCTTTCTGAATTAAAAAGGGTCAACCCAGATCTCTTCTCAAAAATTTCTGATGGAACTCATTTGTGCTATTTTTATGAAAAAAGAGAGGATTTAATTGATGTTTTAATACCATATTTTAAAGAGGGATTAGAAGAAAATTACTACTGTATGTGGATAGTTCCTGAAGAGTTAAGCAGAGCTGATGCGATACATTACTTAAAAGATTCTGTTCCAAATTTCCAAACCTATTTACAAAGAAATCAGATAAAAATTGTACCATATAAGGAGTGGTATTTGAAGGATAAAATTTTACATATAAATGACGTTTTAGAAAATTGGATAAAGAATCTAGATCAAGCACTTGAACATAATTATAATGGTTTGAGAGTTTCTGGAGATTTAAGATGGTTAACCGAGGAATATTTTAAAAAATTTATTGAATATGAGATTAGAGTCAATGCAATCATTGGAAATTATCAGATGATTGCCTTATGCACTTATCCTGTTGAAAAATTCAATAAGTTTCAAATTTTGGATATTGCAAATTCCCACCAACATGTTCTTACTAAAACCAATAATGATTACAAAGTCATCGAAAATCTAAGTTGGAAAAGGAGAGAGCAGCAAGGAATAATCCTCCAATCTAATTTAGAAAAAATTCAGAAGATGGAAATTATTGGTATTTTAACTTCTGGGATTGCACATGATTTAAGCCAATTTTTAACTATTATTCAAGGGTACGCTGATTTAAGTTTAAAAGAAATGGAAAAAAAAGGTCACATCTTTGAATATATCAATAAAATCCATGATTCCGCGATTGATGCCTCTGATTTAATTAAACAGATAAAAGATTTTAGTACAATTAGTAAACCGGAGAAAAAAATAATTAATATTAACAAAGTTATTGAGAAAAAAATTGATCTACTACAAATTTTAATACCAAAGTACATTCAATTTAAGACTTACCTCCATCCTGATATATGGAATACTTTTGTAGATCCTGGTAAATTTGAACAAATTTTTCTGAATTTAATAACAAATGCAAAAGATGCGATCCAAAATAGTGGTGAAATTATTATTAGAACAGAAAACTCGGTAATAAAAGAACAATTTCAAGTAAACAATTTTAATGTAATTCCGGGAAACTATGTAAAGCTCATGATTGAAGATAATGGAAAAGGAATGGATAAAAAAATAATCGAAAGAATCTTTGAACCTTTTTTTACTACTAAAGAACCAGGACAAGGAACAGGACTTGGTTTACCGATGACTTATAATATAGTTAAGAAATATAAAGGATGGATTGATGTATTCAGTGAACCAGATAAAGGTACTAAATTTAGTATATATCTTCCTGCTCATTTCTCAGACTAAATAGTGATGTGAAGTGGTTTACACCTAAGAAAATACTTATTAATTTTAAATTTTTCAACTTCTTATTTTAATAAATAACCACATAAATTTATCCAAAGGCAAATTACTTTTAATGTAAGAAATGAAAAAAGAGATGTAAGAAAAGAATGCCAGATAAATTTACCTGTGACACGTCAATAATCCTTAATGGTCAAATTCTTAACTTAATTGAAGATGGTGAGTTAGGAGAAAAACCAGAAATTTATATATCTAATATTGTTATTGCTGAAGTTGAATATAGAACAAATATTAATAAGGAAATCGGCTTTTTCGGATTAAATGTATTAAAGCAGTTACGAAAATTCCATAAGGAAGGATTTATCACACTATACGTTGTTGGAATGCGTCCCACCATTAATCAAATAAAGATGGCACCAGGAGGTGAGTTAGATGCTTTAATAAGAGAAACAGCTCGTGAAAATGGAGCCGTACTGATTACAGCAGACAGAATTCAAGGAGATGTTGGTGTTTTTGAAGGATTGGAAGTTATATTTGCGTGGGAAAGAAAAATTCAACAAAAAGAAGAATCACTCACTCTCAAGCTGCTAGATTACTTTGATGATACAACAATGAGTATTCATCTTAAACAAAATTTGCCACCCTATGCAAAAAAGGGGGCTCCTGGGGATTGGCACTTAGAAATAATTAGAGAGGAACCAATAAGCTCTCAGTTAATTGAGGAGATAATACTTGAAATAATTGAAAACGTAAGAGATGATCAACACTCTTTTATTGAAATTGAAAAAAAAGGGGCTATTGTTGCTCAGTTACGTGAATTTAGAATTGTAATCACGAGACCCCCTTTTTCTAAAGATGTAGAAATCACTGCTGTAAGACCACTCATAAGTTTAAAGTTATCTGACTATTCAATTGATAGCAGGCTTAAAAGAAGACTAGAAAAAGCTGAAGGAATATTAGTTTCTGGGCCACCAGGAGCAGGAAAATCAACTTTTTCAGCAGCCTTAGCAAACTATTATTTAAGTCAAGATAAAGTAGTAAAAACACTTGAAAGCGTAAGGGATTTACAAGTTAGACCCGAAATTACTCAATATACCAAATTAGAAGGAAATCTTGAAAATTCAGCAGATATTCTTTTGTTAGTTAGGCCAGATTTCACAATCTTTGATGAAGTTAGAACTACAAAGGATTTCGAGATTTATTCTGATTTTCGTCTATCGGGAGTTGGTATGGTTGGTGTAGTACACTCATCTTCCGCAATTGATGCAATTCAGAGGTTTATAGGGCGAATAGAGCTTGGAATGCTTCCATCAATAATAGATACGATAATATTTATAGAAGGTGGGGATATTTCAACGGTTTTAATCTTAAAAATGATTGTAAAAGTTCCCCATGGTTTCAGAGATAAAGATCTGGCACGACCAGTGATGGAAGTGAGAAATTTTAAGAATGATCACTTAGAATTCGAAATTTATAACTTTGGAAATGATGTAGTTGTGAATCCTGTTGGTCATAGAAGTAAATTTAAATCAAGAAGTCAATTTAAAGGAATTTCATCATATACTAAGCGAAGAGATGAAAGAATAGAATTAGAAATAGATGTTAAAAAACAAAAAATAATGATTAAAGCAGATCCTCGATTTGCCAGCCAAAATATTTCGATCTATGGAGATAAAGATCTAATATTTACCGGTTCATTAAGTAGAAATAGTGATATGTCTCTTTCGCTTTCAAATAGAGAAGCAAAGAAAATGCTAAAAGTAATAGAAAGTAGTATGGATATTTATGGGAAGTTAATATGAATTGATTTCTATTAATGTCAAAACTCGTTCTTCTTTAATATTATTAATCCATCTAAAGTTGAAATGGGCCTCCACCAAGTTAAGTTCTTGGAATGCATTAACTATAAAAGATAATTATAATAAAGTTAAAACTATTTTAATAGTTCCTTCACTCTTTTTACTATTGGAGGGAGTACATCTTCAATTAAATCATCAAATCTAAGATCTACAACGTCATCATAAGGTGTCTCTCCTTTATTTAAAATTATTAACTTTGCTCCAATACGTTTCGCAATACCAGGCATATTTGCCGCAGGAGTAACCACTAAAGAGGAGCCTATAACAAAAAATACATCAGATTCTTCTGAGCGCCTAATAGATTCTTCAAGTTCATCATATGGTAGTGGATCACCGAAATTTACAATACTTGAAATAATTCTTCCTTGGCAATGAGGACAAGTTGGCTGTCCCTCCCGAACTGGAGTGGTTCTATATCCGTTACCCCATTGACTCTTATCCCATCCAGCCTCCTTGAATAACATCTTTTTATTACAAGATAAACACTTCATGAAATATAAATTTCCATGTAATTCACTTAATTTCTTAAACGGAATTCCAGATTTAGCATGTAAACCATCTACATTTTGTGAAATGAGATAGTCTAATTTCCCCATTTTTAATAAATCAACCAGGGCATGATGATTAAGGTTAGGTTTCACTTGATCCCATGCTGGACTTTTAGGAGGTGGTAATCCTTTATCTCTCCTTGTCCATACCCCATCCGGACCTCGATAATCTGGTAGTCCACTTCCCGTGGAAATTCCTGCTCCTGTAAAAACTACTAATTTATTGGATTCTACAATCCAATCTGCGGTTAGATTAATTTTTTCTTCTAGCTCCATATTATAGAAATAAAAATTCCATTTATAAAAAAATGATGGAAAAAAAGTATGTTTTAAAGATTTTTAAAAATTTGGATTAACTCTTTATCAAATAGAGAGAAGTTAGAAATTCCTATCTCCCAATTTTTATAAATAAAACATATGCTATACTTTATTTACCACACTTTATTTGTTTCATTTGTTAAAGGTGGAATATATGACCGAAAGACAAAAGAACACAAAAAAAAGAATTAAATTTCTCGAAATCGAAATTCAGCGTCATCGGAGTCTTTATTATAATGAGAAGCCTGAGATTACCGACGCAAAATATGATTCCTTAGAGAATGAATTAAAAAAATTAGATCCTGATAATCTTATTTTATTTAAAATTGGCGTTGATCGATCTGAGTTATTCACTAAAGAAAAACATATCATCCCCATGAATTCTCAAGATAAGGTTACTCAGCCAGGAGAATTCAATAAATGGGCAAAGAAGCGTAATTACAAGGTATTTATCGTACAGTTTAAGCTTGATGGGATTAGTATTGAATTACAATATGAAGAGGGGATATTCCAAAAAGCTATAACAAGAGGAGATGGAGAAGTTGGAGATAATGTTTCTGCAAATGTAGTAAAAATGAAAGGCTTTATTCCCAAACTTAAGGAAGGTTTTACGGGAGCAGTAAGAGCTGAGATTGTTCTTTTCCATGATATTTACAATAAAAGGTACTTAGATAAACAAAATTGTAGAAATGCTGCTGCGGGAATCGTAAGAAGAAAAGACGGCATTGGAAGTAAAGATTTAAATCTCATTTACTATGATGCGATAAGCACGGCTGATGATGTTCTCTTTAAGACAGAAACTCAAAAGATCAAATGGTTAAAAGAGCAGAACTTTCCGACGGTATTAACAAAAACTATACATACTCCTCAAGAAGTTATCCAAGTGAGAGAAGATGTTATGAATAATGTAAGAGCTACACTAAATTACGATATCGACGGACTTGTTATCAAAGGAAAAGTAATTGATATAGAAGATATGAAGCGAACTAAGCCCATAAAACAAATAGCATTTAAATTTCAGGCAGAAGGAATTGAGACCACTCTATTAGATGTTGAATGGTCTATTAGTGGACATCACTACACTCCTGTTGCTATTGT
This sequence comes from Promethearchaeota archaeon, assembly GCA_019057775.1. Next base: position 26,147 of record JAHLWT010000293.1, read on the forward strand.
TGAAACTGTACACCTAATGGGAAGTAATGTAAGTAGAGCAAGCTTAGCAAATCCAAACTTAATAAATGATCTCAAAATTAAGATCGGTTCTGAAGTGTTCATTACAAAACGAGGTGATATTATCCCTAAGATTGAGTATGTCATTAAGACACCTCCAAATGCGAAAGAAATACCAATTCCCTCAGTTTGTGAAGTGTGCGACACGCCTTTAATTAATGAAGGGACACAGTTATTCTGTCCAAATGATTCCTGTCCAAAACGAGCTTATTATCGCCTTACCAGATGGATAAAAACACTTAATGTGAAGTATTTTAGTAAAAAGCTAATGATAAGGCCTTTATTCGATTCTGGTAAAATACAGACAATTACAGATTTGTATCACCTTAAGGTTAGTGATATTACAAGATTAGATGGTGTAAAAGAGACTTCAGCAAAAAAAGCTTTAGATAACCTATATACGGTAACGACAGTATCTTTAGCGAAATTTTTAGGGGGATTTGCTATTGAGAATATTGGTGAAGATATGGTTCAAAAATTAGTTGATTCCGGATTTGACACACTAGAAAAGATTAGGAAAGCTTCAACCTTTCAGATCTCTCAGGTAGAAGGGTTCGCAAAAATATCAGCAAATCAATTAACCGAGGGAATGACTAAGCTATACCCACAAATGAAAGAGGTTTTAGATACCAATAAAATTAAAATAGAGGTTAAAAAATTGGGAAATAAATTAGAAGGAATGACCTTTTGCTTTACCGGTAAATTAGAAACTATGAAACGAGCAGAGGCAGAACAATTAGTTAAAGATAACGGAGGGCTGACAAGATCAGAAGTAACTAAAAATCTTACATATTTGGTTACAAATTCAACTGAACCTACAGCAAAATATACAAAAGCTCAAAAACAGGATACCAAGATAATAACCGAAAAGGAGTTCCTCGAAATGGTTGAGTAATATATACTAAAATTTTATTTTTTTAAATTAGTAAGAAGTAAGTTAAAGGATTGGCATATTACAGTTTCTTCTAAATTTGATTTTATAAAGTGATTATTTCTAATAAAGTGGATTTTATATAGATTGGATTAGAGGAAACAATGCTAGTATTATGCTTTTATTTAAGTTTAAATAAAAAATGTTTAATTATATAATTAGAATTAGTTGGGTTGAGGATTATGCTGTCGTATACAATTAATTTTGATAAAGAAGCCCTTAAAAATACTGAAAAGGGCTTAAAAGATGTGAAACTAACAACTGAACAGTTAAAAATAGTTCAAGAGCTATCGAAATTTATCTGTGAAATAATAAAACTCCCCGAGATAGCTATTAGGGCCAATATCTGGAAAGCTTTAAAGGAATGGCAAATCAAGAATAATAATATTATTGAAGATATTGCAGAATTACCCATAGAACTACGGCTAAACGCTGTTAAAGAAATCTTTATTATATGTAAGAACCTGTTAAAGAAAATGGTTAGAGAACCCAAAAATCAAAGCGATATAATAATTGATATTGCATTTGAAAAGTCATTTAAATATTATCTCAAGAATTCTGACTAATCTCAGTAATTTATTATAGTAATCAGTACCTATTTCAAAGAAATTAAAGATTCTAAAAGAATTTGGAAATTATTTTCAAGATTGTAATAGGATATCATTTCGAGTGGTTCCTTTATATTATTTAAATTATGTAAAGTATGAGAATCACATCCTATGGCAACAGGAACGAGGTTTTCTTTTACTTTTTCAAAAAATATAAAATTTTGAGTAGAGTAAAATTCAGGATAACTCGGATTAAACTCGAAATAAATTCGATTTTCTTTAAGGAAATTTATTAAAACATCAAGACTTCCATGTAGAAAATGAGAAGGATCGAAGTGAGCTAATCCAAATAAAGGAAGACTACTTGCGTCTAATAAAGAATTTTCCCAATAATTGATAAGATTCTTTATAAAAGCTATGGAATCTATATCTTGAAGATATTCAAATAAAATTAAGTCAACTTCACTGATGTTAATACACTTTTTTATGAAATTTTCGGAGCTACTTAAATCAACTTCGAGTCCTTTAATCAATTTTAAACTATGGTTATGCATTTTTAAAAATTTTTGACAATTTGAGAGTTCTTCAAAATAATTATATAAGGTTTCGTTATCTTTTAGTGTCGAAACCCAAGCTTTCCATGAATCGGTGAAATGATCAGTAATAGCAATAAAATTTAAACCTAGTTTTAATGCCCTTCTTACAATCTGTTGAATATTGTTTTTTCCATCAGAATAATTCGAATGAATGTGAAGATTAACTTTTGGGAAAGACAATTATATGATATAATCCTTTAAATAATTGATAAAAAGAAGTGTTCTTTCGCTTAAATTCCTAATGATTTAGTTTCTCGGTTCATATATAAACTTAATGAACCACTAAATAAGAGTATTCCTCCTAAAAAAATAAGCATTGCATTAAAAATATATTCTCCTGTTTTTTCACTAACGCCAGTAAAAAAGTTATCTATACTGATGATATCTGAAGCAAATAAGGAAATTAAAATGAAAATGAATATTGAGGAACCTACTTGGATTGCACTTATTACAATGTTTACATAATAAATTAATTTGGCTTTACTCTTTTTTAATTCGATAATCTGTCCAATTCCAATATCAATAGCAACTTCCTTTTTATTGATCTTTCTTATAAAAAAGTATACAAGTTCTTTGAGCGGGATAATGTCAAGGAATACAGTGCCTATTGTAAAAATACAGATGAAAATTAAAATTCTAAGTAATACGTCATTAAAGATCAATAAAAATCCAGTTATTGAAGAATCTAAAATACTAAGATTTTTAAGAATCCAAATCAAAATTCCAACAATTATTATTCCAATCATTTTTAATCCAGCTAATGTTAAAACTATTGAATGCCTATCGGCAATTGTTATTAGATAATAAGTTATACCAATAATAAATATAATTCCACCTAGGACAATTGCTCTCCATTCCAAGAATAGTGCTAATATAATACAAAACGACATTATTATTATCGGTAAATAAGGGAAAAATGGTGCTTTAAATGGGCGATCAAGTTCCTTTCTTTTACGCCTTAAATTAACTGCGGCAAAATTGACGAAAGCTAATCCAATAAAATAGATAAACGTAGTAATGCTTGCTGTGAATCCAATATCTGCGAAAAAAATTGCTAATAACGTAAAAATAATAGTGACAATTGTAGTAATTATCAAAACTAGAGTAGGGGCATTGGTTTTTTTACTAACTTTCGTTAATTTCTTTGATACATAATGATCTCTTGCTAACGCATTCAATATACTAACAGCGGAACCGAGCGCAGCATTCATTGCTATGAAAGTCGATATTGCAGCAGCAAATACCATTAGTAAGTATCCGGGGATTCCTAAAATATTATTTAATACATCAGCTAATAAAAGTGGTGAATCACCTAACCCAATATTTCCAATATTGATTAATACAACTAAACTAATTGATAAATAGATAGACAAAGATGCAACGATCGAATATATATTCACCTTAGGGATATTCTTTGAAGGATTTTTTAGATCAGGATTTAAATAAGCTAAGTTTGAAGTAATACTTGTAAAAAAGATAAACATCAATGAGAACATTGAAATCACGCTAAAAAAATCGGTTCCTGAAGAAAGAAATTGAGGAGCAAAGCCACTAGTATTTGTATGGGGAGCAATAAATAATCCAGAAATAATAAAAATTGCAAATATTATCAAAAGGATAATTGTTAAATTGATTAATGTTTTCATGGCTAGCCTTTGTGAACGAAAAACTATAATTGCGGTAAAGAGTATTGAAATTATAACGATAGTAAGAAATATAGGAGGAATTAAGGGGAAGAAGGCATCTATAACTATTACAAATGCTTGAGCAGAGAAAGAAAAAGTAGCAATATTTGCAATCCATAGGAAGAATCCAATTATATATGCTAAAAAACCTCCTAACGCTTCCTTACTAAAATTATAAGCGCCTCCTGATATCGGTAAGCTAGTTGATAATTCACTATAATTTAGTGCAGTTAAGATAATTAATATTCCTCCAAGGCTCAAACTGATAAGGATTCCAGACCCCGCTTTCTCTATAGCAGTACCTAATAGAATAAAGATAGAGCCTCCAATTCCGCAACCTATTCCATATAAAACACCCGACAACAATCCAACAGTTCGAGTTGGAGGAATCCTTTCTGAATCTTTTTCAGTCAATTTTAAGTATAAATTAAATTTAAAAATCGTTTCTAATTCATTAGACTATCGTAATTCAAGATTTTTCTAAATGAAATATTCCTGATATTATAGCTAAAGAAGCAGCTATTAATAAAAATAATCCCATCACTGAATTATTTATTTCACCTAAATCAAGAATATTAGTAAATACACCTATTGCCCAAATTATAAAAAATATTCCGACTCCTATTAATATTCCCCCAAAAAACTTTGAGGCCCTGTAGATAGCGGATAAAACTTCTATTCTATGTATTCGACTTTCTTTATCTCTTATTTCCTTTTCTTGGTTATCTAACTCTAATTTTAATTTTTGGAAAATTGCCCTCGAATCATTAGTACTACTCTCAATAGCTTCTTTTGCCTTTAATATTTTTTCATGGTCACTGTTCATATGTTTTAATTTTTCGGTTAATGCTTCAAGTCTTATTTCTCGTTCATTATACTCTGTATTTGAAGTTTCAATATCCAATTTTAAATCTTCAAATCGCTTCTCATTGATTTCAATCAAATTTTGTTTCACGTTAATCTGCTCATTTAAACTTTCTATGTTCTCGTTTACTTCTTGAACCCGGGATTCAATTTCGATTAATTGTTGTTGCTTATCAGATAATTGGATTTTGTATTTAGCGAGGAGTTCCTCATATGTCTCCCTTTGTTTTTCCATTTCTGGAAATCCTTCATTATATTCTTGAATTTTCCTCTCAACTTCTTTTATTCTTCTCTCTTTTTTATCGATTTGTTCTGTAAGAAGCTTTTTTTCTTCATCCTTTGTTTCAATTTCAGTATTAGAGTGTTCTAATTCACTCTTATTTTTTCCAATTGATACTCTTAGAGTCTCATTCTCTGCTCGTTGACTTTTTAGCTTTTTATCTAATGCTTCCGCTTCCTCTCTTTGTTTTTCAACTAGAGCTTCATCATCTCGGATTGCTTGTTTCATCTTCGCAATTTCGATTCGTAGTTCATCTTGGACAGCTATTTTCTCTTTCACCGAATCTGTAAGAACTATCAAATCTACTTGTCTAGTTTCATAGGTTTTTATAAGTTGTTCATTATTTTTCAATAGTTCTTTATAATCTTCTTCTAAATTATCTTTACTCTCTCTTGTAATATTATATCTCTCTTCTAGGTTACTCATGTCATCAGTTTTGTGATTATATTTGTCTTCTAAAGCAGATATAGTCTCCTCGATAGCTGTTAGATATTGCTCTTTATCATCTATTTTTTTCGCAATTGAATCAAGTTTTATCTGGGCTTCTTTGATTTCATTACTGATTTCTTCAATCGGCTTCTTTTCAAGTACTTTTTCCTCTCCGTTAGTAATTGTTCCTGAAATATCTTCAATACTATTTTCAAAGGTCCGAAGTTTTTTATCTATCATATCTCTTGAATTTTTAGCTTTTGATAAAAATTCTTTATCTACTCTGCTTTCCGATTTACTTTCCTTCTCTTCTTCTGTCATTACAGTAGGTTTATGAATATTGGGTTATGAATAATTTTCTCTCATATAGAATTAGAATTTGGAATATTAAAATTTATTTTAAAAATATTTGTTCAAATAGGTGTTGATATAAATAGAACTCCATTTTGCACATCATATCTTTATTTATTATAACTTATGAAATATCAGATATTTAAATTTTGATTTTTTCGCTTTTATTTCTGGGATTGGGAGAAGTGGAAGGAAAAATTTTATAAATAATTATGGTTTTAGTGGCAATTTGGTTTTTTGTCTATTATTTATCTTAGAAATTATAAAATTAAGCACTTTCCATTAACTCTATAGCTTCTTTATATGTTGTGGTTGGCATTGGACCAAAAGAATTTACTTTTAAGGCTCCAACAGCATTAGCAAAAAAACACGCCTTTTTTAAATCCCACCCTGCTAAGTAACTAACAATAAATGCACCCCCAAAGGAATCTCCAGCACCTGTAGGATCTAACTCTTTTACTTGAAATCCTTTAACTCTCATTCCATTAACGTTACTACGAGTATAGAGTGTACAACCTTCTTTTCCTAATTTAAGAACAATAACTTTAGGACCCATTTTGAGTAATTTTTGACATGCTTCTTTTGATCCCCTGACACCAGCTAACATTTCAGCTTCCTCACCACTCGGAAGAAGTATATCTGTTGATTCTAAAACAGGTATACTAATATCTAAAATCTCTTTTATTTCTAACATTTCGGGTCTAAGATTTGGATCAAATGATAAAATTGCCTTAGGATTATGTTTTTTAGCCAATTTTATAGCTTTATAACAAGCCTCTCGAGATTTTTTACTAATTGCAAGAGCACTCCCCATAATATGGAGATTCTTTATTTTTTTGAAGTAGGGTTCTTTTACATCCTCAGGAGACGTGCATCCAGCAGCCCCTCTTGCAAAAATAAACTTACGTGATCCATCAGAATTGTATTGATTGAATGCGATTCCTGTAGTTTCCTTAGATTCAACTCGAATTTGGGAGATGTCAACCCCATCACTCTTTAACTTTTTAATAATACATTCACCAAACTCATCATTTCCAACCACACCTATAAATCCAGTACTAAAGTTGAACTGTTTTGACATGCGAGCAGCAGAATCTATAAAAATAGCAGGAGCTCCACTTGGAAACGGTCCTTTATATTGAGCCCCGATTCTTCTATGGGGGGAATCTAAATCTGTACGCATGACTTCAACAAGTAATTCACCTAAAGAAATTATATCGGGGCTCATATTTTCTATTTTAAAGAATTTAACTTATTAATTTAAAAAGATTGAAAGCTTAAAAAATTCTTATTTTAAATCTAAATCAATTATTCATCTAATTTGATATTATACAATATTTTATGAACTTCTGTTTAAATGACTCTATAGTACTCGCAATCTCATTTAATTGTAGCTTTATTTCTTTTGGAGGCATTTTTTTCATTTTATCAACATCATTTATAATTTCTTTCATTTCCTCTATCCAAATGTTCAAAAGAATTTCTCTCTCTTTATTTTTAACCGCAGTCTTCATTTCATTAGATATCCATTCTTTAGCACTTTCATAGATCTGTTTTTTTAGGACATCCAGTGTTATTTTAACTAAATCCTGTTGGCTTCTTAATTCTTCTATAACAGGCTGTAATTGGTTTCTGAACTTTTCATTATCTTCATTATGCTTCTTTTCTATTTCTCTTAATACTAATTCCTTCGTCTCGAATTCTTCTTTGATTTGTGTCATTTTATTTGAAAAATCTTCTCTCAATTGCGTCATTCTTTCTATTATTGAACTAACCTTTTCATCAATATGAGTTATATTTTCGTTAATCTTTTGTTCAAATGTTTTAAATCTCCCATCAACTGCTTGACCAAACTTTTTGAATCCATCTACTACTTTTTTATTGAGATCTTCATATTTATTATTTAAGGTTTGGTTAAATTCAGTCGATGTTTCTTTTAATTTTTGATTAACATTTGCTAATTGAGCATTTATTTTTTCTTCAAGTTTAGTAAATTCCGTTTTAGATTGTTGCTCAATTTTCTGAATTTCTTCCTTAATCAGTTTTCCTAATCTATCATCTAGTTCAATTCGCTTTTCTTCTTGAATTTTATTTTGATTATTGGTTTTTTCTTCTAATTTTTGTATTTGGTTAGAAAATATTTGCTCCATCTTTTTAATGTGGGAGGCATTTTTTTGATCAAGCTTGGTCAACTGTTCTTTTAATTCCTCGATATCTTTTACAATAAATTCTTCTTTATTTAAAATTTTTTACTCACCTTTTTATATTCTAATTCTTGTTATAATTCTTTTTTTGCTCTCTCCAAGCCAGAAAGCCTTTTGTTTCTTTGCCACGATAAACAGCTCTCTTTCCTGGATTTTCCCTTTCATAACTATTATATAACTCTATTTTAGGGTCTTTTTTTATTGGGGCAGAACCTATTTTTACTCTCTTAAGTTTTGGTGGGGAAGGTTTTGAGCCCGTCACTTTTTCTGCCTTCACATCCTCAACTTTTATAGGAGAAGGTGCTGCCTTAGGTACCTTTTCTACCTTCACTTCCTTAACTTTTTTAGGAGGTGGTGCTGCCTTAGGTACCTTTTCTACCTTCACTTCCTTAACTTTTTTAGGAGGTGGTGCTGCCTTAGATACCTTTTCTACCTTCACTTCCTTAACTTTTTCAATAGAAGGTGGTGCCTTAGATACTTTTTCTGTCTTCATATCCTCAACTTTTACAGAGGAAGAAGTAATTTTTAGCACTTCTAGCCCATAATTCTCCTTGGTTTTCAAAGAGTGTGCTTTTACTTCTATTGCTTTTTTAGATTTTACTTCTGTATAATTCAAACTAATTATTTGTGGTTCTAATTTTACTTCATTAACTTTAAGTGAAGAACTCTTCTGCTTTTTAGAACTTTTTAGATTTAACTCTAAAACTTTTGGAGGAGAGACTTCTAAATTTTCTTCGACAACTTTAGGAGGTATAGATTCTACCTTTACCAATGTTTTTGGTTTATCTTCTTTATCAATAGAGCTTATTATTTGTGGTTCTTCTTTTAATTCTTCTATTTTAGCTGTAAATGCTTCTGGTTTTGATTTAACATCTGCTTCAATCTCCTCTACTTTGCTTTTATAGGCTTTTAAGCTGATAACCGTTAGTTCATTTTCTTCCCTATTTAATTGTATTAATTTTTCCTTTTTTATTACACAACCGTTTATTGAGCTTTCTAGAATTGTTTTCAACTTTTCTACCAATTCTGGAGCAGCTTTAATATTTTGTTTTTTCAATTGATTTATATCTTTTTCTAAATCTGTAATCACTTTAAAGAAATTATCTCTGATTGCTTGTTTTTGATTAGTAATTTTCAATAATTCTTGCTCAATAAATTCGTAATATTTTTCTTCCTTGGTTTTTTCAGAAAGTTCTTCATCAGATGTTTTTATTTTGGATTTTAATTTGTTATATTTTGATTTAATAGTAGCTAAATCAACTAATTGGTTTCTTAATTCCTGTTCATTCTTTCCTATAATGTCAAGAAATTCTGTAGAAGAATTTTCAGGAACTAAATCTGGAAGGAGAATTTCTGTTTTTTTTAAAAAAGTATGAAATAACAATTCAAAACAATTATTCACATTCAAATCAGCTGTAGCTGATACCAAGGAAAAGCGACTTTTTTCTCCTAAATATTTTTTTATTGTATCTTTAAAATCCTTGGTTATTGTGAGTTTGTCTAATTTACTGCCAACGATAAGGGTTAATGGTTCTTCAGAATAACGAGATAATACATCTAAGAAATCTTTTTTATATAATTTTAATGTTTCATTTGGTCTTGTCAAGTCAAAAACTATTAGAGCTAGGTCAACACCAGTAAAGAACGCTCTATTAATAACAGGATTGACACCACGATTTCCTCCTACATCCCATATGTTTAATTTGAATACCACACCTGCTTTTTTAAAAATATAATCTATTTTACTAACTTTACTATTAATAGTAGGCGAATAATCTCTTGGAACTTCTTTTCCTATAAATGCATTCACTAAAGAAGTTTTCCCCACTCTTTGCTCACCAAAAACAGCGAGTTTTAAAAAAACATCCCTACTCAACTTAATAATCGCCTAATGAAAATCAAATATCAATTTTAAAATTCCAATATTTTATTAAGAATTGGTTAAAATCAACTTAATCCATAAATTCTTAACTTGGAATTTATATTTAAATTTATTGAGAAAACTTAGTTGTTTTAGTTGTGTTATTAATTTTAATTTAAAATCTAATTAAATAAACTCATATTTCTTAAGAAAAACAGGTATCTAAGTAATTGTTTATAAATTGCTAAAAAATTTTATTTAGTTTTGTGTGTTTTTTCAATCAAAAATAGTAAAACAAACATTAAATAGAAGAAGTGAATTATTAATGGTTCTTAAAACAAATGTTACTGAAATGCTTGGAATTAAAAATCCAATAATTGCTGCTCCTATGGGTCCATTTTACACAAAGGAATTGGCTTTAGCTGTTTCTGAAGCTGGAGGGCTAGGAGTTTTAAGTCATACCAATCTTTTTGGGAAAAATAGCTTAGAAGAAATGAAGAAAGATATGGAATATTTGGCCGAACACACAGATAAACCCTTTGGGTTTAATATTAGAACGGCTCGATTACAACTTGATGCTCCTGGTCTCATTCGTGGTATTTCAAAATTTATAATGGAAAATCAAAAAATTAAAGATCAATGTCTATATGCAGTTACTAGCGCAGGTTCTGCTAAAACACTCCCAAAGATGAAAGCCTATCAGAGATTAAAAGATAGTGGATCAAGTATTAAACATTTTCATGTTGCTCCAGCTCTTTGGCTTACGGATAAATGTATTGATGCTGGAGTAGATGGTGTTGTCGTAACTGGATGGGAAGGCGGAGGACATCAAAGTTATGAGAAAATTAGTAGCTTAGTTTTATTACAGCAAGTTAAGCAAAAATATCCTGAATTACCATTGGTAGCTTGTGGAGGGTTTGCTACTGGAGAAGGTCTTGCCTCAGCTTTAGCTATTGGAGCAGGAGCTATTGCTATGGGATCTAGATTCATAGCATCATTAGAAAGCGAGTTTCATGAAAAATATAAAAATATTATACTACCTGCAAAATCTAGTGATACAATGTGGGTGACTGGTATGCTAGGGCCTATAAGACTGTGGAAAAATAAATATTCTCTTCATCATGGTGTAGTGACAAGTAAAGAAGAGAAAATGGCATTAGAAGCACAAACAACTCCAAAGATGGTAATGGAGGATCAAAAACATTACGAAATGACATATGAAGGAGATGTTGAGGATGGAGCAGTTCTTTTAGGACAGAGTATTGGTATTATTAACACTATAGATAGTGTGCAAGATATTGTTGATAATATTGTTAAAGGTGCTGAAAAAAGATTGAAAGAAGCCAGCTCTTGTATTGTATAAATTTTCACCAATAGAAATACAATTTTTTTTACTTTATTCTTGATATTATAAGTAAAATAATGATATTTCAATGTCCTAATCTTTATTTTTACATATACAAAAAGAAGAACTTAAAATTTCTTCACCGCAAGGACACCTTTTTGGATGTCCATATCTTTCACAAATTTTGTTAACTACTTCACATGATAAAAGTAAATTAAATTTATCGCATTCTCTATGAGCCTCTTCAGCCTTTATTTTAAGTTCGTTAACTAAAAGCATTTCAAGAAGATGAGCATGACGGGTTAATTCTATGGCAAGATCTCTTCCCTTTTCTGTTAGAATGACTGGCTTGTAAGGTTTATATCTAACATAACCTTTTTTTGTTAATCGTTTAACACAACTCCCAATTGTAGAATGTGGGATATTAATTTTTTTAGAAATGTCTCCAACTTTTATATCATTAGAGCGATTCAAGATTTTCATGACCTGGTAATCTAATTCTAACATGTTTCCTCCAAATTATATTATACATGATTTAAAAAAACAAATCTTAATGACCACCAATTGCCAGTAAAAGAACCATTGTTAGGATTCCAGCTAAAATTAGCAATAATTGTCTTATACTATACTTTAAATCTGTAGTTTTATGAAGTTCTGGTGTTAAATCTGAAAGAGCAATGTAAATAAAACTTGCTGCTGAAATGGCCAATAAATAGGGTACAACGAACATTACTGAATCTAGAACAAAAAATGAGATAACTGCGGCTGGTATCGTAGTTGAACTTGAGATCATATTATAGATAAACGCTCTCTTTTTTGAGTACCCTGAGTGAAGAAGAATACCAAAATCTCCTGTTTCATGAGCTAGTTCATGAACAATTATAGTCATACCCGTTCCAAATCCAATAGTAGCATCTATTAAAAAAGATGCTGCTATTACTATTCCATCAATTAAATTATGAAGAGAATCTCCAATGAGAATAAGTGAACCCGAGGCATGTGAATGGACTTCACATTCTTTATCACGACAATTCCTCCAGATTATTACTTTTTCGGTAAAGAAGAAAAATAGTATCCCACCTAATACGAATGGCATAATTAGATGTGGTTCACCATTCACACTTTCTATAGCTTCAGGAATTAATCCTAGAAGTGCTGCAGCAAGCAAAATGCCAGTAGCAAATGCCACAAGAAGGGGTATTAATTTTTTTTGATATTTTTCCCCCAAAAAAACAAAACCTGCTGCTGCGGTTATAGCACCAATGCTACCTAAAATACTAAATAACAAAATCCATAAAAGAATTTTAAATCACATTAATTTAATTTTTGATTGTAGTGTTTAGTTTTCATGTTAATATAAAATTTACGACGCATCGTAAAATTAATAATTGTATTTTGGAAGGATTTATTTATTATTTTGAAAAATAATTTTAAATAATCTAAAAGATTCAAAAACTAGAATCTTAAAAACTGTTTTATATAAAATTGTTAATGGGTATGAAAACATTGAAAAACGACGAAATTTCAAAGAAAACTCATTTTAAAGGTTACCTCTTACCAGGAAATATATTATCTGCTTCTATAATTGGAATTTTTGCTGCTTTAATTTGCGTATTGACAATGGTGATATCTATTCCAATTCCTGGAACTCAAGGTTTCATTAATATTGGAGATGCAGGTGTAATGATTGCAGGTTTAATGTTTGGTCCTATAGTTGGAGGTATTTCTGGAGGAATTGGTTCAGGTTTAGCTGATATCTTCTTAGGATATACAATTTATGCACCAGCTACTCTAATTATAAAAGGTTTAGAAGGTTTCATTGTTGGAATTATTGCAAACCCTAAGAAATATTCAAACTTCAATTATAGGGACTTCTTAGCAGTTATAGTTGGAGGTTTCGAGATGGTGTTTGGATACTTCCTATATGAAACAATTCTATTTGGTTTTCAAAGTGCTTTATTTGAATTAATTTTAAATGGTATTATTCAATTTGGATTGGGAGCAGTAATAGCCATAATTTTTATAATAGGCGCTCGCAAAGCGATTGTAGATAATCTGCCTCAAGTTTTTGAGAAAATCTTCGTAGATCAGAATCAGGAAAACAAATAGAGAGATATAAAAAAAATTTATTATTTTTTAAGTTCTTTGATGAACTCAGGTTTTATCTTTGTTACTCTTTTTACTATTTTTGCTTGTAGTTCTAGGGTAATTCTAGAATTTTCTTCTGAGAGGGAATTTTAATATTATAAATGTGATTCCAGTATTTAAATGTTATATTAACAATTCAAAGAATAAAATGACTACTCCTAATTTATTAAGAATATATGTAGATGTTATTCATTAAAAATAGTGTTAAAACTCATATTTTTATTTCATAAAGATTATTCCAATACCATATCCGGCTTGATTCCAATTTTCCACAATTTCTTGAGTTTCATATCTTTCACGTATTTCCTTCCAGAACTCAGGAACACCACCAACTTTTTTAGGATCACCAGGAACTATATCATGAAAACAGACTAATGCACCTGATTTAACTAGGGGACTATACATCTTAAAATCTTTTTTAATACCTTCATAACTATGATCTCCATCAATAAATAATAACTCAACTTTTCTATCTTTTAAAATTTTCTCTACTTTTTCGAGTGTGAGCCGTTTATGAGAATCCCCTTCTAAAAAAACTATAGATTGTCGGCTTCGGGCAATTTTTTTATAAAAATCGAAGTTTCTACTACTGATATCATCGGATAATAAGTCCATTGAAATTAGTAGAGCTTTAGATGATGAAAATCTTGACAAGAGGAACAATGTCCCACCCATTGCCGTCCCAATTTCAAGGACTGTTTTTGGTTTAATAGCATTAACCAAATTCAAAAATTCAATTATCTCAGATTTAATTTGAAATGTCTTTAATTGAATATTTTTTTTTAAAAAAAGAGGAAAGTATGGAATAGAAAATCGAAAATTAAAACCGAGATCGATTAGTTCTTCCTTATTTTTTGAGTTTATACACAATATTTTTAACCTATTTGCCGCTAAGATATTAAAACAGTTAGTTATTAAATTATCTAAGTTCTCTCCAGTGAGGTTATCAACTAAATTTTTCCTGAATGTATTTTTTATTACAATCTCATAAAACAGAAAACTTCCTACAAATGTTTGGGTAAATAATTTAAAGATTTTGTTAATTATTCTCTTAACTAAAACTTTAACTTGGAGCCTTGTCATATTCATTTTTTAATGAGTAAAATCAATTTATCGAAAAAGTTAATTAAAACATAAAAAAAAGATTTAGAAGTTAGAATAGGTCATAAATTTATTTCCAGAACCCAGACTGTATATTTCAAATTTACTCCCGCGTTTTGTCTCACAGAACATCTGAATCATCGGAAATAGATAAATCTGAGTTGTAATTTGGGCATTTTTATCCTTTTCACTCTTTCTGTAATCACTCTTCGCAGATCCTATGGTTTTATTGATGTTTTTATTAATATATCCAAGTGATGCTTCTGCTTTTGATTCTAATGCTTTAAAGTCGTTGAATTTTATACCCTCCACATCTTCAATCATTTTATGAAGGTCGTCTCCTATTTCTTTTTCATATTTTGTTTGAGCACTACTATGTAAAATCGGAACTCCTGTTATTACTATTTTAAAAGGGACTGGAAGTGTATCATATTTATACATATTCTTGTGACCTCCACATTCTTTACATGGTTCTGAATTATTTCCAGTTCCATAACAGACACCGCAAGGATAACTGAATAGCTTTTTCTCTTTATTTTGCTCTTCACCAACTAAAACAGTAAATGTTTCTTCTACTTTCCCCGTTCCTTTACAGCTTTTACACTTATTCTCAATATAACCTTTACCTCTGCAATTTTTACAAGGAACTGCTTGGATTGACTCGAATTGTGGTACTTTCTCATCACCTTTCCAATTTTCCTTATCTATTTTTCCAGTACCTTTAAAAGAATAAAATTGTTCTTTTCCTACCCTTGGAGCAATAACCAAATTTTCATCCTTTCCCTTTGGTGCGGGACCAAGAGATTTTTTGATTGCGAAATAAATTGCTGCCTCTTTCATTGTATCTTTGACATATTCTGCTGCACTTACGGCATCTAAAGAAAACATTGCTCCCTTAGTCCCGAATTCCTTCTCCATTTTTTTTCGATCTTGCCTTACTGCTTTTTGTTTCCATTTGTTAAAAATCTCATCTAAATTTGGTGTTTTAATTCTAACATCTGGCAATTTTTATCACTTCTGATTTTTATACAAACATTAACTTTATTTAATTGATTTGGAATTATAAAGATATAAAATAGAATAATTTATAATTTTTATATAGAAAATCTTTTTTAATACATAACAAGAAAAAATAGTCTAAAAATGTCAGAACAAGAGAAACAAGACGTTCAGTATTTTGTGGAATGGATGAGCCCTGATGGTGGCGGATTCGCTCAATGGTTAGAACATTTCCTCAGTCAAGGCGATGAGGCGAAACTTAGACAGATAAAGGGAATCTATGATAAAATAAAACAATTATTTGGGTTTTAAACCTCATTAATTTTTTTAAATTCTTATTTTTAAATGAGTTTTTGATTTTTTTATGTGAAGTGCGTTATAAAACCACAAGACTGAATTACGATATTTCACTAAATAATAATAAATAAAAACAGGATTAGATTCTTTTTTGAGTGCTCCATTGAGAAATTTTTTCATAATTTTAGACCGAAATAGAGAGATCAAAAAGGAATTGGTTTTTAATATAAATTTCTTTTACCTTAAATCGTTTAAAAAAAAGAAATTTACATTTACCTATGTTAATGAGCCTTTTTTTAGAGGTAGGGTAATCTTTGGTTTAGACTTTAAAAATAGGATGCGTCCTTTAAATTTAAACAAAATTGAAAAGGATGGAACTGCTTCACCTATAAATCCTCGCCTATTTAAAATATTCTTACTATCTGAAAAAAATAAGTTTATTGCTTTTTCAAGTCAAACTGCTAAAGACGATACAGCAACAGTTAAAGAGATGTTGAATAATCTTCAATATGATAAAAACAAGATAATAAATTTGACATTATGCAATTTATGTTTAGAGAAACATAAATTTACATTACTAAATGAAAAGGTTCAAATAGAATCCTTCAAAAACCAGATAGTTTGTAAAGAATGTGCTTATGATATAATACTTAAACGAGTTAAATTACGTGGGTTAATTTCTCATGGTAGAATTAGTCCGAAATTAAAAGATTTTTTCACCCACATGATTCTCAAATTTAAAGATGTTAAAAAGGTATTAAACGCCTTCCAACCAGATTTTAATCCGGTATTAAATAGAAATATAACACTTTATGATATTGAAAAGCTATCTCCTATAGGAGAGAAATATTATAATCAAAAAGTAGACAATCTAGACATTCCTCTGTCCTTTAAAAGTGTATTAAAAAGCCTAAAAATTTCAGTTTTATTACCTATCCAGACAATCTCATTAGAAAAAGGATTATTAGATGGGCGTTCAAATCAATTAATCATGGCACCCACCTCAGGAGGAAAAACGCTAGTAGGTGAATTAGCAGGTATTACTAAAATTCTTTATAAGAAGAATGCAAAAATGTTGTATCTTGTCCCTATCGTCGCCTTAGCTAATATAAGAACTGAGGAATTTAAAAAAAAATACAAGCCGCTTCATTTAAAAATCATTAAAAAAGTTGGCGAATCTTTTTTTTATAAGAAAGAGGAGGATTCTTTAACAGATTTGATAAGTGCAGATATCATAATTGCTACTTATGAAGCTATAGATTATCTTTTGAGAAGCGGTAAGAAGGAGCTATTAGGTAAAATATCAACGATAATAATTGATGAAATACAAACTTTAATCGATCCAGAAAGAGGATTTATATTAGATGGTTTAATCTCACGGTTAAAAATATTATTTGATTCCCAATTCTTGTACTTAAGTGCAACTGTAGGAGAGCCAGAACTATTAGCAGAAAAGTTGAAGTGTCAACTAATTAGATATAATAACCGACCCGTTCCAATTGAACGCCATTTACTTCTCTGCCTTGATGAAACCCATAAGCATAAATTTATTTCAAAATTAGTTAAAGCTGCTTATTCTAATAAATCTAAATATGGTTTTAAAGGGCAATCTATTATATTCTCAAATACTCGTAGAAATTGTGAATCAATTGCCGCCTATTTACAGAGTAGAGGGATCAACGTATCACCCTACCATTCAGGATTAACTCACGAAGAAAGGAAAATTATTGAGAATAAATTCATATCCCAAAAATTGGCTGGTGTAGTGGCAACAGCAGCTTTAGCAGCTGGTGTAGATTTACCAGCAAGACAAGTAATTTTTGAATCTTTAGCGATGGGTATCAAATGGTTAACTGTTGCAGAATTCGAACAAATGCTAGGAAGAGCAGGTAGATTAAAAAAACATGAAATTGGATTTGCCTACTTACTTGTTGAGCCAGGTAAAGTTTATTCTCCAAAAATGAAAAAAACTGAAGAAAATATCGCTATAAAATTGTTGAATGGAAAAATAAAGGATTTTGAATTAATTCCCAATACTAATAAATCGGCAACAGAAATTCTTGCTTTTCTTTCAATGTTTAATAATGGAGTAAAGAAAGACCTTATTTTTGATTTCTACGCTAATCTTATCAACGATAGTTTTGATTTAGAGTCTATAATGAAGAAATTAAACTCGGTGAAATTCATTAGAATAAAAGAAAATTTTGAATACAAAACAACTCGATTAGGAAAAGCAATTGCTAGTTCATTTATAAATATAGATGTTAGTTTAGAAATCATTGAAAAGTTAAGGAAAAAATCGGATACGCCTCTAAATATTGCTCTTGATCTTAATCCTCTTAGAAATGTATATTTAGACAATAAAATTGTAGCAGATCTATCTAGAAATGTTAAAATGAAATACTTATCAAACAATTTGTTTAGTGCGAGCGTGTTATCACTAATGAATGCAGAATATGTAAAAAAGAGGAAAACTTTCTCCCAAGAATTTATAGATTTTATAATGAAATGGACCTACGATATCTTCAATTGTAGTTGTAAAGATAATCCTTATTGTGATTGTGGAAGGAAAAACCTTGAAAAATTAATCCTTAATTTAAGAATAAAAGAAGATATGTCAATCGAAGAAATCTCGGAATATATGAATAGAGAATACAAAATTGTAATTTTTAAGGGTGATATTATTGATTATTTGGAGAATTTAATCTATAGCTTAGAGAGTATTAAAAATATTGGAGAGGGCTTGTCAAATATGGATCTCAGTTTTAAAAAAGAGATTTTAGAAATTCCTACGATGATTGAAAATATTAAATATTAAATTAATAAGATTTTAAGTTGTGTGTAATTCTATTATATCATTATCATTCAACACATAGTTTAATCCTACTTTTTTACGTTTTTGGCGTTCTCCTTCTCTGATGACTATAGCATGATCAAAGGATTCATAAAAACTTCGATGAATTTTTATAGCCACTTCTTTAATAGTCGGATTTTCATCTAAAATCAATGGTTTTTCAGCCACTCTCCCAGAGCTCATGGTGTAAATCCTAATTTTTTTCAAAAATCTTAATACAATTTCTCCAAAATCTTGAGGAAAATTCTTTGTCCGAATACTTGTTCCTAAAATCAATGGAAATTTGTCTAAGTATTTTTGTTCAAGTTCAATGAAAGGATCTTTCGTATCTGGGAGATCTCCTTTAGTACCTATTAATAAGGTTTTTTTAAAAACAACAGAAGGAGTTAAAGCGTCAACAACTTGGGCAAGAGTAATCTCGCCATATATTTTAATATTGGCATTGCGTATACCATTTGCAATTACGACCTCCTTAATTTTTTCTGTCAGATCTTCTAAACCATTAATCCTTTTTGCTTCTTTAGTCATATATAGAACTTGTATTTTATTTGCCCCCGTTTTTTGAATCGTTATTGGAGGAGGAGGTATATTTATTCTTATTTCAGATTTTTGCAATTCATTTAGTAATAAATCCATTTGTCTTTTAGTATCTCTGGATAAATCAACACATATACACAGTAGATCACAAGATCGAATTTGAGAAATTATTTCTTTACCATTCCCAACACCATCAGAAGCCCCTTTCATAATAGAAGGCATATCTACAATTTGATATCGGATATTATTATAATTATAAATACCTATTTCTGGTATTGGTGTGAACTTACCAATTTTCTCCTTTGCTGCATTAGTTAAGTAATTTAATATGGATGTTTTACCTGTTCCAGGAGTTTGATAGCAACTTATTAGAATTAATTGTATGCCTTCTTTTTTAATAGAAAATGGACTGACAACTTTCTGAGTACTTTTTTGCCTTTTTCTATGATCTTCCAACTCACGCCTCATCTTAGCAAGACGGGAACGGTTTAAAGCGACAATATTTTCTGTTCCTTTATGTTTAGGGACTAGGGAAATAAATTCTTCTAACAATTTTATTTTTTCTTCTAAGGATCCAGCATCTAAATATTGTTGATATTTAGCACGAGCTTCTGAGCCGATATTTGAACTCAAAAATAAAAACCCTATATTTTTTGATTAAAATATTGATCGAAATCGATCCTCAGTCTTTAGTTTCAGGTCTCCAAGAATTTCATCAATCCTACTCTCACATTTTTTAAAGTACTTAGGTTTTTTAGAGAAGATGTCATTAAGAGAAAAACGGTTTAGAAAATAGGAGACAATATCATTTAAATAATGTTTAACTACTTCTGCATCTGTTTCTTTTTCAATTATTGCGAATGACAAAAGTGGCTGTTTATTATCGACATCTTTGCCTGGTAATGCTATCATTTCACAATAGCAAACTAACTTAAAGGAAGCTAAACTAATGACATTTATATCATCTCCGAATACTTCGGTAGTAAAACTTTCTAGGGCTGTTAGAAATCCAGCTCTTAAGTTTGGATCTAATAAATTATCTGAAGATGAATAATATTTGATCTCAACAAGACTCCGCATTCCTACATTTATCCCAACTTCAAGAATTGCCATATTTCAGAAGTATACCTTTAACCTAACTAAGAATTATTTCATTATGTGTTATTTCTAAGTATAATTAAATTTTTAATTCTTTTTTTTTTTAAAACTTTATTTAATATAATTTTAATTGTTTTTTATATGCTAAATATGTATTTTGCATTAGGAATGCTACTGTAAGAGGTCCTACACCACCAGGGGAAGGCGTTATTTTCGAACATTTATTGATTACTCCTTCGAAATCAACATCTCCGCACAAATTCCCACTAACTCTATTAATACCCACATCAACTATAATGGCTCCTTCTTTTATCTTATCTTTAGTAATAAACTTTGGTTTTCCAACAGCCACTATCAAAATATCAGCATTTTTAATATGTGTATCAATATCTCTTGTTGATGTATGACATATAGAGACAGTCGCGTTTCTTTTTAATAACATAAAGATAAGTGGTTTTCCCACTAGATTAGATCTATTGATAATAACTACTTCTTTTCCTCTGAGATCAACTTTATAAAACTCCAGTAGCTTAATAATACCTTTAGGTGTACATGGTGCTAATTCTTCTTCATAATTAAAAAGTTTACCTTTAGTTGCTGAGTTTGCTCCATCTACGTCTTTTGAGGGAACTATGTAATCAACAATTTCTGAGGTTTTAGCTCTTAAATTTTCAGGTAAAGGCAATTGAAGTAAAATCCCATGTATATTAGGATCATTATTATATTTTAATATCTCCCCTATTAATTGGTTCAATGGGATGTTTTCATTTAGTTCTCTAATTATTGATTTAATTCCTACTTTTTCACAGGTCTTACGTTTTATGTTGACATATACTAACGAACTGGGATTATTTCCTACGATTAATGTAACTAATTTTGGAATTACTCCTGTTTTTTCTACTAACTTGCTAATTTTTCCTCTTAATTCTAAATTTAATATATTAGCTAACTTTTTTCCATCTAATATTTTATCTTTCATGATATACTTCGGGTAAAAAAAAGCAGTTAAACGGAAATATATTATAATTTCGATTATAAAGCACTAATTACAATCACTATTAAGAATTAAAAAGATTTATATTCTTCTTTTTTTCCACATTAACACAGAAATAGCAATAACTAAAGATGTAACCACTATTACTATTCCTAAGATCCAGAAATTAAATTCTACCATCCAAATTTCTTGTTTTAATTTTGAGAGACTTGGATTTAGTATTTTTAAAGTTTCAAAAGCATAATACGAGCTCGTCACTGAAGACAATTTTTGTTGATATGCTTCAGTATTATCTACAAATCCTCCATCTAGGACATTTTGATGATCTAAGACCCACTCAATTGTTGCATCGATGTTTAACTCATCTTCATCAAGTAAAGATAAAATTTTTGTACAGAAATATGTACTACTTAATAGGGCAAAAGTAGCTATTTCATCGGGTGCATATCCTCCAAAATTGTTGACATCAGCTGAATTCATTATATATAAAGAATTTATGTAATTAACAGTTTTATTAAGATCGATTAAACTGTCTAAGTTTTCAAATTCATCTAAAACCAAAATTGCATAGTAAGTACTAGTTAATGTTGATGGCAGATTAGAATTTCCTCCAAATCCTCCATCTCCATTATAGCAAGATAATACCCAACTTTGGTGAAGTGTTATATTTGGTATTAGTTGATCAATTAATCGAAATAGTTGAATTACATAAAAAGTTGAAATAATATTAACAGACGAAGATGTATTGGAAAAAGAAAATCCTCCATCCAATTGTTGAGTTCCATTAATAAAAATCGAAATTTTTTTCAATAAACTTGATTCAAATGAATATTCTAGTAAATTGAGGGATTTTATTAGATAATACAAATCATATAAATTAATCTCATCACCATCAAGCATAGTATTTATATTTTGTTTCAGAGTTTCTTGAAGTTGCTCCACATCGCTTGGCCTCACACCATAATAATCTAAAATATCAATAGCGAACACAGTGGCTTCTAAAGAAACTTCTCCCTCATCGCTGATTCCATTAGAAAAACCGTTAGTTTCAATTTCAGTATCCAAGATGAAATCTCTTAAATATCCGTTTCTTGTTTTAGCTAACACACTTGGAATTACACTAATAATAATAAAAAATGCTAAAAAGATGAGAATTAAATTTCTATATTTGTTTCTCAATTAATAAAACCTATTTAAAATTTTAATTTGTTAAATTTAGCTTGAAATTAAAAATTATCTGTCTTAATTGAAAATTAATGTAATAACGTAATTTTCAAGAATTACTTTAAAACAATGAAGAAAATGAGTTATAAGCTTTTTATTAAAGTATTTCACTAATATCTCTATACAATAATTCTTTATTTGTTTGAAATTGTTCATAGGTTATAAATAATTGCTGAAATGAATGTAAGCTTCCCAGTATTGCCGCTCCATTAAAAATCGCAAGCTGAAGATTATCAGGAACAAAAAATTTCAATACTTTATTGTCTTTTTTAAGCATTTCGGAAAATTCTAAAGGAGGAGCTACTTGATTTAAATCTTCTAGGATTTTATTTGATTCCAAAATTTCTAGAGGTTTTCCACAATATGGACAAAAGAGTGAGTTTGTATCCGATACATCTTTCTTGCAATTTGAACATTTTCCCCTAACAACCTTTTTTTTATCGCTTGATAATCCAATCTTTATCTCAGGTAAAACCAATCTTCCTCCACATGAAGGACATAGTTGTTTTCCATCACTCAGATCGATAAAAGCGCCACAATGTTGGCATGTATCTTCTTTCTTTTTTGAGATTTCAACCGCTTGAAGCTTAATTAATTCAGTTTTGACTTCAGAGAGAGGTGTTATTGATTTTGGTATTTTACCTAGTTGAGGGAGTAATGAATTTAACTCTGACTCAAATCGTTCTTCAAATCCACTATAAGATAGGTTTCCTCCAGAAATAACAGTATGAGATAAAAGTTCATTCCAATAGCCATTATCGACCCTTTGTAAACATGAAATTACAGCTTGTGGTAAACTCATAACATTTCCATGCCCTACCATTCCAGGATTGAACAAAACTTCAGGAGCTTGATGAAGTATTGAATTATTTATATTAATGGTTGATCCATCTGGCATAGATATATTAAACATTTCACTTGATTTAGGAGGATCATTTGGATTAATGATAAAATAACAATTCTTTTCTTTGATTTCTTTTATGATTTCATCAACCGCACTTGATGTGATATTCACACCTTCCCTCATAAAAAGATTTTTCAAATTTTGATTAACATCTGTACCTGCTAAATTAAGTTTTTGAACCGCATGCTGGATTATCTGCCCGTTTATAATTGGAACTACCCAAGAAAGGCCGTCTCCCGATTCAATTACTAATCCAGTTGTTAAACCAACACTAAACAATGAGAGCAATGGTGTTTGCATCATCATAAGGCTCTTAACACGATGAGTTTCTAAAAATAACCTTGCTATATACTCCTTCGTTTCTCCATGCAGAAAAGGTGCTTCGCAGTAAAAAATGGGATAATTTGTAAGATCATCAATTCTTAAAAGAGAATAGAAAATATAGTTTAAAATTTCATAATAACTGTCCCAATCAGTAATTTCCCCTCTCTGAATGGGATGATTAATTTTTAAAACGCCACGCATTTTAGAAACATCGTTCCCAACATATATGCTTCTTGCACTTACATCAACCATCACGGATTTATATTTTTCGGTTCCTGTAATGCATGGAAATACAAACCTAGGGCCAGGTTCTCCCGCAAATCCAATTTTTACATATGCAGAACCAATGTCAATAATAATTGGTGTTCCAACTATGGGTAGAGCCATTTTCTATCAATGTTAAAATTTTTTTGCTGATACCTATTAATAATCTAAAATTAATGATTTTTATTATTTTTTTATAACAATTATAAATAAGATTTCTTTTAATTATTTTTTCAAAATATATTCGAATAATTTTTTTAAGATTTCATTTTGTAAGACTAAACCAATCAACTCATTATTTTTATTGACGACAGGTAATCGTTGAATTTTTTTGCTAAACATCTTTTCTAAAACAAATAATAATGTATTGTTCTCTTTAACTGTAAATGGTTCTGGCGTCATCAAATCTTTAACTGTTGTCTTTGATGATTCTAAGCTTACGGCAAATCTAGCTAAACGTATATCACGCTGCGTAATAATTCCAATTAATTTTTGATTTTTGTGGTCTTTTATTACGGGAAGGCCTCCAATATTTTTCCTTACCATCAACAGCTCTGTTGCGCTTATTTTTTCATCTGGTGTGGCATATAATGGATCTTTTACCATAATTTCTGATACTTTTATTTCACTCAACTGTTTTAGACGGTCTTCCATGTTAAAACCACTTAATACGCATAATCATTTTTAGAATTAAAATATATTTATTAGCCAATTCTCTTTGACTCTTTGAGTTTCTTCTCAATTAATTCAATTTCCTTGGAATATTCAATATATTTATCTAATATATATTTACCCCATTCATTTAATTTTACCCAGCCTCCACCGCCTCGTCCTCCTTTACCTGTTATTATAATAGGGTGTCCAGTTCGTTTCTCTATTCGCTTTAATATATTCCAGGCATATTTATATGAATATCCACATTCTTTCGCTGCTTGTGTTAATGACCCTTCTTCATTGATCTTAATATTTTCTAATAATTTTGCCCAACCTGAACCCAATATACTTGTATTTTCAAATTCCAGCCAAAATTTTATCCCAAAGCTTATATTAGATTTTAACGATTCGATATCGATATCGGGATCGTCTTCCATATTATATTTGAAAAACGCATTAAAAAAAAGCTTTTAGCTAATTACTTGTGAATTTTGGAATAAACATAAAGTGTGAATATAAATGAAATACTAATTTGTGGTTTTTAAGCCATTGTAATGATCAAGCCTGAACTCAAGAGAAAAACATTAAAGTAAGGTTTATTTTATCTCTTTAAAACATTAATACGGTTTTAGACAATGTTCTTATCTAGTGAAGACTCTGAAAAAAGGGGTAAGGAAGTTATCAAAAATCTATATTACTTTTCAGAAAATTTAATGCTGGATTGTAATCAGTACGTAATATTAGATCCGGATTCGAATGAATTGGCATTATTCGATGCAGGAAATGGTATTTCTCTTAAGGGATTATTTAGAGGAATGGAAAAATTAAAACTTGACTATAATGACATAACGAGAATATATTTAACTCACGAGCACGTTGATCATGTTCTAGGGTTATACCCTTTAATGAAAATTCTAAATAACAATCCACCAGAGATTTACGCGTTTGGGGAAACTGTTAATGTTTTGAGAAAGGGAGAAGAATCTCAGATTTGTCCTGATATTCTTGGAATAGATCTTCAGATGTTTGGAATTGAGATAATTCCTTTAAGTGTTAATGATTTGTCTAATAAATGTGAGGTGAAAATCACAGCAGATTTTACTTTTCAAATTCTTCATACTCCAGGTCATTCTCTAGGGTCAATATGTTATTATGATTTAAAAGAAAAAGTATTAATCCCGGGAGATTTAGTCTTTACCGGAGGTAGTTTTGGAAGATATGATTTTCCTGGTGGATCATTAAATAAATTAATTGATTCCATTAAATCAGTAAATAACTTAGATGTGAAACACCTTCTTCCAGGACACATGGGAATTAGTGATAACGGAAACCAACAAATTGAACTTTCATATAGGATGATTCAATCAATTGGAAGTTTCTACTAATTGTTAATATTTTGTTCGGTTTGATTCATATAAACCTGTTCATTGTACGATAGTTTTAAGAAGTGGATTATCTATTCAACCTATGTAAAAAATTTTATTAAGATAAAAGAGAATTGGATTAACATGAACGCAGAAAGCGAAATGGAAGAAGAACTATCAGAAGATGAAAAAGAAGAGAAAGAAACAATAGAAGGTGTAATAGAAGAAGTACTATTAGAAGATGAAAAAGAAGAGAAAGAAACATTAGAAGGTGAAAAAGAAGAAGAACTATTAGAAGATGAACAAGAAAAGAAAATATTAGAAATTGATGAGGTAGTTATACGTAGCTACCCAAAAGCGATTTTCTTTTCTCCATTATTTCTCTGTTCTATTATTATTTGGATTATTCAAGCATTTCTGCCAGATTTGAATTCGTGGTTGGGATCAATTTGGGTGATTATTTTTTTCTCAAACCTTACTGTAGTAGCTCTAGATTTTCCATCGTACAGGGTTCTTATTTTAATTTTAGGAATTGTCATTATTGTACTGCTTTTAATTTTCCTTGGTCTGGTACCAACGTTAGAAGAAATAGGAACTATTAGTGAGAACCTAAATATTGGTTTAGCAGCGGAATTCTATATGATAATGACAATTGTAATAGGATTAGTTCTTGGTTTAATTTTTATTAGTTCAAGATTTGATTATTACCGCATCGAAAGAAACGAGATAATTCATAAAAAAGGTATTTTTTCTACAAACATAGAACGATATCCCACGAGAGGTGTTCGAATTAAACAATCCGTACCAGATTTATTTGAATATCTAATGTTTAGAGCAGGTTCTTTAACATTACTATTTGCCAAAGGAGAAATAGTACATTTAAACACGGTAATTAATATTAAAAAAAAAGCCGAGCAAATTGATTACATTTTAAGCAGCATGCATGTAATTATCGACTAAATACCATAATTGGAGAAATTTACGAATATTAAGGAGAATCATCATTATTTCTTGAATTCTTTAGTGAAAAATAGCGGAGTTTAAGTCAAGTATAAAATTAATCAAACAACTTTAATCTCAAATATACTAATATTTAAATAACACATCTATCTATTATTTTTATAATCCTCTTTAAATTATAAAAAAAAAAATTAAGTGATAAGTATACATGTCTGAAAAAAAAGCTAAGCACGCCAGCGAGATCTATATACGTTCTTATCCAAAAATTATCTTTTTCTGGCCCTTGTTAATAACCAGCATAGTATTGTGGATAATTCAGGCTCTTACTGATCCTTCCTCCACTTTAGGTTATGTATGGTTAATAGTGTTCTTCATAAATATATTTGTGACTGCTTTCGATTTCTCATCAACGAAATTCTTTGTGTTGGTTTTAGCCATTTTAATTGTTGTTTTACTCTTGGTTTTCATGGTATTGCCAAATTTTACATTTGATATCACCGGGTTTAAACTCAATTTAATGTTACCATGGGATTTTTATATGGTAATGACAATAATTCTAGTTTTTATATTAGGGATAGTTATTATAAGCACTAGATTTGAGTATTATAAAATCGAACGGAACGAGATCATTCATAAATCTGGTATTTTTAGCACAGCTGAGAGATTCCCTGTCAAATCACTTCGATTTAAGAAGGAAATCCCCGATGTATTTGAATTCTTTTTGCTGAGAGCTGGAAAGTTTACGATAATGCCGGGAAGGGCTGATGAGGTTATGATCTTAAATACTGTTCTCAACATCAATAAAGTAGAAAAGCATTTAGATTGGCTTCTTAGTCACGTCTCTGTGGAACCTGATGAAATAGACTAATAAAAATTAGAAATTGAAGCAAAATATTAAAGCCTTTTTTATTCTTTTTTTTTTATGTTTTTTTATTCTTTAACTCAAAGAAATAAATTTAAATAAATTTAAGTGTTTGATCGAACTTTCAAATACAGATATGTCTTCTCCACCAATAATTCTATTTGATTTCGATGGAGTTATTATTACTCAAAAATCTCTTGAATATACCGCTTCTATTTTTAGAAAAAAAAAGTTTTACAAATGGAATGGTATAGATAATTTAAGATTAATAGATTTTGCAAGATTATTTGAAGAATCTGATTCAAAGAATAAAATAGAGGCTTTTATAAAAATAGTTAAAATTTATAAGCAGTATATCCCATCCCCATGGAGGAGAATCCTATTCTTTATAAAATTCCGTCGTTTTTATCCTAAATATGAAAAGTATGAGACTTTAAAACCGGACTTAGAGGAAATATTAAAACAGCTCAAAAGTTGTGGATTTCATTTAGGGATCGTCTCAAACACAAGTGGAAAGAGGTTAAGTGCCTTTAGAAGTAGATTAAACTTAGATACCTACTTTTCGGTGTTTATTTCTCGAGATGATACACACGCTAGGAAACCGAGCCCTTATCCTATATTTGATGCATTAATCATAATCAAAAAAAAATTAAAAATATCCCTCAAAAGAAATAATATCTACTATGTTGGTGATTTACCTCATGACATTGAATGTGCAAAAAATGCAGGAGTCAATAGTATAGCTTTACTTTCTGGTCATGGTACTCGGAAAGCTTTAGTAAAGTCAAATCCAACCCATTTAATTAAAGATATTAAGAACCTCATAGAAATTAAAGATTTCAAAAAATACTTATTAAACTAAACATTGATTTACTTAATATATGTTTGATTTGGCAGATTTTAAGGATAGTCCAGTTCGAGAGAAAGTTGAAAAATTAAATAGATTTCTGAGTAAGAATAAACTATCCAAAGTCTCAAGTATAGTTGATGAATTGGAAAGTCTGTTGGATAATCATAGTCATGATGTTCAAGCTGTTTATGCTTTAAGTGTTTTAGCAGAAATTCACGTAGATCTTATCTCTGATGGATTAATTGAAAAAATTAAAGTTTTTTTCCTCTCTGATAATTTAAAATTGAAAACCAATTCAATAATAATCATTGGATTTGCTATGCTTGCAAATACTAAATACATCCAAAAATATTTCAAACAATTTGTTACTTTTCTAAAAGACCCTTCTGAGGATATCAGAGACAACATCCATTTTTTCTTGCAGGATTTAGTAAGAAAAGATCCGAATATTGTTAATTCTCTTATTGATATCCTACTGGAAAGCTTATTGATAGAAAAGGGGAAAGATAATACATTTTCATTGTTAAATATACTTGAAAATTGTAATGAACTAACGTTTGATCAATTATATGATTTCAGAAAAATTATAAAACAAGTACTTTCCTCCTTTCAAAATAAAAAAAATTCTCACATTATTACAAAAGCAGTAATTCTAATCAAAAAATTTTTTCCTGAAACAATTGAGTTTAATATTGAAACCTATGATAAAGAAGTAGTAGAAAATCTTTTAAACAAGCAATTTATAATGAAGAGGCATAATTTTACAGATATAAAAAAGAAAACAGGAATATATTTAAAAGATTATATAAAGAAGCATATAAATACAAGTCTAAGTGAAGAAAAGATATACTTTTATACAAAAAATAAAGAGGAGGTTATTTTTTTATATGAGCTAGAAAAAAGTAAATTAAATAACTTTTTTGATCAAGAATCAAAAATATCTCACGAAGAAATTCTAAAAACATTTTCTCAAATTATTAAAAAGGATTCAGAATTAAAGATTCTTGTTAAAACTTTAATTAAATTAAAAATAATAAGGGGTTTTTTCTCTGATTTAGGATATTTTTATCCTTATAGTCATATAAAATCAAGAATCCTAAATGACTTTCAACAAAGCGGAGAAATAAACTTGAGTCAATATAACTTTCTCCCACCACGGTTTATCGATAAAATTATTCAGGACATATCAAATTCTACAAAGCAGAAGTTTCTAAGAAGTAGAGATCAAAAATTGTTTTATTCATTAAAAAGAATCAGAAAGCAAATTAATATAAAAGCGGCAAAACAGAGTATTGTGGATTTGAAATCAAATCGGTCAGTGCTTATTGATGAAGATTTTATAAAATTAATTAAGAATTTACCAAGAGAGTATCTATCACACTATCGTAAGGGTACTCAATGGTTAACCAATCTAGGTACACTTAAAATTAAAGAAGAAATTAAAAATTCCAAAATTGTTGGGTTTTTCAATATTTCCAAGGTTTCCAAAAGATTAAATATTGGGCAAATATTACTAATTGATGTTTTTGATCATCTTGTTGACTCTCGAAGTGGAATATGGGATAATATTAAGGATGTTTTCTACTATTCCAAATATTTAAAAGAGAGAATAAAGGAAATTAGTGGAATTTCTGATGAAAAAGAGAAGCTGGAGCAAATTGATATCATATCAAAAGACCTAAATATTGATAAAAATCATATTCTCACAAAGATTGATGAGAATTTGAAGCTCATTGCAGAAGAAATAAAAAAGAAAGTTCAGATAAATATTGGTGAATATGTCGACAAAACAGGACTGGAAATTAATTTATTTATAAAATTTGTTGAGGAAATTGGCATTCCCTATTTTAAAAAAGCTGATTACTTAATATTTAATCCGAAGAAAATTGAAGAAGCAAAGAACGATATTAAATTTATGCTGATAGACAAATCAAAATCGGATGATTACATATCCTTAGGAACATTCGAAATTACGTCACATTTAATTAAAGATTTAATTAATAGTTTGTATTCTGATGGAAAATTGAAAGGAATCTTCCATGAAGTTGATGGAGAGATTTTATTCTTTACTGAAAGAGGAATTAGAAAACAAATGCTAGAAAATAGTTTCTTATTTTCTTTTAATGATCTTTTCTACGGTAAAGAATTATCAAAAGAAGAAATTAACCTAATGAGAGAAATTTTTGATGATCTTATTAAAAAACGAAAGATTAAAGGCAATTTTGATGAGGAATCATTAACTTTTTCAAGCGATGAAGTTCTTTTTGCTCAAGATTATAACTCTGTTTTATTTGAATTTGAAAAAATGATGCATTCCTATCTTAACCAATTTGAATTACAATT
Organism: Promethearchaeota archaeon; assembly: GCA_019057775.1. The sequence goes on from JAHLWT010000293.1 coordinate 57,075, forward strand.
TCAAAAAATTAAGAGATTATTAACTAAAAAGGAAGAAACTATTTTTCCACAAGAAATTAAGCTAATACAAGACACAATAGATAGAATTAATGAGAAATATGTATGGTGGAGAAGTATTTTAGATGGTTATATTAATAAAGCTAACAGAAAATTATTGAAAGATCAGGGAGTTAGTGTAAAACAATATAAAACCCTTTTTTCAAAAGATGAGAAAGATGAAATTAAATCTTTGGAGGAAGACCCAGAAGTATATGAACTTTTGGATAAATTTAATACATGGGTTAGCATTTTTAATAGACTTGAATTGAAATATCCAAATATAATCTTTTATCAGAAAAGGTTAATAAAAAATCCAAAAGACGGAGAATCAAAAAATAAGCTCGATCAACTATTAAATGAGTTATATTTAGTCTAAATATTATTTCTTTTACTTTGTTCTACTTTAGAGAGAAATCTCTTCACGTCTATTCTCTCGTGAGTTGTAATATTATATGTTTTCGGATTTGAAATACCATTTTTTGTTAAAATTCCCTCTTCTTCAAGAAATTTAAGAGATCTCCAAATAAAATTAATTTTAGATCTATTTGAAGATTTTATTTTGTTACATCTTCTAATTCTCTTTGTATTTACAAGAGAAATATTATTATCCATTAATTTATTTATTGCTTCAAGTGTGTCTTTTAAATTATTTAAGAAAAAATCCATTGTTAGGAAAAATACCTCTCTCTGAAATTCGATTAGTTATACTCTCCTTATTAAAACTCTAAAAGTTAAGGATTAAATTGATTTTTTTGATTTTCTTGAGTATTATAAAACTATATTTTGGAGTTTATAAAGTTTTTTCAAAAAAAAAAAGAAATTTCAAGAGGAGGAATTCATTAATTATATAGCTAATATCCATAGATGCAAGCATTAAATTTAATGGCGGAATACTCTTTTACCACAAAATATTAAGATACAATCCAATTCATCAGCTCGTTTAATTACTGCTTCATCTCGAATGGAACCTCCAGGATTAATGATAGCCTTTGCGCCTGCCTCAACGGCTGCTTCTAATCCATCGGGAAAAGGGAAAAATGAATCAGTACCCATAAAGGAATTCTCTAGTTCACTTTTATGGCCAAATTCAATTGCTTTTTGTGCTGCTAATTTAACCACATGAACTCGACTTTGTTGACCTGCTCCGATTCCTATCGTATATACCCCATCATCATAAGATTGAGCAAAACATGCTGAATTTGACTTAACCCATTTTGAAACTTTATATGCAAAAATCAGGGCTTCCTTTTCACCATCACTCACTTGCTTTTTACTTACCACTTTCCAGTCTTTAATAATAGATTTATGATCATATTCTTGGACAAGGATCCCACCCAAAACCCCTCTAATTTCATTATTTTTGTAAATTTCATCTCTCCTGTCAAGAAAATTCTTAAATTCTAGAATTCTTAGATTTTCTTTTTGTCTCAGTATTTCTAGGGCCTCCTTTTCAAAGGTAGGTGCCATTAAAACTTCGATAAAAATTTTTTCTTTATTAACAATGTAATCCGCTACTTCTTTTGTCAACTCATGGTTAACTCCCCAAATCCCTCCAAATGCAGATAATGGATCTGTACTAAATGCTCTTTTCACTGACGTTAATTGATCATTTTTGTCAATAGCAACACCATTAGGACTTGTATGTTTTAAGATTGCAGTTACGTGATGTTTAGTTCCGAAATCTAGAAGAATCTGCATACAAGAGTCAATATCTAAATAATTATTAAATGATATCTGTTTCCCCCCTAATTTGCTAAAACTGTGAAGGCCATATCTCGAAGATACATCTTTATAATAGGCTGCTTGTTGATCCCAATTTTCACCATATCGACAATCTTGAATTTTTTCAAAGATTCTGATGAAATGTTTTCCCATTAGTAAACCCGGGTTATAATAGTTTTGTAAATAATTCGCTATTGCTGCATTGTAATCTGCCATTATAGCAAATACATCTTGAGCCAATGAAGCTCTTGTTGCATCACTAATACCTCCAGCTTCTCTTAACTCAATTAATATCTGTTCATAATATTTAGGAGATGGTACCACAACCACATCTGGATAATTCTTAGCAGCAGCTCGTATCATAGTAGGGCCCCCAATATCAATTAATTCAAGCGCATCGTTGAGTGTTATATCTGGTTTAAGAATGGCTTCTTTGAATTGGTATAAATTACATACCACCATATCAATTGGAAGTATATTATATTTCTGAGCATCTTGGACGTCTTTCGTTACTTCTCTTCGAAATAATATCCCACCTTCTATTTTTGGATGCAAGGTTTTTACTCTACCATCAAACATTTCTGGAGATTCCGTATAATCAGAAATTTTAGTATATTTAATACCAATTTCTTCTAATAATTTACCTGTACCACCTGTAGATAGAATCTCAACTCCAAAATCATTCACTAATTCTTTAACGAATTCTTTAAGACCTTTTTTATCAAAAACACTTACAAGAGCTCTTTTAATAGCTTTCATAAAAAATCAACTATGGAAAATTTTAATTTACTTAAGATTAATTCCAAAGTAAATTTTACTCTAGTTAAATCTTATTTAATAGAGGTTTAATAAACAGATTTTTCTCATCAATTTTGATTGTGGCAATTTTGATAAAAAACAAATTCTAGTAAGTCCTTAAAATTGTACGCCCGATTGATCTCGATATGGGATGGGTGCCGCAATATGGCTCCTGGCTCTGTAAAAAGGATTATGAAAGCTTAAAAGATTTCCACATTGACGAATATTATATTTCAGTCTAACTACAGCGCGATTTTTCTCTAATAGCCTTTAATATTTACCTAAAAGGTCATGGGGTTGGGTTTCTCGTGTTCCTACGACAGAAACTATCCCAATTGAAGCATTCTTCATATTTTTAATAGATATTGCTCCTGAATATATCATTCCGTTTGTTAAACCCTCTTTTAGTGTTGCTAATACACCCGATAGATCACCTACATATGGTACATAATCGCTTACTCCTTCTGTAATCATTTTTGAACTTTCAATATAACGATCTGAAATAAAACCTGATTCTCTTGCATTTTTTGAACCCATACCTCGATAAACCTTAACCTTTCTACCTTGTACTGTATCTATGAAACCTGGACTTTCAGTAGCGCCTGCAAATAAATGACCTGACATTATCATATCTGCACCAACCACGAAAGCTTTGGGGAGATCACCAGGGTTTTTAAAACCGCCATCAGCAATTAAACATATATCTGGGTTGTGATCTAAAATAGCATCAGCGACTTGAGCTGTAGCAAAAAGCGTAGGAGCACCCACTCCTGTTTGAATTGAGGTTGTACATATAGATCCTGAACCCATACCAACTTTAAGCCCGATAAATTTATCATCTACAAAATCACATTTTGTTATCAAATGTTCAGCTGCTTCATACGTCCCAATATTTCCTAACACAAAATCAGAATCCAAAAATTTCATTAATTTCTGAGTACCTTCAATATCTGCTTTCTTATAAAAATCAGCAACGTCAATGAAAAAGATGTCCACATATTGATCTATCTTTTTAAGCATATTTTGTGCTTGACTTGATTCAGGAAATTTAGGAGACAAGCCAATAGCACATAATAAATGACCTTCCTCATCCTTAGAAGCAAAAGGAAATTCTGGAGTAAGATCTTTTTTAGTTATCAAACCTCGTAATATACCGTTCTCATCAATTATAGGCAGTTTTTCAATTCTGTGTTTGTATAAAGTATCTAAAGCTTCTTCCCTCGAAACCCCTGGTTTTATTGAAACTACATCTTTAGTCATAAAATCTTTTATTCTACCATTTTTTAAATCAAATTCATTGAAGGGTATATCCCTTTTAGTTAAAATACCGCAAACTCTTTTTTGCTCGTTTACAACTACGAGTCCGCTTATATTATAATTACTCATCACGTATTTGGCTCGTGTGATGGATTCATTTGGTTTAATTGTAGCTATGTATTCACTATCTATTACAAATGATCTCGCTCTTTTCACAATTCTTACCATTTCTAACTGCCGTTCATAGGAACAATTACGGTGTAGTACACCTAAACCTCCATTTAATGCCATTTTAATTGCCATCTCACTCTCAGTGACTGTGTCCATAGCTGATGACATCACCGGCAAATTAAAATGATATTTACCAATTTTACTTGAAAGATCTACATCACTAGGCTCAAAATCAGTAAACCCCGGTAAGATCAACACGTCATCAAACGTTGCGATTAACTTATCAGAATGAATCTTCTTTCTGTACTTCTCAACCACTTCTTTTCACACTATTAAAGAATTTTATGTTCACTAATTTAAGATATCCGAGAATATAAATCTTTCGTAATAACCGCTTATTAAAAAATAACTATTGGAATATCTGGAAATAAAAAAAAATTATAAATTTTAATTCGGGATATCTTTTTTATCAAAAACAACTAAACTGCCAATAATGAGAGCAACGTTGATCATTCCCAAGATATAAATATCTCGTGTAAATATTACGATGTTTGCATTTACTATATACTCAACAGGATTAAAATAATAGAAAATCGATATGTATTTAATACCCTGGATAGTCTCATCCATATATATGTAAAACTCACCAAGAAAAAACATGATAAATATAATCATCACACCTACTGCCATAGATTTTTTTGTGCTCAAGAATACAGTTGAAAAAAATTTAGTTACCATTGCTAATGCTCCGAGGAATAGAACTACAGAAAAATAAGTAGCAAATAATCTGTCAAAGTAAAGTCCTTCTGCTCGATATTTCAACGAGCCTGCCATACTTCCAAGAGTTATTAGAAAGAATATTCCTATAACTGTCATTATAAATATATAAAGGAATGTAATTTTACTTCCAAGGAAATTATACCGAGAAATAGGTTTAGAGAGGGAAAGATCGATAGTCTTATTTTCTACTTCATGGGAGAGGAGAGAACTAGCCATAAAGACAATATAGATCCCTGCATATAACCAAATGAGAGTTAAAAGTTCCAAAGCCCAAAATCCATATGGGTTAGACAGTGCCCCAATACCTCCGAAAAAGTCCAGTAATTCCTGTGGAAACGAATCAAAAACACCCTCTATTATCTGTAAATCCAGATCTTCTAGTAAAGCTATTATAGCAAAGCTAAATAAGCCAAGTACTCCACCTAATATTAGAATACTGAATTTCTTTTCTAAAATTAACTCCTTAACTGTACTAAAAAAACGTTTCATTTAGGATCCCACCTCATAATATTTCAAAAATATATCCTCAAGCGCAGGGCTCGTAATTTCTAAGTCTATTATCTCAGACTTCGAGAGTAAGTCAAAAATTTTAGTTAATTGTTCTCGAGTAATCATAAATGAAGCATGATTTTCATTTATTATAACAGATTCTACTGTTTTTGGAGGGAGTTGATCAGAAAATTTCTGTAGTGCTACTTTAGTGGCAAACTCAACCTTAATCTCCTTCATAGCCATACTTTTTAATTGTTGAACTGTAGCCACCTCAACTATTGATCCTTCTCTTATGATACCCACACGGTGAGCCACTTTTTCAACTTCATTTAGCAAGTGGGAACTAAGGAGCACGGTTGATCCTTTTTCTTCTTGTTGTTCATGGAGAAGCTTGTAGAATTCAGCTGTGATTAAAGGATCTAATCCAGAAGTAGGTTCGTCTAAAATTAGAAGATCCGCCTCGGGGGCTAAAGCAAGAACTATTCCTACTTTTTGTTTATTCCCCTTGCTTAGTTCCTTAACTTTTCGGTTGAGGTCTAAGCCAAAAATATCCGCCAATTCCTCAATTCGCCTGATAGGAATATGATTTTTATAAAGTCCAAGAAGATATTGTAGATTTCTTCTAGCAGTTTTGTCTTGAAACAAACCTAAATCACCAGGAACGTAAGCAATGCGTTGTCGTATTTCAATCGAATGATAGTGAATATCAAGATCAAAAACTTGTGCTTCACCAGAAGTTTTTCGAATTAAATCGAGAAGAAGTCTAACTGTAGTCGTTTTTCCTGCTCCATTAGGTCCGAGTAAGCCAAAAATTTCACCTTGATATATTTCAAGATCTAAATTCTCAATGCCTCTTGATTTGCCATAATATTTGGTCAGGTTTTTGGTTTGAATAATTAAATTTTTAGACATTTGTTTTACACCGTAGTATTTTTTTATTTAGACTTCGTTTTCTAATTATAATTAGTTATGCCTAATTAGGTATACCTAATATATTAAATTATTGGTTTATTTAATAATTTAATTTTCAATATTTAATCTATTATATATAGTTGTTATTTCTTAAATAGGATTTATATTCTTTACACACAGAAAAAAGATCTATATTTTTTGAATTATTTATCACAATCATACTTAATATGATTAATAAAAAGGGGGAAGATCAACAATACCAAAAGCGAATGTAAATAATATAGAGATTGAATATGAGACAATCGGAGACACTATTTCAAAACCGTTGTTATTGATAGCGGGACTGGGAAGCCAGATGATTGCTTGGTCGGATGAGATGTGCGAAAATCTTGCAAAAAGTGGCTTTTTTGTCATCAGATTCGACAACCGAGATATAGGTTTATCAACAAAATTTGAAGATGCAGGTATGCCGGACTTTGTGGAGATTAGTAAAGCTTATAGTCATGGAGAAATACCCAAAGTACCATACACATTAGAGGACATGGCTGATGATGCTATTGGTGTCTTGGATGCTCTGAATATAGATAAAACACACGTCTGCGCTGCTTCCATGGGTGGAATGATCGCACAGGTTCTAGCATATAGACATCCATCTCGGGTGTTATCTCTCACGTTAATCATGAGCACAACTGGAAATCCCGATCTACCGCAACCTAAGCCAGAATTCATGGCACAATTCTTTGCACCCGTTCCTTCCGAACGCGAGGAATATATTGAAGAAATGGTCAAGCGCGGTCGTCTCATTCACGGCACTTTTGCGTATGATGAGGATCAATCAAGAGAGTATAGAACAAAAGAGTACGATCGCAATTATTATCCCGAAGGGGTAACTCGCCAATTAGCAGCAACGGCTGTTCCCGGTAATCTGAAACCTAAACTTGCTGCAATACGAGCGCCAACCCTAATTATTAATGGGAGGGAAGATCCATTTTACCCAGTTGAAGCGGGTAAAGACATCGCAGCAGCGATACCCGGAGCAGAATTATTGATTTTGGATGGAATGGGGCATAATTTTCCTCGTG
>JAHLWT010000294.1 GCA_019057775.1 Promethearchaeota archaeon
CAGTAGTAAAGATCCCTTTTGGGGCTCATCCAACCTCATGCTACAGCCAATATACATTCGATGCTCTACACATTCAGGAATATATTAAAATGAATTTCAATGAATATAGAAAAAAATATATTGAAGTAAAATCTCATGCGGAATACTTAGATAATGCTGGTGGAGCTCAGATGATTTTAAATATCTTATTTTAATACCAATTTAAACATAAAGATTTATAATTAGCCCTCAAAATAGTTAATGCTTTACTTCGCTAATTTTCAAATTTTATTTATGGTTCGAAAAATTAAAAAGTTTACATTGATGAACTAACCCAAATAAAGAAAAATTAGGATTTATCAAATTAGCTATTAAATAAATTTCATAATAAAATTAAGAGTAATTTTCAAAATGATTTATTTGGAAGTCAAATTACCCGACATTCCGGGAAGCTTAATAGATATGATTAAACCAATTTCTCAAAATGGTGGAAATATTTATGGCATATTACACAATCACGATAAAATATTAAATAACATGATTCCTGTAACTGTTTGGTTTGATTTAAATGAGGAACTTATTAATATATCTATAAAAAAGATTCAAAAGGATTTAATTGAAAAAAATATAGAAATCATTAAAATTTCTATAGGAGCTAAAAATCAGATGATGACTGTTATATTATCTGGACATGTTTTCGATACGGACATAACCGACACTATAAAACGTTTAGAGTCAAAAAAAATAGAAGTTCTTGAATTACAAGCAAAATTTAGTGGGTTTAAAGAAATAAGTAATGTTAAAATGAAACTAGAATTCCCTGAAGCAATGAAAAAATTCGAGTTAATTCGTGAAATTGAAAAAATTTGTAAAGAGAAAAATCTCTTCTTGATACGATCATAATAAGTTAAAGCTGTGTGGTGGTATGGAACTAAAAATCTGTTTAATCGGTAAAGGTAATGTAGGAACCAGTTTTTTACAATTATTAAAAGAAAAAAGAGATATTATTACAGAACTTTATAATTGTAAAATTAAATTGGTTGCAATTTTCGAACACGATGGTGCACTGATTAATAAAGATGGAATAGATTTAAACGATCTTTTAGCTAAGAGTACTAATTTTAGAAATAGTAAATTTTGGAAAAAAGATGTGAGAGCTAAAGATCTAATCTCCAAATTGGATCTAGATCTTTGTATTGAAACAACACCTACTAATCCAAATACTGGAGAACCTGCACTAACACATATTATTGAAGCTTTAAATAATAATATCGATGTAATCTCGTCAAATAAAGCTCCATTTTTTTTACATTATAAAAGAATTAAAAATTTAGCAGATAAAATGAACTGCCTTATAAAATATGAAGCAACAGTTGCTAGCTGTGTTCCTGCTTTATCTATTAAAAGAAATCTAATAGGGAATAAGATTACTCGTATTGAAGCAATATTGAATGGAACGAATAACTATATTTTAAGTCGAATGGTAACTGAAGGAATTTCATTTGCAGTGGCATTAAAAGAAGCACAAGAGTTAGGGTATGCAGAAGCCGATCCAAGTTTAGATGTTAGTGGTTCTGATACAGCTGGGAAATTAGTGATTTTAGCAAATGAGTTACTTGATTGGTCAAAAACTATTGAAGATGTAAAAATTGAAGGGATCACTAAAATCACACTACAGGCTTTGGAACTAGCAAAATTAGATGGTTTTATAATAAAACATCTAGCTATTGCTGAGGAAAATAACTTAATCGTAGAGCCAAGGTTGGTCAAAAGGGATTCATTCTTGAATATTAGTGGGGCATTAAATCTTATTAAGCTTCAAACTATACATGCAGGATCTATAATATTAATAGGAAAAGGAGCTGGTGGTTTTGAAGCAGCATCTGCGATACTTAATGATTTCATCAACATCATCAAAGAGAGAACTAAAGTAAGTGATTAGTGAATAAAATAAACATATGAAAGCTTAATATGAAATTTCATTCCACAAATTATAAATCAAAGGATGTAGACTTTAAGACCGCTATTTTACAAGGTCAAGCCTTAGATCAAGGATTATACATGTTAAACGAAACTCCAAAGATAACTGAAGAGACTCTTGAATCATTTAAAAGGTTGGATTTCATCGAAATTGCACTAATTATAATGTCAAAATTCATTGGAGATATTATATCGGAAGAAAATCTTAAAAAAATCATTAATACCACATTAAATTTTAAAATTCCTGTTGAAAAGATTGCAAATGATGATTATATCTGCTATTTAGATCGTGGTCCTACCTGTAGTTTCAAAGATTTTGGAGCAAGAATGCTAGCTAGAACAATGGAATATTTTCTCGAACTTGAAAATAAGGAGTTAATAATATTAACGGCAACTTCAGGAGATACGGGTGGTGCTGTTGCTCAAGCTTTTTATGAAATGCCTAGAATTAAAGTTGTTGTCTTATACCCTAAAGATGAAATTAGTGATTTACAAAGAAAACAAATGACAACATTAGGTAAAAATGTTATTGCTTTTGGGATAAATGGGAAATTTGACGATTGTCAAAAGTTAGTAAAAACTGCTTTTGCGGATAAAGAGTTAAAAAATATTAATTTATCTTCTGCGAATTCTATAAACATTGGACGATTATTACCTCAAACGTTATATTATTTCTGGAGTTATTCCCGTATTGTTAAAACAAAGGAGGAAAAAGTCATATTTTCTGTTCCTTCAGGAAATTTTGGAAATCTGACTGGAGGCCTAATTGCAAAGAAAATGGGACTTCCTATTAAGAGATTTATTTCAGCAGTTAATGAAAATGACGAATTTCCTAACTTTTTGAGAACCGGATTATATAATAAAGTCGAACCCTCGAAAAATTGTATATCTAATGCCATGAATGTTGGTCATCCTTCAAATCTAGCTAGAGTATTTGATCTTTTTCGAGGACAAATAGATGAGACTGGATATATTCATAAAATGCCAAATATGGAAGAACTTCACAAAGATATCATTTCATATTCCATAAATAATAAAGCCACTAGAGATACAATTGTGAACTTCTATGATAATCATAAAAAAATATTAGAGCCTCACGGAGCCGTTGGATGGGCAGCTCTGCAGATTTATCGTAATAGTTATCCAGAGCATAAGAATGTTAAATCAATAACATTTGAGACTGCAGATCCTTCAAAATTTCCTGAAGAAATTATCTCATTAATTAAAATTACTCCAGAATTACCAGATTCATTAAAAAGAATACAGAATAAAACTGAATTTCCAAATTTAAAAGAAATAGATAATTACATTGATTTGAAGGGGTTTATAATGGAAGAATTTAGTGGTTGACACTCGTTTTTACGAGTGATCATTTAAATCTAAAAATTTAGAAAACAGATTCTTTAATTCAGAATATTCATAAACAACTGGAAGATCTGGATATTCCTCAATAACATTTTTAGGAGGCCTAAACAAGACACCTTGTTTTGCTTCTAATAACATTGGTATGTCATTATAAGAATCTCCTGCTGCTATTACATCATAATTTAAATTTCTTAGGGCTATAACTGTGTTTTTTTTCATTTCTTTAATACGAATATTATAATCAGTAATCATCCCTTCTTCATCAATTTCGAGATTATGGCAAAAACACGTAGGAAAGTTTAATTTCTTCATAAAGGGCATCACAAAATCTATAAAACTATCTGTTACAATGACTACTTGTATCAAAGATCGAATCCAATCCAAGAATTCTCTTGCACCTGGAAGAAGATCCATATTCGAAATAATTTCTTGAATATCCTTTAATGTAATTCCATTTTTTTTTAGTATTTCTATTCGATTCTTCATTAGAACATCATAATCAGAAATATCTCTCGTAGTTAATTTAAGATCATCAATACCAGTTGCTTTGCTTACCGCTATCCAAACTTCAGGTGTAAAAACGCCTTCTAAATCAAAACAGACAATATACATGACAAGGCTTAAGTATAAATTTTTATTTAGATTTTCATTAAATCCCAATAAATAAGGATAATTTTAGGATTGAATTTTTATAAAATCTTAAACCTTTTATATCTAACGAATAAAATTCTCTAGTATGAGGGATATGAAGTGAGTGAGCGTTCATCTGATTATACAATTGATGAAATGATGACTGTCTTAATGGCAAGGGAGGTTAGAAATGATGATGTTATGATAGTTGGCGTCGCAACTCCCATTGTATGGGCAGCTTTTACTTTAGCAAAAGTATCCCATGCACCTGATGCGATTTACCATTATATAATGGGTAATACATTTGTTCAAGAAGCACGACAAGTTTCACTACTATATCTTGAGATGAATACAGCGAGATCATATCGATTTCAAGACAGTGTAGAATGTACTTTGGAATCTCTTCCTTCTGATAAACTCACTACCATTGAATTTTTTAGACCAGCTCAGATTGATCAACATGGCAATACTAATAATATATGCATAGGAGATTGGAATAAACCAAAAATAAGACTTCCTGGAGCTGCAGGTATTTTGGATTTTAGCATGTTCTATAAACGTGGATCTTTCCTCTATACACCACGACATGATACAAGAACATTTGTTCCTACTGAAAAACTTGATTTTATTTCAGGAGTTGGATTTCCCGACGGAAAACCTTCCATTTGTGGTGGTTCAGGACCTCAGTGTGTTATTACAAATCTTGCTTATTTAAATTTTGATGATGACACTAAAAGCATGAAATTAGGAACAATCCATCCCGGTATTGACCTTGAAACTCTTAAAAATTCAACAGGATTTGAGCTAATCATACCGAATGAGTTGAAAGAAACTTTACCACCATCAATAAAAGAAATTAAATTACTAAGGGAAAAAGTGGATCCATTAAATATTAGGAAATTGGAAGTTCTTTCAGGGAATGAACGCGAAGAGCTTCTAGATGATATAATTCAAAAGGAATTAGCAAAACAAAATAAATTTCCAATGTTAATAATTTAGGATTAGTACAAAAT
>JAHLWT010000295.1 GCA_019057775.1 Promethearchaeota archaeon
TCTATTGTAGGATGAGAAGATCTATGATCTGATAAGGAAATTTTCACTCCAATTATTTTATCTATCAACATTATATCAGATAATATATCTCCGGTAATTGTTGGCGAAGGATATTGATAAGCTCCGGTATATATCCATGTACTTATACCTTCATTTTCCAATCCTTTTGCTTTCATTAAAAGGGCTTTTAGCGATCTCGCAAAACCATCTGTGCCTAATAATCCTATTACCGAAGTTATACCTGCTTTAATAAGTTCACTTAATCGAATTGGTGGCGTACGATACTGGGGACCACCTTCCCCTCCAGCGCCATTAATGTGGGCATGTTGATCTATAAAACCGGGAATAACTATACATTTTGAAGCATCAATTATTTTTATATTTTTATCTAATGAATTCGTAGCTGACTCTGTAATATTTTGGTTAATTAATATTATTTTTTCATTTACAATAAGTATATCTTTGGTTCCATTATATTCAGGTGAATATATTTTCCCCTCTTTTATTAATATAAAACTCATTTCATACTCCACAAATTTTTCAATTCCTTCTCAAAATTTATTTTAAATTTTCTTAAGCTAAAATGAAGAAATTCTATTCTTAATTAGTTAACTTTTCCCTTGGTAATTTTAGGATTAATTTCTTCTCTTAACCAATCTGCTAACAAATTAATACCAAATACTATCAACACCAATGCGGCACCAGGAAAAACTACCAGCCACCATTTCCCAGCATAGATATAATTTTTCCCTAAAGATATCATCATTCCAAGTGAAGGCTCATTTATTGGAACTCCTACACCAAGAAAACTCAATGTAGCCTCTAACATTACTGCAGCTCCAAAACCGACAGCAGCAATTATTAATATTGGCGGTATCGCATTAGGAAGAATATGTTTTAACATTATTCGAAAATCATTAGCTCCGAGAGCCTTTGCAGCGCTAATATAATCTTCTTCTTTTACGCTAAGGACAGAACCTCTCATTGTTCTTGCATATCTTACCCAATCGGTAATAATTATAGCCAAAATTATCGAACCTATACCATGTTTATTCAAAACTGCCAAAAATAACATAGCTATTAATGTAGTAGAAAATGAAAATATAGCATCTGCTAATCTCATTGTTATCACATCTAATGGTCCTTTATAAAAAGCTGCTAAAAGACCAATGGTCACTCCTATTATTCCAGCTATAATAATCACGCTAAAACCAACAATAAATGATGTTCGGCACCCATAAAGTATTGTGCTTAATATATCTCTTCCTTGATCATCGGTACCCAAAATAAAAGGAGCTTCCCCGCCTTCCATCCAAATAGGTGGTTTTAGAGAATCCTCTAAATAGAGACCTTTCATATCATAAGGATTCTGCGGAGCAATTATAGGAGCAAAAACGGCCCCAATTAACATAATTATAAGAATTAAAGAACCTGTTACTGCCGATAAATCTTTAATATAATGACGAAATACTTTTGATTTAAAAATACTAATCATATTTTATATCCTATTCATATCTTATTTTAGGATTAATGTACCCATATAAAATATCCACAAAAAGATTTATACAGAGAATAAGAATAGAAGTAATCATTACATATGCCACTATAACCGGATGATCTGTTTCATATACTGCTGTTAGTAATAAATTTCCCGCCCCAGGCCATTGAAATATACTTTCTGTAACTATTGAAAATGCTATCAATTCCCCAAATTGCAGACCTGCCATCGTTACTACCGGTATAAGCGCATTTCTCAATGCGTGTTTAAATATTACAATTTTTGGTGGTAAGCCCTTCGCCCAAGCTGTTCTTATATAATCTTCCCTTAATACTTCTAACATTCCTCCTCTGGTCAATCGGAGAAGTACTGCTAATTGATATATACCTAAAGTAAAAGCGGGAAGAATTAAATGCTTAAGACCATCTATGGTAAAAAAACCTGTTCTCCAATTCTCTGCTATTTTTATTACTTCACCCCGACCAAATGTAGGCAAAAAACCTAATTTAACTGAAAAAATCATAATAAGTAATATACCAATCAAAAATGTAGGAAGCGAAATCCCAAAAAGTGATCCGGCCATAATAAGCCTGTTTATAAAATATCGAGGATTTAATGATATTATTACTCCAAGGCCAATTCCTAATATAAGAGCGATGAACATAGCACTAATAGCTAATTCAATGCTTGCCGGCAACCTTTCCAAGATTAGGTTAAGAACAGGAGTTTGTGAAACATAAGATAATCCAAAATCACCGTGAAGGGCATTCTTCAAGAAAATAGAATACTGAATATAAAAAGGTTTATCCAAACCCATTTTACTTCTAACTTCTTCTTGTTGTGCCTGTGTTGCATACCTACCAGCCAAAGTAAGCACTGGGTCTCCAAAATATTGAAAAACACCAAAACAGACAAATGAAACAACAAGAAGGACTATAATTCCTTGTGTTAATCTTGTAATAATGCATTTATACATAATAAAATAAAAGATGGTTGAGGCCAAAATTGACTAACTTAATTAAGATTTATTAGCCTCAACCATTATTTTTCCTCCCTATCACTTAAGTGAAATTTCTCTGAAAAGGATCCAGGTATCTGACCGAGGTGTAAACTCTATACCTCTCCCTTTATAAATTGCATATGAATCTTCTTGATAGTGAAGAGGAATAATCGCTATTTTTTCTTCCATTGCTATTCTGCTTAATAGCCTTAACTTATTCGCCCTTACTTCAGGATCGACAATTACAGCAGATTCTTCAAGAAGCTTATCTAATGTTGCATCACTATAACCAGCACCGTTTAAACCACCATAACCTTTTTCTACATTAACGCTATGTAGTAATTTGGTAAAAGAACGGCCAAAATCATAAGATCCGTCAAACCACCCTATCAGGTAGAAATCCAGTATATGTTCATCTACTTCAGGGAAGAATATAGCTTTTGGTTTGGTATCAAGCTTAACTTCTATTCCAACTTTTGCAAGTTGTTTTGCTACAGCTTCACATATCTGCTCATCCCGTACATATCTATCATTGGGACCAGAAAGTGTTATCTTAAAACCATCTGGATATCCCGCTTCAGCAAGCAATAACTTCGCCCTTTCAGGATCGTAAGAGAGACGCTTAAGTGAAGAATCATAACCAACAGTTGGAGGGTCTGGTATCTGAGCAGCTGGAAATGCATGTCCAAACATTACCTTTTCAATTATCTCCTCTTCATTAATTGCCATGTACATTGCTCTTCTTACTCTAACATCACTTGCTGGAAAGCCCGGTTCATTTCTGAGCCCTAAGTATATGGCTCTTCTTGCGGGACGAGTAACTACCTCTATATCTTTATTCTTCTCAGCTGTTTCAAAAAGTTCGACAGGTACATCCTGTACAATATCTACTTGGCCAGTTGCAATAGCGGCTAGACGCGTAGATGATTCCGTAATTGGGATAATTTTGGCATTCTTAATCGAAGGCACTTCGCCCCAATAGTTTTCATTTGCAGTTAATTCAAGGTATGACCCTTTTACCCATTCAACAAATTTGTAAGGACCGGTTCCTATTGGATTTTGTCCTATCTCCCCGATAGAACGACTCTCGGTAGATTCCTTATCCATAATAAAAACTTGATGCAAATTTTGCGCAAAGTAGGGAACAGGTATTGTTGTCTTTATATCTATAGTCCAAGGATCATCGCCGACTATTTCTACAGATTCAATCATTCCTCCAAAGGCTAAAAATTCTGATACTGGATAGGGTTCTTTTAATCTATTATATGTATATTTGACATCCTCCCAGGTAAAATCATTGCCATTGTGAAATTTAACTCCCTTTCTTAAGGTAAATTGCCAAGTCATATCATCTATTCTATCCCAGGAAGTGGCTAATCCTGGCATAAGTGTCCCAGCAGAATCCCTGTAGAGAAGGCCTTCAAATATATTAGCCATCACAGAAAGGTTGCAATCAGCATCAGAACCATGAGGATTCATGGTTCGTGGAGGTGAAGCTACCGCAACGCTTATGCTGTCTTTTTCCGCAGCAACTCCACTGATAAGAGCAATCATAACCAATCCAAAAACTAAAAGCAAAATAACAATAATAGACGTTAATCTTTTCATTTTATTCTCCTTGTAATAATGTTTTTTTCATTTACAAGTGAATTAATTTGAATAACAATGTATTCATATTAATCTCACCGGAACGAGAAAATATATTCTCTTCCTTACACCCCCTTTTAGCATAAGACTATTTCTGCTCTATTTTAACCATGGCATCACCTCTCAATATTGATATCCGAATATTTATTCATTTCCTCAAATCTTATACGTTTACCAAAAATAATTTTTTATTCCTGTTTAAATTAGCTAATTCAATAAGCATTTATGCAATAAAAAAACAGAGTAAGAAATATTCTAAGAATTTTCCCCGCTCTGTCTTTTATGAGATAATTTTTTAATAAACAAGCAATTAACCCCTTGTTATTGTATTTAAATAAAAATATTTTATAATTTTTTATAAAGAACTTTTTCACTGAAAGGTAAAATGTATTTTGCATCTTAATTCTTCTGCTATTCTTCTTTTAAAATACCTATTTAATGCTTTTATATAATAATACATTTATCTAGATTTAAAATCAATATTTCCAACATAATTAGTATCTCGTGAATTGTATCTCGCAAAGAAAATCAGTTTTCAATTATTGTTATATAGCTAAAAATTTAAAACGGAAAGCGAAAAACCATAATTCAAAACTCAAAACTTATTTCATATAACGTATATACGTCATTCCCGCTGACTGAAGAGACTATGTTATAAATAATTATCTTTAACAATGATTTTTTAAATCTTAAAAAAATTTAAGATTTTTGAGGTTAATATAATAATAAAAGATATATTTATTATTTTATTAGATTATAATTATACAGCTACAACTTCTTTTACTTCAGGAACTTCTTCCTTTAATGCTCT
>JAHLWT010000296.1 GCA_019057775.1 Promethearchaeota archaeon
AAGACAACCTAAAAGTCATAGAAATTCTCGTAAACCCTCAAGCCTACGAAGTATTGAGATTACTAAGGACCGCTATTGTTACTAAAAACGATCTTGAAAAACTCAAAAAGAAAGGAGTCGAAGACATAGATGATGTTTTGAAATCTCTATGGGAAATTCAGATGATTCAAGTTTTCCGAGACGATAGGAACAATGAATACTACGCTCTTATTTCAGACTTTCACATAGCCTTAATCTTTCCAAAATATTTATTGAATGTCATTAAAGCTGAATACGATAAAAAATCCAAAGCCGACCAAGTGCTAATAGAATATCTGAATGTTCTTGAAAATACGTATTTGAATTTGAAATCAGCCAAGAAATCAAAAGAATAATTTTCGCAAATCAATTTTTCTTACTATTGTTGTTTTTTAATTTTTAAAACCTTAAATTCTAAGATTTTAATCTTAAATTGTTTTACATTATTTTTGAAAAAATTCCATAATTCTGACTCATAGCAGTTTTTTTGCTAATAATTAAATATGTAAAAATGTATTAATAATGTTAAAAAGGTCTTATTTTAAAGAAAATTTAAAAAAAAATTGGTAATTAAAATATGAACATTAAATCAAAACAGAAATTTAAATCAGCTTTGATTTTACTGATGCTTTTGATACCGACTTCTTTGTTTACCTTAGTTATATTAAATCAAGGAATCTTTATTGATAAAGGTATTACTACTAATAATGGAGATATTATCAACAATGAGATGGGTGATCAAAATAATTTTTCGCCAAAATCTTCTGATACTTTTCATCAAAATGAAAAATACGATTTATCTGTTTGGTGGAATAAAACTTACAGGTTCCGAATTGGCTTTATTTTAGAAGAAACTAAGGGTATTGATAGATACCAACCGGTAGAAATGATTTTTACATTTAGAGAGGATGAACACTATGTAAATACTGAAAGACTTGTAAGTTTTAATGCAACTGGAAATGACGAATGGAGCGATCCGATACCATTACAGGTCTGGAATGCTACTAAATATCCCGCAACTAACTTCATTGAATCTTGTACAATAACATTTATCGCAAATATAACTGCCAACGCAAATAAAACGTATTTTCTTTATTACAACGAAAATATGGATGAAATCGAGCAAAAGGATTACGCTACTAATTTCTCAAGTGAATTATTAGCTGGAACGCTTACTGTTACAGTTGGAACTGAATACCAAGTAGTCTTAGAGCAAGGGTTAGCATCAACTCAATTAATTAGGGAAAGTTTAGATTTCCATTTAGACGATTCTTTAGCCCCTGAAAAACAGCTATCAGATCCAAGTTTAAAATTTTTAGCACATTTAGAGAATTCTGCCTTAGATTCGACAGGTAACACTCCTGATGGTGTATTATACGGTGATCCTCAATATGTAAATGGTTTAGTACAATATGGGCTAGATTTTGACGGAAACGATTTTGTCAGTTATGCAAATGGTCTTGAAGATCCTGGAGACCCTTTTGACGGGCTAAGCACAGAATTTACTGTATGTGTTTGGATTAATCCAAGCGCTTTATCAGGAGATGCTACAAATCATCTAACTGAAAATGTAATATTAGCAAAAGCTAGTGTTCCTTACAATGATAACTTCGAAATTGGCGTAAATAACGAAGGAAACATCCACGTATATCTTGATACAGTAACAAGAGATACTTATGCCGATTTTGGACCTGCTGGAACAATTACGACAACTGGTGGGTGGTATTTTGTAGTTTTTAGATATCAACAAGGTACGGCAGAAGTTAGAATCCAAGACACATGGTATTCTGTAGGTACATGGTCAGGTGCAAATGATATTGACGAAGCAGATAGAAGCCCGTTCACAATTGGAGCATCCGAACATATTAATCAATACTTCAAAGGTATCATCGATGAGGTAGCTGTATACAATAAATACCTCTCTGATCAAGAAGTTGAAGATTATAAATACGGATCTATGCCTGCTACTATTCAATCTATAACAGAATTAGAGAATGGTGATGTTTTTTCAAGTTACCAAATAGATTGGACCACTACTTTCGATATGCATGTTCAAGATATTTGTACATTCTACTACGATTATGATCTCTGGAACATTGAGCGTAGCATCTACTTTGATAATGAATATAATTCAACAATAGATCGTATGTTTGCGTTAAATACAAACTACGATTTCTCAGTTGTTGACGAGCATACCAACTTATTATATATCTATGATGGGAACCTTCAAAATGATATTACGACTGCTGGATTTGTTGCTGAAAATTATACGATTATTCATAATGCTCCCGATCCATCTAACGATGCAGTTGGAATTTTCATAGAAGGATACGAATTATCTGATCCTGCTCATACTTCAATTAGTTATTTTAAAGGAGATGTTATTTATGATAATGGTATTATTGAGTTTTTACCAGGCTCAATAAACGATTTTGATAATAGTGTTGGTAATGAATCTTATAAATTAATTATTGATTTCTGGGAATTAGCTGGAAGTGTAAATAAATCAGGTAATTTAGATAATGCAGGAATGGTGACCCATTTTGACGATACTCTTATTTCATTGAGAGAATCATCAAATATTTACATATATCAACAAGATAGTCTTTTCTACAGCATAAATGTAAATGTTACAGATATAGACGATAATTTATTACCAGATGCCACAGTAAACGTTTGGAACGCCTCAAATTATGCAATAAATTGGACTCAAACTACAGATGAATTTGGAAGTACTATTTTCAACCGATTTGAAAATGGAACTTACATTGTAAATGTATCTTATGTGAGATACGGTCAAACTTTAACAATAACCACTCCGCAAATTATCGAACTAAATGAAACTAATGTGAATACATTTGGTATATATTACTTAGAGTTTAATAATGTGGAATTAACATCCTTGGAATTAAAGTTTCAGAGAGAAGATGGTGGAGTTATTTATGAAGATGTTATAGGTGCTAATATAACATTTGCTTTAGATGATGGTTCTGGACCTGTTATATTAGGATATGAACTCACGAATTCCACTGGAGTTGCTATTTTTAGATGGGCAAATTTAACTGACGCTAATAGTGGAAATGTGAGCTTAACTGTCAATTGGCATGGCGATCTTCAAGATGACTTATCTTGTGATGACGATTTAGACTCTTTAGATCCAACAAGTATTACTTTACCGTTTTACCAATATCTTAATACTGTTGTCAATGTATCAACTGGAAATACTTATAGATCCTTTTTAACGGTTAATTCCAGTGGAACAGAAAATATAATGTTAGGAGAATCGTTAAAT
The DNA here is from genome assembly GCA_019057775.1 of Promethearchaeota archaeon. Next base: position 3,311 of record JAHLWT010000296.1, read on the forward strand.
TTATGGGTCAATTACACTTTCCAGAAGAATCTTGAACCGATACAACCTATTGAAGGTGGTATAGTTACATACGATATTAAAATTGGCGCAATAAAAATTAATACAGGAGTGTTAACTTTTTCTGAGACGGGAAACGGGGTTTATAGCCTTATTATCGATACATCTAACCCAATAGAATCTGGAGGAGCAAATTGGGAGTCAAGTGTAACATACACGATGGAAATAATTGCTTCAAAACCAGGATATATTGCAAACCAAACATCATTAACATTTACTCTTCTAGACAAAACCACAGATTTAATTTCAAGTGATGATAATCCACAAATCTATTGGAACGATCTTATTTCCTTAGATATCCATTATGTCGATCTTTTTGCTGAACCTGATGAGGATATTGATGGAGCAACCGTTCAATATTACGCAATTGGGGTTAGTGGAATAACTGGTTATTTAACGCCATATGGTTCTGGAGGATTATATAGCTTAGAATTCAATAGTTCTGCATTTCCGATATATGGAAATTATCTCTTACAAATCACAGCATTCAAACAAAACTATGAAAGCAAATCAATTTTTCTTCCTTTAACAATAGATAAAATTAATACAAGGCTAAACGATTCAGCAGCAATATACGAAACATTCGATGTATATATTGGGACTCCTAAAACTTTTTATTTTGAATATACTGTTGAAACAACTGGAGACGGATTGGCAGATATAGGTGTGCACGAATGCACTTGGGAGAAAGACATTAATGGTGTTGTTGTTGATAGTGGAATAGTTAGTTTAGATGATTTAGGTAATGGAATTTATGAATTGGATTTAGACACAGAATCTTTAGATATTGCGACATATACATTAATAGTTAAGTTAGGTGAAACGAATTACATAGAAAGAGATGCTATAATATTTCTTCACATTATTCCAAGAGATATAGAAGTAGACGCTGATAAAATCATTTCAATCGTATCAGGCAATGATTTAACGTTTGATATCTCTGTAACAGATCCTATTGATGAAACGCCACTATTAAACGCGGAAGTTTATTTGATGTTAGATGGTGTAAGATATGATTTCTATGATAACGATGATGTTGGTATTTATACCGTCGATATTCCTGATTCAGCAATTCCTGAAGCATTTATCTTTTCTGAACAAATTCCTGGGGAAATTACAATTAATAAGGCGAATTATACTGAAACAAAAGTAGCTGTCTTTATAGACGTTAAATTAGTCGAAATATTTCCTGGCTTTCCTATGTTCTACTTTTTGATGATTGTAATTGGAATCATAGCTATAGCTGGTAGTTTACTAGCTTACCGTCAGATTCAAAGGGCTAGAATACCTACATTTGTTAAGAAAGTAAAAGAAATGAGCAAGGACATAAAAGGAAGAAAATCTATTTCAGACTCGCTTTTGTATCCATCTAAGGAAGAGTTTACCGTAAAGAGACTAGGTGATAAATGGGAAATGCTTGGCTTATCGCTAGAAGAAATCTTGGGAATTGATACTAAGAAGAAAAAGAAATTGCCCGAATCTACTGAAGGTAAAGGAGGTGCTTTTTAAATGCCCGTAGGATTAGTAGTTATGAAATGGGACGAAAGAGTTGGTACTGAAATTTTAGCGAAGTATCCTGAAGA
>JAHLWT010000297.1 GCA_019057775.1 Promethearchaeota archaeon
TACGTGAGAGATTCAATTTATATAATTTTTGTGCTTTTAGCGTAATAAAATTCTCTGATAAGGCAAAACAAGTTAAAGATTTTACTACTTCTGGTTATGTTAATCAACTTAATGAGGCACTAGATTCTCTTAGATGTGGGGGATATTCCGCTATGGGTGATGCTTTAGGTTTATCAATTAAAACCCTGATTGGAGAATTACGCAAAGCCGGGGCTAAAGCTCCACGAATTCTTCTAATATCTGATGGGGTATATGTGAAAACTGGAGTAGATCCTCTTAAGATGGCACGTCTTGCCCAAGGTTTGAATATTAGAATAGATACGTTCAAGGTTGGAAGCTCAAATCAACAAAACATTTTAAAAAGATTGAGTGATGTTACTGGAGGAAGGAATTTTTATACAAATGATCAAGATTCCTTAATCAGGTCTGCTAAAGAAATCGCTGATGATAATTTTAAAACATATGGTGCCGAAAAGAATAAAATGATAGAAAATCCTGCTTTTCTAAGAAAAATTGCAGCAGATTTATTGAGAGTTCAAGATTTAACAAGGGATCAAGAACAGCGAATAAAACATCTTAGAGGGGAAGGTGATTTTAAAAAGTGTTCAATATGTTTTTCAGATCAAAATCCATTTACTAAGGGTTCTTTTTACGTCACAGGAAGATATTGTCCACAATGTACAACTCCTTTTCATATCCATTGCCTTTCAGCTTGGGCAGATTCTCAAAAGGATCGTATAATAAAGAGATCAGGTACTGCAAGATGCCCACACTGTTTCTATCTTTTAAAAATACCTACGGAAGTGTCCCAAATTCAAAAATTGCGTCTTCTTACTAAAGGTTTAAAAGACAATAGTGCTAAAGAACCTGAACTTCTCCCAGCAAAGTTTATTCAAGACGTTGCTGTTCTCGGTGATGATGCTCTCTTTAGTTCATGTCCAGTTTGCAATATGATCTTTGAGAAAGGTCAGACAGCAGTTCAGTGTGGAAATGTGGAATGTGAAGCTCTTTATCATGAGTCTTGCTTCCAAAAGTTAAAGGAGGGACATTGTAAACAGTGCGATGTTAAATTACATCTCTATTAATTATTAGAATTGATATTTAATTCATATTAAAAAAAAATTTTAGTCATGGAAATGAATGAATCGAACTATGAAGTTAAGTCTCAAATTAATGTAGCAGCATATTTTCTTGCCCAAGAGAATCATACTTTTGATAAACTATGTTGGATGCTAGCACAGAGACGGTTAAGGGCTCAAAAAGATGCCAGATATAATGATGAATCAGTTATTAAGGAAAAAGCAGCGGGAATTTATTTTTCATCTCCACCTTATGATGTACTGTGTTGGCTCATAGCTGAACTTGATATTCTGATTAGGTTAGGAATCATATAGGATAAATCGATAATTTACTAAACTGTATTTGTTAATTAATTAATTATTTTAAGTTTAGGAAGAGCTAAACTTTATTATATAGTTAGGTACATATCATATATTATAGATACTTAAAAATTAAATTAATTAAGAGATGAAGCTAAATTGGATAAAGACGAGAGGAAATATATTTCTTATGGTAATTTAAAAATAGGAAAAGGAGATTTTGATCTACCACCTGTTCTTATAGGAACAATATTTTATCAGCATGAAACTATTGTTGATAGAAAAAATAGTGAAATTTTCAATAAAGAAAAAGCGTTGAAAAGAATTAATGAACACATTTCATTATCTAAAAAGTACAAATTACCGAATTTGATAGAAATATCAGCAATTACCCCTAAGGCAATGAGAGCTTATTTAGAATTCTATTTAGACAATTTTGAGCCTCCACTCGTATTAGGTGGAAATCTTGAATCACGAATTGCTGGAATTGAATATTTAGATGAACATGGAATAAAGCCTAACCACTATATTTATAACACAATCTCAAATCTCAAAAACAAAAAAGAATTAGAAATTCTTCGAAAATATAAAATCAAATCAACAGTCGTTTTAATTCTTGGATCAGAGAACATGACATCAACACAAAGATATGCATATATTACAGAAAAAACCCAACCAAATAATTTAAGTATGATTGATGGTTTAATGGAATTGGGGATCGATAATATCTGGATTGATGGTGGTGTAATTAATTTAGAAAGCCTAGCTCATATATTGGAAACTCAACAATTAATAAGTACATCGTTACAGCTTCCTGTTGGTACAGCTCCATCCTTATTCCTATTTCAATATTCTTCACCACGTTTAAATATGAAGTACCATACTCGATTCAGAAGAGCGAGTATAATATTTATTGTTGCATGGCTTTCGAATTTTATTTTTTATGGTGCTATTGAGGACGCAAAGGAATCATTTTCCTCAGCATATCAATCAATTGAATTCAAACACATAATCAAAAACAAAAATATTAAGTTATTTTAACAATATAAGCATGGTGTGAATCAGATTTTTAAATTTAAGGATATAAGAAGATAATAAAAAAATTTTATGAATAAATAACGATTAATGCTAAGGTTTTTATAATTTAATTAAGTCTATTGAAATTGTAGGACAATTTTAATCATTTTAACCAGTAAGGAGATTCTAACGTTTAAGGGATAAATTATGACAAATAAAAGTTATAATGATGAGAGAGAACTTGAAGCCATACGTTTAATTGATCAAGCCGAATCACTTGCAGATAAAGGAAAAGGAAAAGAAGCTGTCGAATCTTACGAAAAAGCAGCATCCCTTTATTTTGACCTTGGAAGCTATATTAAACTTGATGAGTTATATATTAGAATTGCTGAAATAATCTCTAAGTTTAAGAACAACATACAAGCAGTTTATAGATTAAAATCAATAATCAGAAAGACAGATGAATTAAAGTTAAATGAAGTTTCTGCTAAATTATTAATACAATTAGGAAATATTTCATTTAGGATGCGAGATTGGGAAAGCGCTGGAGAAGCATGGGAAAAAGCCTCAAATTATTTATATGAAGTTGATCCAGAGGATTTTAAGAACCTATCTTCCATATTACTTTTAAAAGCAGGGCAATCATATGAACGATCCAGTATAAAGAAAGATTTAGGCAAACGCTTAATCTTTAAAGCAGTTATGAAAATGAATGAATTTGATGAGCTCTATGAATTAGAAGAGAAGAAGGCTTTCAACTTGTTATCCCGGAAAGAATTCGAAGCTTCTGCTAAAAAATTCAGTGATATTGCTGGATATTTTAGAAAGTCACTTGATAATTTAGGAGATATCATCGATGAAGAGGAATCTAAGGATACAATGCTTAATGCAAAAGCTCGATTCATTCATTTTACTGCTGAGTATCAGGCAGTCGCAGCGTTTTGTTTAAGAGCATCTGAAGACCGATCTTATAATGAGGAGATTAAGAATCTTGGGCAAAAATCCTTTAAACTCTTTAAAGAATCAATCTCTCTTCTTAAATCATATCTGTTACCTATGAAAAAAGATTTTGATCACGAAGTTGTGTTGAGAATTACGTTCGACACGTTGCTGATGTCACTTATTCAAGAAATGCTAGACATTCATCAACTAGATCCGATTGACTTCCTCTTAGAAAATATAGAAGATAACAAAAATCTAGTTAAAAAATTAAAAGCTTCTCCATATTTTAGAATAGCTGAACGGATGAAAAAATTAGGCATAAGGGAAATTTTTGAAGATCTTTCAAAAACACACCTAGGGCACTTCGAAATGATTAAAAATACGCTAATTTCTTACTTAGCTCAATAAATAAATCTTTCATATCCTTTGAACCAGTTTAAAATAAGACTGAAGATTTTTTTTCAATCAGGAGAATTTATTAGAGAAATAATGTTTTTATAAAAATGAAGCTATCTAAACGCGATAATTTTTTAATCATTGCTTATAAGCATTAATATAACCCTGTGGAAGTTACCTAAAATTTGAGAAATCATACACTGAACGACGAAACCTTCATGAGGGATTTAATCAATAACCCCGAAAGGATAACAAATCTTAATTTTGCTGAGATCTTTCCAATCTTAAGAAAATTGAAGAAAATTCTAGAAAACGAAAATCTCGTACTCGAATTTAAAATCTCAGATCCTGATGATGAGATCTTCATCATTGGTGACATTCATGGGAACTTACACTCACTAAAAAAACTTCATGCGATGACAATTGAAAATAATCCTAAGTATGTAATCTTTCTAGGCGATCTCGTTGATCGGGGACCATCTCAATTAGAATGCTTAATTTACATTTGTTGTCTAAAACTATTAGAGCCTGAACGTTATTTCATATTGAAGGGAAATCATGAAACAATTGAGATGAATGACGCGTACGGTTTTACTCAGGAATTTCTCCAAAAATTCAAGGATGCTGACAAGTTTAAAGAAATTTTATCCATTTATGATGTTCTTCCAATTTGTGCCACGATTAACAATCAAATATTGTGCTTACACGGGGGAATTCCTACTAATATTAACGCCTTAAAAGATATGAAAAATGTGCCAACGACTAAGATTCATATGAAGATCGGGATTTCAATTTATCAAATAATGTGGAATGACCCCAAAGAAAAGTTGGAAGGCTTCCAGGAAAGTTTTAGAGGTCCCGGCATATTTCTTTTCGGAAAAGACGTATTTAATAAATTTATGGAAGCTAACAAGCTTAATTTTCTAATTCGTGCCCATGAATGCTTTCCAGAAGGATACAGATGGTTTTTTAATGAACGATTACTGTCCATTTTCTCTTCGGAGAATTATAGAGGTCCGAGCTACCCTAATCCCGGATCCTATGCTATAGTTAAAAATAATGTCGTGATACCGAAAAAATTCACTACATAAAATTACGTTATAAAATTTAAAGTCGGAGTAAACACTTTGAGTTTTAATATAAAATCCAATATTTACTGCCCTGATTTTTTATAATTCATGAATTTTTTTGCCTGATAACCTTTATTAGTTATTGTTTTTGTTATACTCTTGGAGTTGAATTTTTTTGGATACCAGAGATATGGATAATGAGGGATCAACTTGGACGGAATGGGTTATTGTGGAAAAATGCGGTCTAAATAACTCGTCCAAATTGACAATGAGGATTTTAGAGAGCCATCTCGAGGAAATGTTGTTAGAACTCGACGAGCTAAAAGAAGGGACTGATAAGGCAGACGATGGCTATGCGTCCATTACAATAGGGTATCAAGTATTGGCGCTTTTTTTGCTTGAGACCGGTTCATTTGTTCCTGAGGTTGTTAAGGAAGAGGTACTCTACTCTACTACCTGGGAATATGACAGGCGATGGTGGGGTTCTGATCCAGACGAAGAAAGGAAGGAATTTGAGGAAGCTAAGGGATGGTGTAACAAATCAAGTACCCGGTAAGAAATACGAATTTTAGTCGTATTTATGAAATTACCACGCTTTCGTATTTTTCTGCCATTTTATGACTATGAAGAAATAACAAGAAGGTTTTTATGTCATCAAAAATTTTAACATATCGAGAATGCCTTAAGGATTCTTTGTGTTATTTCTTGTTTAACCGATTAATGTAATTCAGCATTATTAGTTAGGTAGCGAAGATTGGGCATCCAAAATATAGGAAATTAGGTAATATGAAAAATGAAAATATTATATGTTAATCCTTCACGTTTAGAAGCGGGACTTGATGCTATAATCAAAGGTCCTCCACTTAGTCTTATTTCTATAGCCGCAATGGTTCCTGAACATGATGCTAAGTTATTCGATTTTAAAGTCCATAAATATAAAGAAAACAGATTTCGTTCATTATTGAATCAATCAGATTTAGTAGCTATTACTAGTATGACACCACAGATATCTTCTGCTTTTGAAGTTGCCCAAATGGCTAAAAAATCAGGGTGTACTACAATTATAGGAGGTTATCACCCAACATTAGATCCTGATTATGTAGCTATTCATCCTGCTGTAGATTATGCGATTCGAGGAGAAGGAGAGCACACCTTTAAAGAATTGATAAATTATCTAGACGGTAGTAATAAGCAAGTGGCCTTAAAAGATATTGATGGGGTTTCCTACAGAAATAATGAAGGGAAAGTTATTCATAATAAGGAGAGGATGTTAGAACCTGATTTAGATAATTTTCCGATGCCCCGCAGAGATTTATTAGATGATAAGAAATACATTTATTTAGGGGCAAGAGTAGCTCAGCTTGAAACTTCACGTGGGTGTCCACATAATTGTAAGTTTTGTTGCATAATAAAAATGTGGAGAAATGCAGGTCGTAATGGGCCAACATATAGAACAAAATCGACTAAACGGATAATGCGAGAGATATATGATATAGATTGGAAGAACGATTTTATCTTCTTCTGCGAAGACAATTTCACTATTAAAGTTAAAAGAACTAAGGAAATTCTTGAAACAATAATACGATCAGGAGTTCCAAATAAAATATATTTTTCTTGTCAATCACGTGTTGATACACTGTACAAAAACCCATGGCTAATAGATCTAATGCATAAAGCTGGTATGAGACAAGTTTTTCTAGGAATTGAAACTGTACATCAGCAAAGTCTTGACGCAATGAATAAGAAGAATCTAACTCCACAAAAGGCTCGGAAAGTAGTTTCTATGCTCCAAGATTGTGGTATCTCGATTTTTGGAGGGGTGATTCTAGCGTTTCCAGGAGAAACCAAAACTATGGTAAGACAAAACATTCAATACGCAAAATCGCTGAACATGACGTTTGTTCAAATGACACCTATAACTGCGTTTCCAGGGACTGCCTTCTATGATGAAATGGAGGCAAAGGGTATGATTACGAGCCGAAATTACAAGCATTATAATTTATACCATCCAATGATGAGAACTGAACAATTAACAAATATAGAAATCCTCCGATTGGTTGCGGAAGCGTATTCTGCTTATTATCTGAGCAGAGGGTGGCTTAAGACGCTGATAAAAAGATATGCTAACCCATTCGGTAATCATAATTGGATGATCAAGAATATCCCTCAATATGTTAAGACAGTGATTTCAAGTGGTATGAAGATGCTTCACACGATGGGCGCTACTCAAAGCGTAATCTCTGACGAGATGCATGAAATCATGGATCTTGCGAAAGCTGGAAAACCATACATTACTGAACAATTTGAAAAATCTGAAGAAAAACCTGAGACTACGCCCACTTTGAAGAAAGCTCCTAAACCTTTAAAAATTTCCAGTAAATAGTAAATTCATCATTGCTTCGAAAGGCATTATCAAAATTCGTATTTTTTACCATTTACTTGATTTTTTACAGCTTCCCTTAACTTGTTCAGGAACTCTTTACTGAAACTGTCAGGACCTGAACGCCCCCACCAGCGCTTGTCATATTCCCAAGTAGTAGAGTAGAGCACCTTTTCCTTCACAACCTCAGGAACAAATGAACCGGTCTCAAGCAGAAAAAGTGCTAATTCTAGAGATCATTTCGATTAAAGTCTTTCCATTTTCTAAAGAAATTCCATACATATCTATTTTAGGAATTATCTTAAGATTTATAATTTATCATTCTTTTGGAAAATTAACCAAATATATTAAGTTATAATAGGTTATTAATGATATGGATGATCAATTTGTTAAAGTGGGCAATAATAAGATAATAGTTGAACAAGGACATTTGAATCTTTCAAATCAAGGCATAAAGGACATTTCTGAAATTGAAGGCTTGGAAAATCTTATTAATTTACGAGCGTTAAGTCTTGCTGATAATCAGATTACCGAGATCAAGGGCTTAGAATCCCTTATAAATTTACAGGTTTTAGTTCTTGCTGATAATCAGATTACCGAGATCAAGGGCTTGGAATCCCTTACCAATTTACAACGGTTAGAACTTAGAGAGAATCAGATTACCGAGATCAAGGGTTTAAAAACTCTTACGGATATACAAAATTTAGTTCTTTTATCTAATCAGATTACCGAGATCAAGGGCTTGGAATCCCTTACTAATTTACAAGTTTTAGTTCTTGCTGAAAATCAGATTACTGAGATCAAGGGCTTAGAAAACCTTACTAATTTACAACGATTAGACCTAAGTTATAATCAGATTATTGAGATCAAGGGCTTGGAAACCCTCACTAAATTACATTTGGTATATATAATGGGTAATGAGCTACTAGAAGATCTAAATGAAAAATTTGGAGGGAATGGGGAAAACTATGTGAAATACTGCCAAAAACAGAGGAAAGAAATTTAATTCAAGAAAGAAACCACTCCTAGAGTTATCCTTTTCTATTCCATAACTTCTTTAATTAATTCCTTAAGGTAATCCCACTCCCACACTCACCACCTCTCGGAGGGATGCGATTCTAAAGGAGCGGGAAAAGAAAGAATTACTCTTTAGGATAATAACGAAATGTACATCGACTATCTCCATTCGCTATCGTTTCATCTCGCTCGAATTTAACCCATTTATCTATAGATTTTGTTATAACCCAATCATAAGTGCATCGAATTGGACGTAACTCTGGAAATCCATTCTTTTGAAAGATTTCATAATATAAGCATCTATGTAAATCAAAGCTCCTAAACCTTTAAAAATTTCCAGTAAATAGTAAATTCATCATTGCTTCGAAATGTATTATCAAAAATCGTATTTTTTACCGTGTACTTGATTTTTTATAGCTTCTCTTAGCTTCCTCAAGAATTCCTTCCTTGATTCGATATAATCGCGGGCCCATCCCCATATATATCTGGGAAACCATATATTACAGAGCAAAACAAGGAAACCGAAATGCAAAATGAGATACATTCTATAACCAAGAAGGCTAAAAAAAATGTAAAAATCTCTGATTAGTTAATCTAATATATAACTGAAAGAATTTAAATTTTGAAGAAAGTATTAATCTCTAAAGTTCATTAAGTGAATAATGAGTGAAAGAAAAAGAAAGGGAGAAGAGAGAAAGGAGAAGTTTTTGGATAAAAATGCAATCGGATATTATAGAAATAAGCCCGTAATTAGAGCTTTTGGCAGGTATATGTACATTGATGATAAAGGAAGGGGTAAACCAATTCCCTCATCACAATTAAAGAAATGGAAGGAGAAACAAAAAGAAGAATCTTGATAACAAGTAAAAATATAACAGTTTTGATTATTAATAAGTAATCTCACTACGACCGATTAGTTTTTTTATGTCATTATATGTATAAAGTGAGTTTTCTCTAAGAAATTGAAAAATCTTACTGGTTCATATGTCCCTGAGATTGTTAAGGAAGAGGTGCTCTACTCTACTACGTGGGAATATGAAAAACGTTGGGGATGGGGCTCTGGTTTAGCTGAATCAAGGAGGGAGCTCTTAAATAAGCTAAGGGATGGTGTAAGAAATCAAGTACCCGGTAAAAAATACGAATTTTAATAAACACAACAAAAAATATTTTCAAAATTATTTTAATTACTTAAGACTTCAATTCTTACATTTTGGAATAGTTAATTTAATAGTATAACCACTAAAACTTGATGACAAGTTTAGTAAATTTAAGATTGCTTATCTTCCTGACCCCATGATTACCGGATTCATAATCGCAAGAAATTAAACCTGCACCTTCAAGTTTCTTTATTTGGGCCGAGATATTGGCCTCTGTCATAGAGAGATGTGCTGCAATATGTGAAACATCCATCGGTTCAATTTGGATTTGTTTTAAAATTCTTCTTCTTGTTTTTGATGATAAAGCTTTTACGATCAGTTCAATCTTCTCATCAGATTCGATTGTGATAGAATCGGTTTTATTCAATAAATTTACTTCCAAAATACCCGTTTCTGTAATTTCCATAACTTATTATTCAACCCTTAATATAATAAATTGTTTTGTCTACAAGAGAGTTATATTTTTTTGAACTTTTAAATATTTCAATGAAAAATTTAGTAATCATTTGTATTTAAGGACACATATTAATTACAATGATTACTTTTGATATGTAAAATAAAATAGTTCATGTTAGCTTAAATAAACGATTATTTAATACAATATATTTTTGAAGCAAGTTTAAATTAGCATATTTGACGAAACTTTTTAAGTATTATTGAGTATTCTTGACTTTTAACTTCAAGATTAACAAATCACATGATATATTCATAAAATTTAATTAAATTCCGTTCAATTCATTCCAATAAATTTTATCAAAATTGATCATATTTTCTCAAAATTTTTTCGCGTTTTTTCAATAGAATTTAGTCTTAGCTTTTAATAGATTTTTCTCCTAATGTCTTGAATTTCATAAATTGTGATAAATTTAAAATTAAAAATGGTACTTAAAAATTGATTTCCATAGAAAATTAGAATTATTACTCTATAAAATACGAATTACATTAAAGAAGTAAAATAAATCTAACAATTTTAAAAAAAATATAAAGAATAATAAAAGTTCTATAATTTGGAATAAATTTCAGAGAATAGATCTTTAGATTTTTGATTTATGCTTACGGTATGGTTTGATATAAGCATATACTAATAATATTTTTTTACACTAATTTCAAAAAACAATCATTATTATACTTCTATTACTTTATTTACATATAACATTTAATGATTACAAAATTTACAATTAAAAAGAAACGTTTTAAATGAGTTCAACAAAAAAATCTGAAAAAAAGAGCATTGGTAATAGAAGGAAGTTAAAGGATTCAACAAGCGTGATTACTGTTAGAATTGAAGAAGAATTAAATAAAAACTTGGACCGTATTAAAAATGAACTTGGTATCTCAAAAGCAGATTTAATTAGAAATTACTTAGAATTATCACAATGCTTAATAAAACAAAGAACCTCATTAAAATCACTAAATGATAGAGATTTCATAATAATTAAAAAGAGTTATTTGAGAAAACTAATCCAAAAGGAAGAAGAGGCAGAACAAATAGATTTTGGAGATAAAATGGCGCATTTTATAAATGATATAGCTACGATTAAAAATAAAGCTGATAATATAATCTTCAAATTAGATTTATGTAATAATTTGGGATTTTTTAGAAAATATATCGATGAGGAAAATTACATTTTAATTTCAAAAAAATTTGGTCCTAAGAAGTTTGTGGAAGCTTTTACATGGAGACTATTTAAAAAAAAAGAGATGAATAGTCGTTTCACTGAAAGTGAGTTAAACAATAGCAAGAATTTAAAACAACAATATAATAGAGACATTCACCCTGTCGCAAGATCATCTTCTTATTATTCATTTGAATTCGCGAAGATTCCACCTGAAGAATCAGAATAATTTGAAAAAAAATTTGGAATTTAATTTTTATCTATTATTTCTTTTAATCCTAAGATAGGAATAATGATTTTATGTGGTCTAAATAAAATTTCATAATTTAACTCATTTAGGGCTCTTTCAATGTAGAAATATGTTATTAAAACGTAGTGGGCGTCGAGATTTTTTAAAAGTTTTCCCATTAGTTTAGTTTCCCATACATTTAAAACGTTAAGTACTACATCCAAAATCTTATCCATTGGTCTAGCTGCTCTTCTAAAAAATAAATTATAAAGGATTTCTTCTGGTACTGCATATTTATCCTTTTTAATAGAATTTTTCTCAATATATCCAAGTAATGTATTAAATTTAATATAGCTTAAAGCTCTTAAGAAGGAGGCTAAATCTTTTTCTATTGGAAATTTTCCCATTTTTTCCTTAATTGAGAGTTGAGGATCACCCTCAAAATCGATAAAGAAGAAGTTATATTCACCATTTACTTTATTGTATAATACTTGTTCCATATGGAGGTCCTGGTGCACTGGTTGAATATTTATTCTTGGTTCTTCAAATTCTGTTCGAAATCTCTCAATGATATCTTTTACATCAATTAATATCGCGCTAATTTTTGGCAAATTAAAAAATGCACTTTCTGGTTTTTGTGTCATGTACTTTTGTAAATCAGAAATCATATTATTCAGTTTATCTGTATATTTTTTAAGATAATCTTCACTCCCAATTGATTCTAAATTATAGTTATCACTATCGGGTAAAATTAATGAATTATGCAAACTTTTTATATACGCTCCTATTTCATTTGATACTTTTAACGTTTCTACACAATTTTTTTTAATAATATTTGAAATATTAGACTGTTCACCAAAGTTTGAAAAATCGTCATTAACATTCTTAAATATGCCATTTATCATATTATTAAGCTCACCCCAATAAATATCACCAAGATTACCTTGGTTTGTTACACTTTCAATTATTCCAATTGTTTCTTTATTTTGTACTTTAATTGTACCATATATTTTAGGGGCATTGGGGAATTTATTTTTTACGAGAACATATAATATTGAAGGTTCTATACTTCCAGAGAAGGATTTATAGGATTTTAATATATAAGAAACGGGAGTTTTATTTAGATCTCTTTTACTTATAATATTTAACTGAAAAAGTGAATTTGTTGTATTTCCTTTCCCTAATTGTTCTAATGAAAAACTGAATCGATCAGAGTATAATCCTGCCTCTATTAGAGTCTGAACCTTCTTCATGTTGATCTCATCCTCAAATTGTTTAGAATAAAGAGTGAGGTCTAATGACAATGAAGGGAACATTTCGGAGATTTTGGAGTCAAATAACATTTTTTTCCAGAAATATAAGATAAACTCTGCTTCTATTAAGTTTAAAGTAATTATCTCCTGGCTCTCATTCACATTTATCGCAAGTTTCTTACTAAAAGTATTTTCTGTTAGTTCAATTATGTTATCTTTTACATTTTCAATGGGTTCTAAGATGTCTTGGATCTTCTCATAAAATATCAGGGGAAGGAAATAATTTTTACTATATTCTTCAGTTTTGATTTCAATAACAGTTAAGAAGATTTTCTCTGCAATGAGATTGAAATAGCTAATTGATATACTAAATTCTAGATTTGAGAGTGTGGATTTATCTCCGAACCACCTTCTTGAAAGCAGCCACCCCTTAAATTCATTCGTATTAAAAATATTTTGGATCAAATTTTTATCGAAATAATCTCTCATACAAACCATTTAATTCAATTTTTGATATTATTTATGTTTTTCTTCATAAGGATAACACAAAAAACGTTAATAAAATCAGAATAAACGAGAACAGAATTGTAAAATCCCATATAAAATACTGGTGCGCAACATTTTGAAAATTCACTAAACTAATATAACAACACCGAATATTAAATTGTTAAGGAGATCCCCTTTTTTCAGTTATATTTATGTGTGAGTAAGAATTGATTAATTTTGCAATTCTTTATTTATTTACGACTCAAGCAAAATATGAAATTTTAATATTATTGTTATTTAAAATCAATTACCTTAAAGAAGTGTAAAAATTATGCCAGAAAAATCAATTCATTTACCTATAATATTCCATTTCCACCAACCTGTTGACAATTTTGAGTGGGTTTTTGAAGATGTTTATAAGAAATCGTATGAGCCTCTTATTGATAGAATCTTTCAATTTTCAGAACTAAAAATAACTCTCCATTTTTCTGGAAATCTGTTAGAGTGGCTCTTAAAGAATAAACACGATTTTGTTGACAAGTTGAAAATTATGGCTAAACGAAATCAGATTGAAATCATTGGAGGTGGGTATTACGAGCCAATATTTGCATTAATACCATATCGAGATAAGATTGCTCAAATGAAAAAATTATCTGATTTAATTAGAAAAGAATTTGGATTGGATGTGAAAGGTGCGTGGTTATCAGAACGGGTATGGGAACCGGATTATCCCTCTTTTTTAAATGATGTTGGATTAAAATACGTTATTGTTGACGATAATCATTTTAGGTCAACGGGAATCACTGAAGAAGGTTCACTTTATTCATATACAACTGAAAATGAAGGAAAAACACTGAGAATTTTCCCAATTAATGAAGAATTGAGATATCTGACACCTTGGAAACCAACCCATTATTCTATCGAATATTTAAGAAAAATGGCTAGTGAAGAAGGCGACAGATTAGCTTTATTAATATCAGATGCTGAAAAAATGGGTGTATGGGGGACAACTCATCAATTTTGCTATGTAGAAGGTCAGGGGCATCAAGAAGGAGATAATGGAAAGCCTTTTATTCCTGCATTTTTTGAGCAAATCACTAATAATGCATGGATTAAATCGATAACACTAACTGAATATATGAATAAATTCCCCGCAAAGAGTTTAATCTATCTCCCTACAGCTAGCTATGATAAAATGGAAGAATGGGTGTTACCAACACAAATACGCAAAAATTTCAAGAGAATAAGAAAAGAACTAAAAGAAGACGATCAAAAAAAAGAAATTTATCAATTTTTAAAAGGTGGGTTTTGGAGATATTTTCTTATAAAATATCCAGAATCCAATAATATGCATAAAAAAATGCTCCATGTTAGAAATAAACTTATTTTAACAGAAGAAAACTTGGTGAAAATCGAAGAAAACTTAGTTTCGATAATATTGAAAAAAATTGGGGAGGCTTGGGATGAGATATATAAAGCTCAATGTAATGATTGCTATTGGCATGGATTATTTGGGGGTGTATATTTACAATTCTTAAGATTTTCTGTTTATACCCATTTAATAAATGCTGAGAAAATTATTGACGAAATAAATGTTCTAATTAATCCAAAACTAAAATCTTATATCTATATAACCCCAATGGATTTTTCTAAGGACAGTAAAACAGAATATATTATTGAATCAGATATGCTTAACCTTTATATTAATCCAAATGATGGTGGAACTATTTTTGAATTAGATTACAAACTTAAGTCTTACAACCTACTAAATACATTAACCCGTTGGCCAGAAGCATACCACGAGAGCAAAAAATTTGAGACTAAAGAAGTTCTTATTGATAGATATCGAAGAAGTTCATTACGTCTCAGATTTCTACATGATGATGTAACTCTTGAAATGCTTCAAGCAGATCAATATTTTGAGTTTGGAGATTTTATTGATAATAGTTTTAGAGTAACAAGTAGTGAAAAGGAAGGTAAAATCGCTATTATAGAGATGGAGAAAAACGGAAGTATAAAAGATACAATTACTGATGAGAGAGTTTCACTCCGAGTTAACAAAGATATATATGTAGAAGAAAATGAAATCGAAGTTATAATAAGAATAGCTTTTGAAGATTCAAGCGAAGACGAGACAGTTTTGAATCGAATTCTTAAACATTTAAATGTGGGAATTGATATACCTTATTTCTTTAATGGAAACACAAAAGACTTCCTAGGGGAAAGTATCCAAGTAGAGAACAACGATATTGGAGAAGTGAATTTATTAGAACCATTTGAGTATACGGGTTCACATTTTAAAGCATATGATTCTACTTATGATTTAAACTTCGAGTTAAATATTATTAGCAGTAAAGATTCAGCTAAAATATATATGTTTCCAATTATTGCAAATGCTCTCACAGATGAGGGATATCAACAAATATATCAAGGATTGAATGTTACTCCTCTGCTTAAACTTGATAAAAACTTAGAGTTTCATCTAAAATTGACTATTTTTTAATATTTAAACTTTTCTCTTAGTGAGTTTTTTGTCTAATCTGTAAGAATTTAGCTTTATTGCACCTAGTTTATATATATCAATAGCCTAATAACATCTATAAACATAAATTTTTATTGAGTCTTTGTAAATTATGGAATTATCTAGCAATGGAAAAAAAGATGGCTGGACTTATCATACTAAATCAATAAAACAAAATATTGAAAATAATCAATTCGTAAAAAAGATTCGAAACCAATTAATGAAAGAAAAGCTAAAAAAGCATTTTCAAAATAAAGTGTAGTTTTTAAGATAATTTATAATAAAATTTCAGGATTTAATCGGTAAGTGTAAAATGATTTTAAGAATCATCAAAACCCCATTTACCTAATAAGGGAACGAATCTAACGCCTGTAATGGACTTGGACTCAAATTCCCCCTTCGTTTTTCGGATTACATAAAGATTTTGACCAAAACTTTTCGATCCTGCAGGAATACAAAGAATTCCTCCGTCTTTCAGCTGATTCCGTAAAGGAGGCGGAATTTTTTTTGGTGATGCGGCAGTTACTAAAATTTTATCATATGGTGCTTCTTTTTCATATCCTAATGTTCCGTCTCCACAAATTACTGATACCCGTTCTGGATAATATCCTGCTTTCTTGAGTGAATCTTTAGCCTTTTCAACTAAATCTTCATAACGTTCAATTGTGAATACATGACCTGGATTCTGTGAATCTTTCGGAGCAACCAACTCTGCACATAAGGCAGCATGATATCCGGATCCTGTGCCAATTTCTAACACTTTGTCTCCTTCCTTTAGTTCAAGGTACTCACACATCATAGCATTCATATGAGGGGCACTAATAGTTTGCCCTAATCCAATTGAAAGTGGTGAATCCATATATGCGCTTGATTCAACGTCTTTAGGTAAGAATTTATGCCTTGGAACTTTTAACATTGCTTCCAATACTCTAGGTTTTGTTAACATCCCTCGAGCTTTAAGACCTTCAACTAATTTTTTTCTTTTTTCTTCGAAATTCATTGTTAGCGGAAAATTTCTTTACAATTTTTAGGACATTTTAGAAATAATATAAATTTTATCGTTGATTTTGTGTGTGTGATCAATACTTAAATTAATTTTTACCGGATCTGTATACCGCTTTCTAACTATACTCTTTATTTTTTCTCCTTTAAATGTCATCTTTTTTATAGTTTCAATTTGGTATGTATTATCCCCTATAATTATTATTTCATCTCCCACTTTTAAAGGCAATTCCAAGCTTTCGAGTAATACATTTGCAGATTTACTGTTCTCATCGAAAGTTAGAATTCTTCCAAGATAATGTTTTTTAAAATTAGATACATTTCCTCTTTTTGTTAATTCAATATCTTCAATTGTTGGTCTGTGAAAGTAAAACCCAGTATGAAATCCACGATTATATACTTGTGATACACGTTCTAGCCAACCTTTAACTTTTGCTTTAGTATAAGTATCATTATAATAGCTTTCTATTGCTTCGCGATAACATTCAGTTACCGTCTTAATATATAATGGATCTTTCATTCTTCCTTCTATTTTAAAAGCATCAATATTAGCTTCAATTAATTCAGGTATGTATTCAATCATGCAGAGATCTTTAGCATTTAAAAACATTTGACCATCATAAATAAATTCATTTTTTTCGTCATCAATTACTCTCCACTCTCTTCGGCAAGGTTGAATACAATTTCCTCGGTTTGCTGAGTTTTTCTCAGAATTGCATATTGTTGCGGAAAAATAACACCTTCCGGAGATTGAAGTACACATTGAACCATGAACAAAACACTCAATTTTAGTTTTTGTTAAAAGGTGTTTTATAAGTTTAATTTGTTGAAGTGATAATTCTCTTGCTAGTATAATCCTTTCTGCTCCCTGTTCTTCAAAAAATCTCGCAGTTTCGATGTTAGATACATTTGCTTGAGTTGAGATATGAAATTCTATATTCTTTCTTTTTGCCATTCTTATTGCTGCAAGGTCGTGAGCAATAATGGCATCAATTCCAGAATCTTTTGCTTCAGAGATTAAATTTTCAAGATCCTGTAATTCAGAATCATATATAAGAATATTAGTTGTTAGGTAGGCCCTTATTGTAGGATTTTGAGTATGGCAAAATTCAGCTATTTTACTTAACTCATTTCTCTCAAAATTTTTAGCCTTGGCTCTCATATTAAAATTTTTAACACCAAAATATACGGCATCCACTAATCCACTGACAACTTTTAAAGAATTCCAGTCTTGAACAGGGGCCAATAGTTCTGGACGATTTATATTTTCATCACTTCCCTTTTTTAGATACTAATCAATAATATTAACTCTTCGATAATCTTAATTTTAACTTAATTGCAAGAATATAAAATATAATTGTAGCGACTCACCAAATTAGGTAATGCCACGTAAATTTCCTAATATTTTATAAAAATTAATAGCATTAAAATAATTATTGCAGAATAATTAGATATTATAATTTTAGAGGTATAAAAAGTTGAAAGTTGTGTTGTTTAATGGTTCTCCGCGTAAAGAAGGAAACACCTATCACTGTCTAAACACAGTTATGGTGGAATTAAAGGCAGCTGGAGTAGAGTGTGATTATGTTTGGATTGGCATGGAAAAATTGCAAGGTTGTACTGCTTGCTATAAATGTATTGAAAATGATGATCAAATCTGTATTGTAAAAGGGGATAAAATGAATGAATATATTCAGAAAATGTTAGATGCTGATGGAATTATCATTGGGTCCCCTACATATTTCTCAAATTTAACTACAAGCACAAAGGCATTGATAGAGCGAGCGGGTTTTGCTGTTAGGGGGCATTTAAAAAATAAAGTTGGTACTGCGGTCGTAGCTGTTCGACGTGCTGGTGCGAATCACGTCTTCTCAAGTATCAATTATTTCTTCTTAATAAAAGAAATGGTTGTTGTTGGTTCGACCTATTGGAATGTGGGAATTGGTAGACTACCAGGGGAAGTATTAGATGATGAAGAGGGTATTAGAACTTTCAGCAATTTAGGTAAAAATTTGGTTCATGTTCTTAACAAAATGAAATCATAATTTTTAGTTATAAATTAAAAAGTTGGGATAATGATTACATAATCCTAAAAAAAAATATAAATTAATAAGTAATTTAATCTGATTTTTTTCGCCATACGGTAAGATAGAGGATAATGCAAATTATAATTACTGGAATTCCGAAATATATAAATATCCACATAAATGCTTCGAACCAAGAATATATCCAAAAGCTATAACTTTCGCTACCAAATTGTGCGTTGTATTTTCCTTTTAATGCTATTAAAATGCAAAAAGCTATGAATATGAAAAAACTAAACCCTCCACCGCCACCATAATCTTTCTTTCTATGAGATTTTTTCTTCTCTCTATCTTTAAATTCTTGCTTTTTTTCTTGGGGTAAATTAGACCACCAAATGTATCCTCCTACTCCAAAAAACACTCCTGCTGGAACACCAATAAATAGTAGTTCCCAAAGTATTATAAGGATCATAAATCCCACTAAGTAATTTAGAGTCCACTCATCAAATGTCCATGTTCCTTGTCCTCCAAGAGGAGATGTTTGTATAAACCAATATCCTACTAGCAAAGCCCCTATAAATAGAACTATAACTGCAGCAATAGCGATTATAATAATTGTCCGATATTCTTTAGCAATTCCTTTCCAAAATTGTTCTTCACTTACTTTTTCTTCATTTGCCATTGATATTAACCATTTTTTTTATTTGAAATTATGATAATATTATCAAAAAACATTATAGGGCGGTATTTAAAGGTATCTCTAAATTTTTATTAATCTAACTCATAGACATATCCAAAACCCATTTTTCTTCATATTCCGGTGAATTTATTATTTGTATATATACGGAATATGTGTGAATTAAAACAAACAAGCCAAAACTGTACAATCTAAACGAAATGTTTATATAGTTAGGAACCTAACTATCATTATACTAACAAAACTTCTAAATTAAAGAGAGTGGTTAATATCGCTGTAGTCTATATGCGCAAATTGGAACTTGAACCAGAAACTTATGATTCAAAATTTACAGCTCTAACTAAAGGTGTAAACGTTAAAGTTAAGGACTGGGTATTAGAACGACTTGGAACGACTGAATCTATCTTGGAAGTGGGGTGTGGAACGGGTACTCTTGCTGCAAGAATGGCATTAAAAGGAAATGATGTAATTGCTATTGATAGCAATTTTAATATGATTAACACTGCCATGAAAAATTACCCTACAGAGAAAGATGTTAATCTCTTATACCAAATAGGTTCTATCGATGAGTTACCTGTCGATAATGAATCTAAGGACAAGATTATCAGTACTTTCATGTTATCAGAGCTAAGACCATTGGAACAGCAGATTTTCCTTAGGAATGCGTGGAAAGCGCTGAAATCAAATGGACACCTCATTATTGCAGCTGAATTTATTCCTTCTGGATTTTGGAAACTGCCATTTAAGATAAAAAGATGGAGATACAAAAAAAAATTGAGGAGACTACGGATAAACAGCACTTTTGTTGTAAAAGACTTTTTTAATTATTTAGAGCCGATTGGGTTTGAAGTCTCTTCAGAAGAAAATTGGAAGCATAGTTCTATTCGAGTAATTGACTTAGTAAAAATAAGCAATGAGGATGTAAACTCTCCCGGCTATTATCGTCCAAAAGCAAGAAATTTTAAAGGAATTCGTGGCCAGATGGGTATTTATCGTTGTATGCTTACAGGACAAATAGATCATGTCCCAATTGAGCCTGGATTATATCAATCAGGACATCCTGACGAAACTTCACCGATCATTGTTACCGCAAATTATTTGTTTACATACATTAAAGTTATGCGTGCTCTTAAAGGGATAGATTCTTGGATATTATGCGTTGATTCGAATGGCATAAATGTATGGTGTGCAGCAAGAGGAAATAACTTTGGTAATAAACAATTAATCGAAGCTGTTAAGGCATCAGGTATTACTAACTTAACAAATAAAAAAACCTTAATACTACCTCAATTATCTGCAGGGGGAATAGCAGTTCCTTTAATTTCTAAAGAAGATCCTGATTTTCCATTCAGAGTTCTGTATGGTCCTGTGTGGGCTAAATATCTTCCTCAATTTTTAAAAGAAAGACCTGCTAAAAAACCTGATAAAATGAAACTAGCAAGATTTACACCTTTCCACCGCTTAAGGGGGTTCGTAACCCATACTACGTTTCTGTTACGAATGATCTTTTTAAAACCAACTTTAGTAATATTGTTGCTTTTATTCGGTTTGTCATTTATTGACCCAATTTGGCTTAAAAAATTTGGGAATGTAGGAGAGATTTGGCTTTGGATAATTATCACTAATGGATTAATAGCAAGTCTGTTTCCCATAACAAAATTCACAAGGAAATTTATCATCAAAGGAATCATCTTTGGAATCATAAATGTTTTAATCCTGAGTAGTATTACATGGCTTATCCATAATTCGATACTATTTACTTTATGGAATATTTGTTTCTTTTTTTGGTTAGCATTCTTTACAACAATGTCCTTTAGTGGTTATTCAATGGCAACAAGCCCTCAAGAAATTCAAGACGAATATCCAACTTTCAGAAAAGTCCATCTTGTTCTATTAATAACGGGTTTAGTTCTTCTAGCAGTTGGTTTCATATTTTTCTAATTCATAAAGCTTTTTTTCTTTAATTTGTTTAATTTTACATGGACTTGGTTATATTTCTAACCACTTTTGGTATTCTTTTTCTTGGAGAACTTGGAGATAAAACTCAATTAATCGTTTTTAATCTTTCATTAGAACAAGAAAAACCATATAAAATAGGAATCGGAGCAACTATAGGTTTTGCTGTGATAGTTTCACTTGGAGTGTTTATTGGGGCTGTTATTACTAAATTTATACCCCTTTCAATTATTAACATAATATCTGGAATAGTATTCATCGTTGTTGGCCTTTTAGGAATTCCAGGAATTAAAAAAATTTATAATGAGAAAAAAAATAAAAATTTAATGAAGGAAATAAATGGCTTTAATAAAGCGGAAGAATCTGAGAATAATGATAACCAAAGATCGATATTATCAAGATTAAAAAAAAATGCTTATTTAGCTGGGTTTTTCTCTATTTTCATTATGGAATTAGGTGACAAGACCCAGATCTTAACAATTACTCTCACATCTACATCTTCTTCACCTATTGAAGTATGGTTTGGTTCATTTTTTGCTCTTATAAGCTTAGCATGGTTAGGTGTTTTTTTTGGAGCATTAATAGCAAGGAAAATACCTAAATTCTATTTGAAATTGGGATCTACGATAATTTTCATTATTATAGGAGTGGTTACATTGATTACAGTACTTTAACTAACTATTCTCAGTAATAACAAAACTTCTTAATTTTCAATAGTCAAAGTCTTTTCTTTTTTGTTCTTGAAGTAAACTCTTATTAATCAAGTTATCCATCTCAGCATTTAACCAACAAAGTTCATCGTATGTACAAGAAGAATTAAATACTTCTTCTGCCTTTTGTTTAATATCTTCAATTGAGGGCAACTTAAGGTTCATCTTCTGTATCTTTTCAGAAAGGAGCCAGCAAAGTTGATCGTACGTGTATTTCTCCAATGATAGAAAATATGCTGCTTCTCTTATCTGTGTTTTAAAATCTGGTTCTTCGACTTCTTCAGTTTCAACAGTATATTCAACCTCAGCATGTACTTCAGTATCTTTTTTAATTTCTTCTTTACTACTTGATTTCCTATGGTTTTTTATTTGAGTTAACCACTCTACTATTCTTGTTTCCATATTTTTTTCACTCTCTTCAGGGCTATCTGAAATCTTGAGAGGTTTCACTTTTTCAAGAGGGGCTTTAAATCTAAATTCAGGTCTTCTTTCTATTGTTTTCCCAGGGATATTTCCTTTATTTAAATCATGCATCATTGCCAAGAATGAACCATATTCTCTTTTTTGCTTCATTATAAGAATTTTAGCTGAATGTCCACGGTCTTTATCTAAACTCCTTGCTAATTCTGCTGTTACATCTTTTTTTCCTTGAGGAACTAACGCTCCTACCCAAATATAGATCGTATGTTTTTCTTCATCGTCTACTAAATATACATCACTTTCTTCAAAATTTAAGGTAGCTAACTTCTCCAGTTCTCCCTTATCATTAATTTTAAATAATTGCATTGCACACTCTTAAAAGTAAAATCTACTAATATAAAAATAAATAAATTAAAAGTTTAAAAATCTTATTTGTCTATAAATTTTTTCGAATTCCTTAAGTTTTTTAAATACAAGCTCTATTATTTTGTTAAGAATTATTTAAATTTTAAATGATAATGAATAAGTGTGGGAAAGATGAGTAAAGAAAAAGCTGGTGAAAAAGATCCAACTCTCATTGAATATGAAAAACTCATAGAAGATTTGATGAAAGAGAATGAAACACTAAAAAATAAAATAATCGATTTAGAAGAGCAGATTAATTTATTTAAAAGTATTGCAGATACAATAGAGGAAGTTCCAAAACCTACAGAAGTAAAGAAAGCAGCAAAAATTTTTAAAAAATCAAAGAAAAAAGAGGAAATTCAACCTCCGATTGAGAAAAAGGAGGAGGTCACTATAGATTCTCAAATTTTTAAAGAAGCTCCTAAACGTGCTACTCCAACAATTATTGAAAGTACTTCAAGACGGGAATGCCCAGTATGTGGTAATTCAAGACATGGTTCTATACAGGAAGTAACAGATAAGACAAGACTGATATCCGACTACCCCCGTATGTATGGAAAGAAGCTGAAATGTGGCTCGTGTGGTCAAGAATGGAGAGTGAGCTCAGCAGTATAACATCTGGTTGCTCACAATTCTTAAGTTTTATTCTTATTTTCTAATAATCAAATTTCAAAATGGGGTTAATTTAATAAAATAACATCTAAATATCGATCTCCAAAAATTTTTTAATTACAGCTCCATTATTTTTTTAAGAAAATTATTGCCATTTGTAAATTATAACTATATTATTTGAGCATGAGCAAAATACCAGAAGAGCAAATTAATACAAATGAAACACATGCAAAAAATCGTGAAGAGTTAGAGATTACTAAAGAAAAATTAAAGCGAGAACTTAACAGCATAATGGATCTTATTACTCCAGAACCAGAAGATAGGAGTGATATTACTAATTCTCCTAATTCTCATACCCAAACAATAGTTTCAAGAAGCGAATTCATTAGATTAATTGAATCAAATAGAGAATTACAATCTGAAGTTGATACTTTAAAGAATTCGATTACAAATTTAGGACAAGAAATTAACACACTGCGTGAAAATATTAGAATACTGATAGCAGAACAACCCGATGTCTCTTTAATTGAAGATCAAATATTTGATTTAAAAGAAGCTATTAGAAATCTAGAAAACGTTAATCTTGCGCAAACTGAAAGCATACCTGAAGAAATCTCAGAAGAACCTCAAGCTTATGATGATACTATAATAGTAGAATCAAATGTTCAAAAAGTAGGTGAAATATCTATAGAGAAAATTGATCTAGACACAGAAAAAATTATACAAGAAACACGCCGACGAAGGTGTCCTACTTGTAACAATGGAAATCAAAGATATATTCGTGAACTTACAGATAAGTCCAATATATTAATGCAAAATCCGAAGCTCTACGGAAAAAAATATAAGTGTGGGATATGCACTACTGAATGGAAGTGATTTCACTACTAAATATCAATTATCTGATATCTTAACAACCTCTAAATTTCTAATGAACTAATATGTACTTTATCAAATTTGATCGAGGTTAAAATACTTCATTAAACATGTTCGCTTTTAGCTTTAAATTCGATTATTGCTTAGTTATATTATCTAAATAAAGTGAAGAATACATGAGTGAAAAAAGTACTAAACAAGAAATTCTCAATTTAGACTCCATGCTTGATTATCAAGAAGGATCTGTGGTTAGTCGAACTTTGATGAATAAAGATGTTGGATCAGTGACTTTGTTTTCATTTGACACAGGCGAGGGTTTAAGCGAACATTCAGCACCCTATGATGCCCTAGTGTACGTTTTCGACGGAGATGCTGAAATCACTATTTCTGGAGTGAAACATGTGGTAAAGAAAGGCCAAATAATCATAATGCCTGCGAACAAACCACATGGATTAAAGGCATTAAAGAAGTTCAAAATGATGCTAATAATGATTAAATCTTAAAAAATATTAATTATATCTATCCTCTTTTATTTTTTATTATTTGTGAACGAAATTTTTTGTTAGTTTTCTTTTTCTGAGATTGTAGAGTTCGTTAATTTAGATTTTAGAAAGATTTTATAGATGTTAATGACACCTATCATCTTTAATAGAAAATTTAAATAAAATAAAAATTTCAAAACAAATAAGATGACAAAAAATAAAATAAAACTAGGAGCCTATTTATATCCTATGCCCGTAGTGATTGTTGGAGCAAACGTAGAGGGAAAAGCTAATTTTCTTCCAATTGCGTGGGTTAGTATTGTTGAATATAAACCTCCAATGATTTCAATTTCCTCACATCAAGCTCATCACACTAATATAGGTATAAAAGGAAATGGAACATTCAGTGTAAACACACCTTCGGAGGGGATGCTAGAAGTCACAGATTATTGTGGTATAAAATCAGGAAAAACCGAAGATAAATCAGAAATCTTTGAAATTTTTTATGGGGAGTTGAAGACTGCTCCAATGATACAACACTCACCTCTAAATCTTGAATGCAAAGTTGTGAAAAATATAAATACTTCCGAAATTAGCGGTGCTGAAAAGGGTCATGAAATCTTTATTGGTGAAATTGTCAATGCTTATGCTGATGATTATTACCTAACAAATGGTAAGCCCAATGTTAAAAAATTGAACCCTCTCTTATATGTGGATGACAATACTTATTGGAAACTCTCGGAAAAGATTGGTAAAGCTTTTAGTATAGGAAAAAATTATAAAAGACAATAAGAATAAAATGGAGAAAAAAAAAATGAAATGTTTAGTTGTTTATTACTCACGAAAAGGAACTACTAAGAAAATCGGAGAATTGATATCAAACGAATTGAATTGTGATTTCGAAGAAATTTATGATACAAAAAAACGGTCAGGAGTTTTAGGATTCCTTCGATCTGGTAAAGACGCTACACTTGGAAAACTAACAGTTATCAAAAAGATTGAAAGAAATCCTGAATTGTATGAGTTGATTATCCTTGGAACTCCAGTTTGGAATAAAAGAGTGAGTACTCCCATAAGGACTTATATTGCTGAAAATAAAAGTAAATTTAGGAATGTCGCTTTTTTCTGTACTGAAGGCAAAAAGGGTGGACAAAGAACTTTTGAACTAATGGCAAACTTATGTGATAAAACACCAATATCAACCATAGAACTTACAAAAAAAGGTATTAAAAAAGGATTGCTCAATGAAGAAATAACTAAATTTACAAGAGAAATTATAGTTTAAAATAAAAAAATACTTTATAATGAGCTATCTAAAGGTATCTTGTAAAAAATAAAATAAAAAAAATGGAATTGTAAGATGTAAAAGTATATTACCTAGAAATTTTCCACTTCTTTTTCATATATTTCATATCTTTTAGAATTCCTTATATTTAACCTATTAAACCTTTTTCGTAATAATTAATCTAATCTATTAATAAAAAGATTTTCGGCCACGTGTGTCCGTACGAGGTCCTTTTTGAGTCACGGTAACATCAATTGCTTGTGGCCCTTTTTGACCTTCTGTAATTTCAAACTCGACAATATCCCCTTCATAGATTATTTTAAATTCGCCCTCATCTGCTTTTACAGCAGAGTAATGAACAAAAACATCAGGTGATCCGTCATCGGGTGTAATAAACCCATAGCCTTTCTTACTATTAAACCATTTTACTGTTCCTGCTCCCATTGAAAAAACCGGGTTTTTTGGTGAAATTGGTAAATAATGAACCAATTAAGCTTATAATGTATTCTTCTGTAATAAATTTTATCATACTAAACCCAAGATTATCTCTATAGATGATCATTTCTTGATCTATCATAAAAGGAACAATAATTTACGATGACAAATGAAAATCAGTTAGTCAATGAGGAAGAACTACCGAGACCTGGTTCTTCTCTTTATAACCTTAATCACCCTGATGAAGAAAAAAGGATAAAATATTTGAAAAAATTTAAAAAATTAAATAAGTATTTAATACTCCCTTTATATAAAATTAGATTTTTACCCCTAATAGGCTTTGGGAGGATCTTCCTTATTATAACTACAAAAGGAAGGATTTCTGGAAAAATCAGGAAAACTCCCTTAGAATACCACAGGATAAATAAGGTAATAACCATTTTTTCTGGAAGAGGTGAAAATTCAGATTGGCTGAAAAATATAAATGCCAATCCCGATGATGTGTGGGTGAGACATGGTTTTCACTCATTCCAAGCACGCATAGAACTCTTAACCAATAAAGATGACAAACTAGAAATCGCCAAATGGTATGTTACTAAACACGGGAGATCTGCAAAATTTCTTTTCGGGTGGAAACCAAAATTGGATGATCCGGAAACTACTGATTTTTCGAAACTGTTACAGATAATCTCAATAATTCGTCTTTATCCCAAAAATGAGTAAGGTTATTCTAAAAAAAAATAGAACAATGGATTTTATTACTCAGTGCTTTCTTTTTTCTTATTTAACTCTTCATTAGTTTTTGCATAAAAATTACAAATTATGTAAAAAACTAAAGAAAATTACATAAAATGTAAAAGTTTAAATATATATACATATATTTTATCTTTATTACACAAAAGAATATTAATTTACATAAAAAAAAATAAAAAAAGTTTATAAAAATGTTAGTTTCAAATTTAGGTTATGCAATTCTGATGAGTTTGGCTTCAATCATTTTTTTTAAAGCTTACATGCAGAGAAAGGAGCTAAAACTATGGTTTATCGTAATTTTATTTAATGCAGTTGGTTATATAGTAAATGTTGTTCCTACTAGTCAACCAGGTACTACATCTTTGAATCCCTTTGCCATGATTTTCTTTCTTGGTGGTACATCTACCTTAGTCTATACTGTTTTTAAAGAATATTATCGAACTTTTCTTAAAAAAGAAAATATGAAGTCGAAGTTGAAATATGGTGCTTCTATTGGTATACTTTCTGGTTACATAAGTTTCTATTTGATACTTTTAATACTGGTGTCTTCATGTGTTATAATGTTAATTAGACTCTATTTTAAAAAAAAATCAATGTTACATGCCTTTTTTATCCTAAGTTTAATCGGTGGAATACTGAATATAATCGCTGCTATGTCAACAGAAATTTCTCCTTCTGATTATACACAAGAATTAAGTGATTTTATTGGAGTGTATATGACAACTGTTTATTTAGTAATTGGCATTATCGCTATTCTCGAAAATAAAATAAACGCTAACAATTTTACTCTAAAAAAAATAATAAATTCTGCCTCTGCTTCAAGTGTGAATACTGCAAATATAGCTGCGGAGTTAGCTGCGAGTGCGAGTGAAGTAACTGCAGCCTCAGAAGAAATCTCATCATCTACCCAAGAGATGGCTAAATTTTCTAAAGAAGTTATGGTATCTTCAAATGAAATTCAAAATATTATGGGAATTATTACAACAGTTTCTGATCAAACGAATTTATTGGCTTTAAATGCGAGTATTGAAGCCGGAAGGGCTGGAGAATGGGGTCGAGGCTTTGCTGTCGTAGCAGATGAAGTTAGAAAATTAGCTGAAACGACGAAAACTGCAGTTAGAGATACGGGATCAAAAATAACTGATATTTTATCAAAGATAAAGTATTCTTTTAATTCAATGGAGGGAATTAGTGCATCGGCGGAACAACAAGCAGCTTCAATGGAAGAAATTTCGGCTACCGCAACTAAATTAGGGAATTTAGCTGAAGATTTAAAAAAATCACTTGGTATGGAAGATTATTCTTATTAGATAAGTACTAATAAATTATCCATTCAATATCAAAGACAAAAACCAAATTGAAACCAATCTCCCAACAGAAGGGGATGAAAATCCCCTTCTAAAAATTATATTATAATAAATTATGATTATCGTTTTAAAAGTATGATAAGGTGAAAAAATACTTGGATTGCATTGATAAAATTTTGCATAGCTATACTAAGAAAATGAGAAATCCTCGAGATCTTGAGATTTGGTTTTATGATTATTTTTTAAAGTTAATGAAATGCTTTTCGCGAAATACTAGTAGTAAAACGTTAACAGATTGTTTAGTGTTGCTATTAAACATGTTTAGGACTGATTTTAACACCGAAGTAGGTAAAAACATAGAAAATATTTCCCCCCTTGAAATGGAAAAGTGTGAAATCGTTTTAAAGGAAGAGTTAAAAACCATTCTTTTTTAATGTAGTGAATTAAATTCCTTTTACTTATTTTATTAGTCTTTCTTCAATTGAATTAGATATTTTTTACTAATTTTTCTCTGATTTTATCGATTATAAAAAAATATTTGAAGCATACACTATTTTGAACTTTAAGAAATGAGAAGAAAATGAACTATAACATCAAAAATAATAGATTTTCATACTAAGATGAATAACTCTAGCAACTCATCTCTACATGATTACCATGCTTGGCCTATATTCATGTTAGCATTTATTAGGTTATTTTATGTATCAATCTTTGAAAGAGCTTTGTTTAATTATCTTTATTTTACTATAGAAATCAGAGAAAGCACTTTGGGGATTATTTCAAGCGCCGGTGCTCTTACATATATCATATCCCCTGTGTTAGGACAAATGTTAACTAAAAAAATAGGAATGCGTAATGCACTTATTTTAAATTCAATATTAACTCCTCTATTGAGTGGGGCTCAAATATTATATTCTGCACCATGGTTCTTGATCATATGCCGTATAGGAATCGGTCTCACGATGGGTCTTTTTTGGCCAAATTGTTTATATTTGTTAAGTAAATGGCAACGAGTTAGCACAGCAAAAAAATCAAAAAAGAATTTTGCCCTTTTTAATTTTTCCTGGAACTCCGGCTTCATTCTTGGATTACTCGTTGGTTTTATCTGGGCTTTTTCTTGGAGTGATTATCTTACTATGATAATAGCATGGATTTTATCATTCCTATTAATACCAGTGAGTTTTTTCATAACTAAAGAACCTAAATCGCCAACTTCTGAAAAAAAATTGATTTACCAAACGGAAGATCCCCTTTCACACTTGGATATAGAAGAGGATTTATTAGTTAATTCCAACACTCCTATGATCGTTTTTCCTATTTTATTCTCTTGGTTGGGAATAATGCACTTAGCAATATCTAAATCAATTTTTATGTTTGGGTATCCATTCATCCTCAAAGCATTTGATAGCCCATCTTATTTAACCTATTTAGTACAAGCGGGAATTCAATTTACACAACTTATTGGGTTAACGCTAATTAATTCTATGAAAGTATATACCAGGAAAATTGCTAGTGTACTATCGATTCTAGGATTGTCAATAATGGCGGTAACAATTGTCCTTGTACAAAATATCTTTTATATTTCTATAATGATCGCGTGTGTAGGAATATTATTAGGATTCATTCATGGCACTAGCATGAAAATCATGCTTGAATATGGAACCGCAAAAGATTCTACAAAATACTCAATAAGGAATGAAATTTTAATAGGTATTGGTTTTGGGGCCACTCCTATTATAGCAGGATACGTCGCTGAAGTAAATGTGTACTATAATTATATGTACGTCATTATTGTAGGGTTTTGTATATTCATCTCTTTACTATATATTTCACGAAATGTTAAAAGAAATTTTATAGAAAAGAAATTTTATAGATAGTGTTTAAGCTTTGTATCAATAATTAAATTTCTTAATCGAAGAGAAGATTATTTTTGGCTACTCAAGAAATTGGGACAATCTTTAAAGGAAACATCTTTAAAGCATGGCAAAAGCTTATTTGGGGTTTTTTTCAAAAGTCAAAAAATAATCTGGATCCAAATGATTCAGAAGATCTTTTAAAAGTTAAGCATAGTACAATAAATCTTCTCTTTCGGTTTTTTTTTGTACTGTACGGGACAGCTAAAGGGATCTTAGATTCTAAAGATTCCCCTTATTGGCGTAATTATAGTTTTCATCAATTGAAATATGAGATTGCTGATGGAAAATATAAGAACTCATTGAGTACGACACTTTGGTATGAATTAAAAGATCTTTTTAATTTAATTAATAGAGGGAGTGAATCCTTGTGGTCCTATGATGGGGATTTATTTGATCCAACAAAAAATCCAAATTTAGAGGAATGGGAAATAGAAGATTCATACTTATCAGAAGCAATTGATTTAGTTTCAAGAATGAGGGATACCGAATTTAAAAAATTAATATTTGTTGACTATTCTGAGCTGAAATTTAGATTTTTAGGAACTATATATGAAGGTTTGCTTGAATTTGAATTGCATTATTCTAAGAATAGAGGGATCTCTCTAATAAGAGATCAAGGTAAGAAGAAACCTAAAGGAATATTCTACACTCCTAAAGAAATAGTGAAATGCATTGTAGAAGATGCTCTTGAACCTATGGTCAAACAGAAATTAAATGAAGCAACACATAATACTCAAACTCGGTCTGAAGCCATTTTATCAATTAAAATTCTTGATAATGCTATGGGTTGCGGTTATTTCTTAGAGGAAGCTGTTAATTATCTAGCGAAAGAACTCAATACAATCCTCCTTAAGGAGAAAAAAATTGAAGAATCATCCGAAAGCGATTCTTATACATTAATTTGGGCTAAAAGAGAAATTCTATCTCATTGTATCTATGGGGTAGACTCAGATGATATAGCTGTTGAACTTTCTAGGATGATCCTTTGGTTTACAACATTTTCTCACGATTGTTCAGCCAACAGCTTAAGTAATAGATTAAAATTAGGAAATAGTTTGGTTGGTGAGCTTTTCGAAGAACCTGATATCCTTTACTCATTGCAACAAGAATACAAAAGAGTTAAAAATTTCAAGGAAAGCCACACTTATGAACGATTTAGAACTATAGCTGATCTGAAAACAGCCATAACTTATGGAAATTTGATAGAACATGAAAAGTATAAGGAAATGTATACAGAGATCCTGAATTGTAATGAAGAAACTTGGATTCAACTGAAGCAATTAGATATTATAAAGAGAATAAGACAATTTTCCGAAGAAAAACAATTTTTTCATTGGCAGTTAGAATTTCCTGAGATTTTCTTTGAACTCGATAATTTTGGAAAACAGCGAAATGGTTTTGATGTAATTTTTGGTAATCCTCCCTGGGCTTCTGTTCGTGGGAAATATTCAGCACATATGTTTGATGATTATGAAATCTCGTATTTAGAAGATAAATTCCCGGAAAACACTTATATGCCAAATGCTTACGAGTATTTTATCCTTCAATCTTTAAAGTTGTTAAAAAAGGGAGGCCGACACTCTTATATTGTACCTGATAGGCTAGCGTTTAATGAGAGTTTAGAATATTTAAGAGTAATTATGCTTAACCAATATTCACTTAATTCCCTGATATTTAATACTCCATTTCCAAATATCATTGCAGATACTTTGATATATTCTCTTACCGCAAAAAAGTATGTTAACAGTTATAAAATAGCTGTTAGGAATTATAAGAATGAGGCTGTTTTGGTAAACTCTAAATATTTTCAAAGTGCTAGAGAAACAGAGTTTTCATTCTTTAGGAGCAAAGAAATATTCAAGGCTATTAAGGCGATCAAAGCAGCTCATACAATCAAAATAGATCATATTGCCGAAACCACAAGTGGTTTTGGAGGAAAATCCAATTTAATTACAAAAACTAGAGTCAGCAACCAACAAATAGAAGTAATAAAAGGTCTCAACATTGGAAGTTATTCTTTGAATGGAAAACTCCATTTTGAGTTTAAAAAAGAAAACATCACAGGAAGAACAACCGATATACAAAAATTAGGAGCAATACCTAAAGTTTTATTGCGAAAAACTGGAAAAGTCCTTTATTCCGCTTATGATGAATCAGGAATATACCCCGAACAATCCCTATATTTTCTTTTTAATTTCAAAGGAAAATATTCTCCCTTTTATATACTTTCATTAATTAATTCCTCACTATTCAAGTTTTATTATATTGAAAAGCTCGTAACAAACCGAGAAACAACACCCCAATTGAAGAAGATTCATTTAGACCGATTTCCAATTAAAAAGATTGAATTTACCACCAGTGAGATGATACTTAAATCTTCATATAAAAAGATGATTGAATTCTATGAATCTTTCTTAAATAATGGAGATTTGGTTATATTTGAAAGTTTCATAAATAGACAATTTGAAAATGATGATAATAATCCGACAACTATAAAAAATGATGTCCTACACGATGTTCTCGCCTATTTAGCCCAAAAAATGACAGATTATAATAGGAGCAAATTAAAATACAAGAGTATCGAGAGGAATATTTTTCTCACAGACAAGCTAATTAATTTACTTGTTTTTAAACTTTATAACCTTAACTCGAACAATCTAAAAACTATAAATAAAGTATTAACCGAAAGAGGAATCTAATTATCTCTTATTTCTCCTTTCAATTTTTTATAAATTTTTATCTGTTCTCTAAGAAACCAATATCCATCTACTTCCACAAAATTTACATCGAGCATTTTATAAAAACTTGTAGAATTAGCGGTGATTTCGAAGCCATTCTCAACATAATATGATAGCATTTTTGAGAAGAGCATTTTATCTGTGCGGCTTACAGTCGGTTGGATAGGAAGATTTTTTAATTGTTCCCTCAAGAATTGAATATCAAAGCCTTCATCAGCATTTTTTAGCATTTGAGAAGAAGTTTCTTTTATAGGTTTAAAAGCATTAATAATCAAATCATTTTTTACTGAGTTAACCGTTGTTATTTGTTTAAAACTTCCCACTTTTTTATCTAAAACAGACACTTGAGAAATAACAAAACCAGCATTTTTTATTGCTGTTTGAATACTATTCCACACAGAAGCTTTTGAGTTATGAAATTCAATAGTAATCCATCTATTCGGTTTAAGTATTCTAAACATTTCCATAAAACATCTTTCCATTAAATTAGTGTAATCTCGAAGACTTTTGCCTTGAACTTTGTTTTCTATTGCTTCATGTTCATTATTAGTATAAACTCTTAGAAATGCTTCCCATATAAAATTTAATTCCGAATACATGATATTCCCTCCAAATGGGGGATCTGTAAATATATAATCTATTGAATTAGAAGGAATATTGCTTAAATTTGTTGTAGATTGTGTGGAAATAATGAACTTTTTACTAAAGTTCAGAATCTCTAAAGCTTGTTTGAAAGAGGTTATATTCTTATTTAAAAAATAGAATATATTAATTTCTTGTCGTGTTGATGACACATATAAAGTACCTTTAGTTACTCTACCTATGTAATCTTTATTTAGAGCCATTAATTTTGAAGCTTTTTGCAGCAGGGAACTAATTAAGAACCAAATTTTGAAATTTCTTTTTTTACATAAGTTAAGAAATTTAGAAATAACATATAAGTTCCGTTTTGTGAAATATTGATGTACATGGGTTATATTATGGGATTTTAAAGCTTGAGAAGTACTACGACCGGGCGGCATTTTTTTATTCGGTACCCAGTAAGGAACTTTTATACTCTCAGTCTTTTCAATTAATTGAAAGTCGTACTCATCAGGTTTTTTCCAGTAATTAGATTTACCAACAGAGTAGCTTATTAGAATCGGTTTTTCCTTTACAACTTCAATGACTTTGTGTAAAATATCATCATATCTTTCGAGCTTCACCTTTTTTGCTTTACTTTCAATGACTATTGAATCACAGTAAGGACAATTAAATTGGTCATGTACCTCTCCGGGTTTTCTCTCATTAGGAGTTTCTCCAAAACATATTTCATTATGACAGTATAGGCATTCATATACATCATTCCATACAACGTAGTTAATATTTCCTATATTTTCAGAGGCTTTAATATCTCTAGCATATTTCTTTGTTCTTGTATTCATAGCTTTATTTGTGTGGTTCGTATTATACATCCAATCACATTCTTCTCTAACATCACGTAATATTTCCTCAAAAATTTTCATAAATTCTTCGGGATGTAATGAATTTAAGAAATTATTGGCAATGTATGTAGCGAAGGGGGATATTTCAGAGAGAATAGCTTTTCTATTAGATAAGGTTGCCGCAATCCCAACCATTCCCGTCCCACAAAACCCATCAAAGATGATATCCCCGGGATTAGTATAATATTCAATGAACTTCTGAACTGCTTGGTGTGGAATTTTAGTGTGATATGTATGGGCTAAGTAAATTGGATGATGTTTTCCCTCTCTTATGTCTTTTATAAAAGGATCCCTCTTATAGATATCATTTATGGAATCGTAAGGATCTCCATACTTCTCTATGAAGTCATTAATAAAGGGATTTGGACAAATAGTATAGGATGGGGGCTCAGATAAATTTAAAATGTCTTCATCCCCTGCCCATGGAAATCCATCAATATCTTTAACAGAGTCCAGTTGATTTCTTAAAGTTTCTGAAAATGATCCAGTCTTCAATACTTTGATTCTTTTCTCCACTAAAATCTATTAATTTCTGTTAACTTGCTATAGTTAAAATAACTTTTTATTTTTTTTTCTAAATTTTCGGTTCAATAACTCAAATAGTTTATTTATTATTTTACAATTAATTTAAAACAATAATAAAATTTTGAATTTTCCTGTGAAATGAGATGGTTAGGCCTAAGATAGTAATCCCCGAAAAGGGTATTTCAAATGAAGATATCCTCAATGTAATGGAGGAAATCCGAAAAGATGATATAAATTGGCGAGATGGTAAGGTATGGTCCTTAGTGTATCATGCCTCAGATAAGCATACAGAAATGCTCAAAAAAGCATATACCATGTTCTTTTCTAAAAACGCATTAAGCCCATTAGCTTTTCCCAGTCTAAAGAAATTTGAAACAGAAGTGATATCTATGGCTGTTGACATTTTCAATGGAGATAAAAGATGTTGTGGAAGCATGACTTCAGGAGGAACAGAAAGTATCTTAATGGCAATAAAAACATACAGAGATTGGGCAGAAAAAAAATTTCCGAACATTAAGAAGCCAGAAATGGTTTTACCTAGTTCTGCACACCCCGCATTTGAAAAAGGAGCAGATTATTTCAAAGTTAAGTCAATAAGAGTGCCAGTAGATAAAAAAACTCATCAAGCAGATGTGAAAGCAATGGAAAAAGCATTAACAGATAATACAATCATGATGGTTGGATCTGCTTGTGATTTTCCAAGAGGGGTTGTTGATCCAATTTCAGAACTTGCTGCCATCGCTAAAAATCATAATATCGGAATGCATGTCGATGCTTGTCTTGGAGGTTTTATGTTACCTTTTGTGAAGAGACTTGGCTATGAAGTGCCTGATTTTGATTTCTCCGTGCCGGGGGTAACTTCGATTTCTGCCGATGTTCATAAATATGGTTATGGAGCAAAAGGAGCCTCTACAATTTTATATCGAAAAGAACGAGTTTGGAAACACCAATTTTCTGTATATACTGATTGGTCAGGGGGAATCTATATTTCACCTTCTATGAGAGGAACTCGCCCTGGGGGTGCGATTGCTGCGGCTTGGGCAGCAATGAATACATTAGGGATAGATGGGTATTTAAAACTGGCAAAAGACGTTATGGATGCAACAGATAAACTGATCCAAGGAATTGAAGAAATCTCTGAGCTCTATATTATTGGAAAACCTGTGATGAGTGTTTTTTCTTTCACCTCTGAGATAATTGATATATATAATTTGGGAGACTTATTGGATAAGAAGGGTTGGCACTTAGACAGAATTCAGTTTCCTAATGCTTTACACATGATGGTAAATCCTCACCATGCATCAATTGTTGATAAGTTTTTGAATGATCTCAGAGATGCTGTTAAAGATGTTGTTAAACATCCTAGAGAATCTACTGATGGAGATGCTGCTATATATGGAATGATAGCTAGTTTACCCGACCGAGAAAAAGTTAAAGATTATATCATAAATTTCTTGAAAAGTCAGTACAAAATTAAATAAATATATTTCCTTCCTTTTTCTTGAGAATTTTTACTTATAAGTTATGGCATAAATCCTTAAATATTAAACTGTCTCTGTAGTTAAACGAACATTATTCGTATAAATCTAAGAAAAAAAGAAACAGATAATAAAATGATAAAAAAAAGATTAATTTGTATTATTGCGATAGTTTCTTTACTTTACATTACTTCTGCTACTTTAAATGTAAAAGCACACAGTCCAGCTGATCTTACTTTAGACTACGACTCAAATACTGAAGTACTTACGGTAACCATAATCCACGGTGTTTCTGATCGAAATTCTCATTACATTGAATCTGTATACATTACAATTAATGGAAGTATGGTGTTAAATGAGCTTTATACTAGTCAACCCACCTCAAGTACTTTTAGCTACACATACAATATCACGGCCAATGAGGGTGCTAGGATTCAAGTAACAGCGACTTGTGTTGTGGGCGGAGATAATACGGAATGTAAAATCGTAGGTAGTGGTTCATGTGATCAAGCAGGAGGAGGAATTCCTGGGTATCTTGGATTAATGATAATTTTGGGGATTACTGCCATTCTTTTATCAACAATTACATATAAAAATGTAAGAAAAAGACTTAAATGATATCTAATAACTAACCTCCATCAATAAGTCAATATCCAGTCGATATTAATCTCTTTATTTTTCTATTTTATAATTTTTATAGCATTTTTTTCCAAATTGTTAAATATATTATATATCATATTTGAAATAGAATAAAATCTAAATCAGTTGATATCCTATGGGAAAAGAAAAAGATAAAGATAAGAAAGATAAAGATAAAGACAAGGATAAAAAAGACAAAAATAAGAAAGATAAAGACAAGGACAAGGATAAGAAAGATAAAGATAAGAAAGATAAAAAGGATAAGGATAAAGAAAAATATTCTGAAAGTCAAGAGTGGAAATTATTAGTAAGTAAACATTTAGACAACTACACACATGCGTATGAAAAAATTACTAACAAATTCAGAGATCTTGATAATTATATCTTAAAAGATTCCAAATCAAAAGATGATTTCATAGAAAAAGTTAAAAAAACTGTTGAGGAATTACCAGAACCTTCCCAACAAATATTTATGGCATTTTTAAAATCAATCGAATAAAGTTTTTATACTTTTTTACTACTAACTTATTTTTTTTGATAATAAAAGGATTAGGCTGCTTTTAACTATATTTTTAATCTCAAATATAGATTTGTATGGTTTAATATCGCGAATATAGGAATAAATCGATAATATTATTTTATTGTACTCTATTTATCATATATTCATAAAAAAAGGAATGATGTAATTGGTATATTTTCAAATAAGTAGAATAGGCTTTGACTGTCAAATAGAAAAAGAGAATTGCAAAGATTACCCTAATCTCTGTATTGATTGTGTTAAAACTCAACTTAAAAAATATAGTTTAGATGTGAATCAGAATATTAAAATCACATTAATAGATTCTGAAGAAAAAAGAATACAAATGTTTCAGGATCTAATTTGGCAGAAGTTTTTAGATGTATTAAACATAAAACATATCGTATTACTTGCAAAAGATTCAGGATTGCTCGTAATAGATTACCCCATTTCTGGTGCTGGAGTAGATATAGAGTTATTATCAGGTTTTATACAAGCCAATATCACTTTTTCAGAATCGAGTACTGTAATAAATCATAACACAGGTTTTGAACAAAATAAGGTATTCTATGAATTCCAATACCACAATTTCAATATTCTCCTAAAGAATGGAGAATTTCTAAGAGTTGCGATGGTTTTAGATAATAAAGCTTCAGATAGTTTGAAAAACCTTGTTACAGACTTTTTAATTGATTATGAAGGTCGATATCTTGATAAAATAGGAGTGCTTGTAAGGACAGGAATGCTTGAATTTGAACATACTCTTGATTTCTTTATAGAGACTTTTAATATCAAACTAGTCTTCCCCCACGTTCTAACCCACACTTTTTTACCAGGTGTAATAGAAGCGATTGAAAAGAATCCTATACAAAAAGCAATAGTTGACTTAGCAACAGAATTGCTCGCTTCAAAACAATTCTTTTTTCTTATAAATTTAATTGACGAAGTACAAAAAATAGTTAATATTGGAGCAAATAGAATCCTTTATGAAATTCATCAATTAATTGATAAAGAAGTAATCATCCCTACTACCATTGAAACCGCTGAAAATACAATTAGTAATTTTCATGAGTCGCAAGCAACCAGAATTGCTAATAATGAATTAATCTCTCCAATAATTGCTAATGAGAACGCAATAAATGAATTAAAAGAAAAAGCTAAATATATGAGTGAAGAAGAAGTAAAAAGATCAATAGCTTCTTTTATTAAAAAGGCAGAAGCAGCCGAAAAAGGTTTAGCCTATAAGGAAGCTCAAAAAGAATGTGAGAAAGCACTTTATTTAGCAACGGGTTTTGATTTTAAGGACCAAGTTGGAAAAATCTCCTTTATGATTTTAGAATTAGATAAAAAAATTAAAGAATTAGAACTAGAATATGCTCTAAAAATAGGAGAAAAAGCTGTGAAAAAGAAGGATTACATTAAAGCAATTAATTATTATAAAGAAGGATTGAAAATTCTAGAAGAATCGTCCGTGTTTGAAGATACGGAATCTAGAATCAAAAAATTAGAGAAAAAGCTCACCAATCTACAAAAACATTTAAAATGATTAAATGCCATTAAATTCTCGTGGATAAGATTTTTTAATTATTAAAAAACAGAAAAAATCTATGAGAAATAAGAAAGAGAAAATCCAATTAAAGAAGGAATATATAAGCAAGCATCCAGATTATAAACTGAAGATTTTACTCACTGGTCCTGATGCTGCTGAAAAATCTAAACTGATTACCAATTTTATTAAGAGCAAATTTAAATTGGATTATAAATCAACAATAGGAGTAGAGATTTTTACCAGAGATGTAGAATTTGAACCGGGAAAAAATGCTTGTCTTTCGATATGGGATATTGGAGGGGAAAAACGCTTTGAATTCATTCGAAGTACCTTTTATAAAGGCGCTTCCGGAGCTTTGTTAGTTTTTGACCTTACAAGTGAGGAAACTTACGATGAAATAAAAAAATGGCTTTCAGAAATAAAGAAATCTACTGGAAAGGACTTTCCACTTGTATTAATAGGAAATAAGTTAGATAAAATTGAAGAAGTTGGAGTCCATATTGATCGCGATGAAGTACGTGCCTTTGCGAAAAAAGAAGGAATAACATATATTGAAACTACTACAAAATCAGGGGAATTGATAGAAAATACTTTTCTCGCATTAGCTCGTAAGATAATTTCTAACAAAAAGAAGAAATAGTTTTGAAAAACTTTTTATCTCGAAATCTATAGAAATTATTATAAAAAAAATTTAAAGGTAATAATTTAAGCATGCCGTTCGTAGAAATTGATAAAGGATATAAAATAAACTATATGGATAAAGGTAATGGGAGAGTTATTGTCTACATTCACGGATTTCTTGGTGCTTCATGGATTTATGAAGATCAAGTTGAATATTTTTCAAAGAAGTATAGAGTTATCGCTATAGATCATTTAGGGCATGGAAAAAGCGATAAACCTGAAAACGAATCATATGAAATGACTGATCTTACCAATTATCTTGAACAGACTCTGCATAAAATTATCGGGGATGAAAAAATCATCCTCCATGGACACAGTATGGGTGGAATGATCGCGCTTACTTATGCTACAACACCTTCTTTAGCAGAAAGATTAGAGGGGTTGGTACTAATGGGAACTGCTGCAAAATTAGACAATCCTGGATTAGTTCAATACATTGAAGATTTAAGAGCAGGAAAAATGAAATTCATTGAGAGATCAACAATTGAAAATATCCATACTAAACTGTGTTTTAACCGTAAATACATGAAGGCTCATCCAGAATTCATAAAAGAATTTAACGATAAAACTCTTGAAAACAAAGAGTTTATTGGGTTTCAAACGATGAATGCAATCGTTCATAATTATAATGTTGAAAACAAATTACACACGATAACTGTTCCTACATTAATCTTAACGGGAGATAAGGATAAATACATTCTCCCAATAGGCTCGGAAATCTTACACGAGAAAATTCCTAACTCTAAGTTGATTAAATTCTCACCAAATATTGGACATATGGTGAATTATGAAGCCCGAGAGGAATACCATAAATCAGTAGAAGATTTTCTTGAAAATCTATAGCCTTTTTTTTTAAAAAAATTTGTGACGACCTGAGGGAACTGAAATTCTATTATTTTCTCCTTACCAGTCATATTAAATGTTTAATTACTGGTTCTATTATAACGCATTTTAACAAAAAATCCAATAAACCATTTTCGATAAATAAATATTTCATATCAAATTAAAAACTTTATTTGTACAAAAACATATGATTTTACATAAAAAACAAAAATTTAAATAAAAGTTTATACATATTACATAAAAACACATTGCTTTATGCAAAAATTGGTTAATATAATAATAATTAATGCAAAATAATAATTAGAAATTGTTTTTAAAATAGGGTGAAGAATGAAAAATGTTAGAATTAAATGCTTTGGTTTTTGAATACTCGTTCATATCGATTTTAGCAACAATAGTATTCATATTAGTTTGTTATAAAAGACGTGATCTCTTAAAATGGCTTCCAATGTATATTTTACTTTCTATTGGTTTTGTACTAATAAATTTTGAAAGCTTACTTGAAGAGTTATCACTCGTCTCATATGTTTTTATTATGTTGTCGGTAATTAGCATCTTTATCGCAGTGGTTAAGGAGTATTACGACATTTTCATTAAAAATAGTAACTCAAAGGATCAATCCCTCTTAGCAGCAGTTTCAATAATGAATCTTGCTATCAGTGGAATTCTAATAGTACTGCTGATATTACTAGTGATTGCTCTATTTTTATTTATTCGAATCTATAAGAGAAAAAATACTCCTACTCATGCCTTTTTAGGTTTAGTGATTATATCTGCTTTAATAGTAGTCATAAATCAACTATACTCTTCTATGGGGGGAATTATAATTGAAAACTTCGGAGAAGGAATAATGATTTTTTTTGTATCGATTCTCTTGATGACAGGTTTAGTAGCATTAATAGAACAGAGGATTGTGAGAGTAAACGATACATTAACTACACTTCTTAAAACCGCTTCAGCAACAAGCGT
Organism: Promethearchaeota archaeon; assembly: GCA_019057775.1. Next base: position 41,764 of record JAHLWT010000297.1, read on the forward strand.
AAATATATCTAATATTGCTACCGAATTAGCAGCAACCGCGAGCGAAGTAAATGCAGCCTCAGAAGAAATTTCCGCATCTACTCAGGAGATGGCAACAACCACTAAAGACGTCATGAAATCATCGAATGAAATCCAAGATGTTATGGATATAATTACTAGTATTTCTGAAAAAACAAATTTGTTAGCATTAAACGCTTCTATAGAAGCTGGAAGAGCCGGAGAACATGGAAGAGGTTTTGCTGTTGTAGCAAGTGAAGTTCGAAAGTTAGCTGAAGCTTCAAAATCAGCAATTAGAACTACTGGTGATAAGATCTATGAAATTATCAGCAAAATCAAATTTGCTTTTAATTCGATGGCAGAAATTAGTGCATCTACCGAGCAACAAACATCATCGATGCAAGAAATTACTGCGACAGCAACTAAACTTGAATATTTAGGTGACGAGATGAAAGCGTTATTAGAAAAATCAAAAGACAATAATAATAACCTTTCTAATAAAAGAATCAACTCTGCAGCTATTTAAATTGTTTTCTTTAAATCCACTAATTTTTTTTATTGAAAATGTGAGGGTGATTATAATATCTGAAAAACAACAAAATTATAAAGCAAACATCTTTCTTGTTGAAGATTGTATTACATCTAGGACTCTAATGATTAAAATTCTTGAATGGGGGGGTTATAAAGTAATTGCCTTTGCTGAGAATGGAAAAGAAGCTGTAGAAAAAGTTAGAGAAATTAATGAGAACTCTGAGAAAAAAATTGATATAATTTTAATGGATTATCATTTACCATTAAAAAATGGAATTGATGCGGCTAGAGAAATCATAGAATTCGCTGAGAATAGTAAAATCATTTTTTTAAGCGCAAATGATAGTATTAAAGAAAAAGCTTTTGCTGCAGGAGCAATCGCTTTTTTAGAAAAACCTTATAAAATTAATGACGTAATTGATACCATTACTAAAGCATTAAAAGATAATATAATCAAACACGAACATATTAATTCAGCGCGGTTAAAAGGAAAAGAGTTATCAGTAGATTATATAGATGAAATTTTATCCTTATATCAGGAATTTGAAGCAGTAAAATTGAAGGATTCGATTAGTATCAACAGGAAACTTAAAAACCTCATTAGAAAGTTATTAAAAGCAATACCACGAGAAGAATATCTCAAATACTGGTTTTTAATTCAGTTATTATTTAAAACTGATATCTTAGATGAATACCATAATGGAGCAAAACCACTTGAATTGCTTAATGAACTCGAATATGGGATATATAGTGAAATAATCTATGCTGAGTTTTTAACAACTTGTGTTTAACAGACATTTTCTCGTTAAAACCGTATAATCTAACAACATTAAAGAATACACCCTTCATGAAGGGCTTTTAGATTTATATCTAAATATTCTCCGCTGAATGTTGTATTTAGAGAGCTTTCAATATCTTCCTTACGTAGTGGTATAAATCTTAAAATAAAACCCAATATGAAGATATTTAAAATTTTAAAATTCTTATATTTCTCTGCGATGGTTTTCGTTGGAACAAAAACAACATCATTTGAGTTCTCGTTTAGAGCCTTTTCTAATGCTTCCATAGAAGGATACTCTATATTAGATATTTTTTTCTCATACGTAGAGATTATTAATTTTGAACTTCGATCAGGTTTGGAATATTGAAGTACATCTAATATAGTACTTTTTTCCATAGAAATTATCATATCTGCCGTCCCTATCATAGGAATTGGAGCATTAAGATTATCTCCAAAACGGAGGAAGCATGTTACCTTACCTCCCCTTTGACTAAGACCGTGAGTTTCAGAACTAATAACATTATATCCTTTCCTCATTAAAGCGCTTCCTAAAATTTTTAATATGCTTATTAAACCTTGACCCCCTAAACCAGTGAGTACACTCGTATAATTATTAAATTTCATTTTTACTCTCCCCCTTGATAGCTTTACTTGGACAAATCTCTTCACAGATTCCGCATCCTAAACATTCATTTGAATCAATATAAGCTTTTTCATCCTCTTCACTCATCACTGGACACAAAAACTGATTATAACATACACCACAATTATTACATAACTCTACATCAACTTTTCGTTTTGTTAACTCCCTTCTTTTAATAACTTTCTGGATACACTCGTCTTGTATAAGAATGACCTGTAACGTCTTTTCTTTTAACACCTCAGAACCTCTATTATAAAGGAGCTCAATCAATTCTGAGATATAATTCTCATCACCATGTTCACTGCGTGTTATGTTGCTAACGTTAGCACCAGTACCTTCTAAAAAATTTTCTAAATTTATCCTATCCTTAAACTTTCCGTCATAATAATGGTGAATATCACTCCCTGGATGAGGTTGCTGACCTGTCATACCTATCCAACCATTATCTAATATTAAAACTAAGATAGGGGCTCTATTATAAATTCCATTTAAGAGTGCTGGAATTCCGCTATGAAAGAAAGTACCATCGCCTATGATCGCTATATTTAAGTTATCAGATGTGTGAGCAACTCCTTGAGCTAAAGCAATACTTGAGCCCATACAATACTTCACATTAGCAAATGACAAAGGAGGATAGGATAAAAGAGTATAACAACCAATGTCTTGATAAAAGTAGATTTCTTTCTCTAATTTTGATTTTATTTTTTTAACTGCTTTCTGTAGAGCAAAACCCGTTGTTCTATGGGGACAACCCGGACACATTGTAGATTTTCTACCTACTGTTTCGTATTCCTTACTAAGTATAAGCTCTAAGTCAATTTTAGGCTTAATCTTTGTAATTCTTTGTATTGCTAAAGCTATTTTCGTTGGATTTAATTCACCAATCATTGATAAAATTCCTTGTTTAATATCAAATGAAAATGGATTTTTCCCATGGATTTTCAGCTCTAGACCATTCTTTTGAGCAATTGCCATAATTTGGGTTTCAATAAAAGGATCATTTTCTTCTACAACAATTATTTGTTTGAATTTTCTTAAGAAAGACGTTATCAATTTTTCTGGAAGTGGATTTATAAAACCAATTTTAAGAACTGGTGCCTTTAAGCTAAGAAATTCCAGAGCTTCATTTACGTAGCTATATGATACACCACTCGTAATAATCCCTAACTCTTGATCATTTTTTTCATTTTCATTTTTAATTTGATTTAACGGACTATTTTCAGACAATTCTAATGCTAATCTCATTCTATTGTAAATTTGGTCTTCTTTTAACTTTAAGAAATAAATTCTTGAAGCGACATTCACTTCTTTTGATAAATCAAAATTATCCTCGATTTCTGATTGTTTTATATCTCCAATTGTAACATTACTTCTGGAATGGGAAACCATCGTAACGGTTCTCAATATAACTGGAAGTTTTAATTCTCTTGAAATCTGAAAAGCACTTTTAGTAAACTCTAAACATTCCTGAGGATTACTTGGTTCTAACGCGGGTATTTTAAAAATCTTTAAGTAATTTCGTGAGTCCATTTCGACTGCACTCGAATGTTGTTGAGGATCATCAGCAACTATAACAACCATCGTCGAATTTTTATTTTTTGGGCGGGTAGTAACAAGAGCAAATAAAGGATCTGAAGCGACATTTAATCCGACATTTTTCATACCCACCATCACAGTCGCCCCTCTAGCATAAGCAGCACCAGCAACTTCGATCGCAACTTTTTCGTTTATACTACTTTCTACCCATTTCATTCCTACTTTCCTAAAAATTTCAGAAAAAATCTCTCCAATTTCAGAACTTGGAGTACCCGGATAATATGTATAAACATCTATACCACTTTCTATAGCACCACGAGCAATCGCTTCATTTCCTAGAAAGAATTTCTCATCTCCAGGTTTACCTTCAACGATTTGATTATAACTCATTGTCTTGTATTATTAAATTGGTCAATTATTAATTAGTATGATGACAAAAATTTCGTATGCCATATATTTTTAGAATTTAGAAATTAAAAAAAATTTGAGTAAGGAATAAAAAAAATTGGATTTTACTTAGGAATGATTGTGAATATTCCTTCTAAATTTTTAGAAATTGCCTCACGCGTGAATAGAAAAGGAACATATTTACCCTTTACCCATAATTTCATCAAATCGTTGTAATGTTTATGAAATGGCAGTCCAGATTGGCCACCCGGTAACGCAACTAAAGATTTATCCCAATCGGTTAAATCATGAATTTGGCGATATGAAGGTCCGGCAAAAACTTGAAAGTCGTTGGTAGGAATGTAGTAGCCATTACAAAGAGTATTTGGATCACCTCCAGTCTTAAAAGGTCCGATGTTTAAAACCTTAGCTTCTTCACTTACAGATGAAAACGGATGAGTTAGCGTAGTTTTATGGATAGCACCCCACTTCCATTTTGTAAAGTCAGGAGAGAGTTTCTCGGATAAGAATTCAATCGTTATTTTTAGCGTTTCATTAAGAAGATTCTCTAGATCTTCACTTTTAGTATCGTATAATTTCACTAATCTTTTAAGATCAAAAGGACTGCTTGCAAGATAAGGTTCGACAAGATCTTTACCAATTAGCGGAATTAATATCTTTTTTATCGTTTCATACAACCAAATTTTATAAAGTGTCCCTCCAATACTATTCTTTGTTAACTGGAAATCCCAATTTTCCAAATATGCCATAATCTCAGGATTGATATCAGAAGTATTTAGGTGCTTTAACAATAAAGGCAAATATTCTCGTGCCTCTTCTGAGTAAAGATCATTTTGGAAGTCCATAAAATCTTGCTGAGAAATTTTTTCCTTTGATTGAAGCAAATTTTTCAACCTCTTCTGTCTATAGAAACCATTTGAATCTTGGGAAATGAGTACTCCATTCGGAGCTTTATTTTCATTATAATTAGCTGTATATACAAAATTTTCTGGAGGGTTATAAATTGATAGCAATTTCTCAAACGGAGCTAGACCCTTCCAATTGTATTTTTCGCCTGTACCCGGAGTAATCATTGCTCCATCTCCAAATTTTCTAATGGGGATCCTTCCTCCATGTTGGAGCCCGATGTTACCTTCAACATCACCGTAGACAAAATTTTGAGGATTAACTGTCATAAGACTTGTTCCCTCCCGAAATTCAGCCCAATTTGAAGCTTTATTAATCTTGAGAAAACCATCTAATGAGTCCTCAAGATTTCCTTCATGACTTACCCAACGTAACGCAAACTTTCCTGGAAGATCTAATTTCTTCACTTCCCTATTTATTTCAACATACTCTATAACTGGACCATATTTAGTCATCAATACTTTGAAAGGATTAGGATCAGCTTTATCCCTAATAGTAATCGGGTCTTCAATGATTTCAAAATCTAACCAATGACCATCAAATCGATATTGATTAGAGTTCTCAGGATTTATATTTAGTTTGAATAAATCAATTGTATCAGCTCCTACGTTTGTACAACCCCACGCAATTTTTTCATTATGCCCTAATATAACAGAAGGTAATCCCGGAAATGAACTTCCAATAGAATTCAATTCAGGGCAATTTATATGGACTAAAAACCAAATCGCGGGTAACATAAGAGGTAAGTGGGGGTCGTTCGCAAAAAGAACTGCTCCCGTTGTTGACTTACTAGGGCTAACTGCCCACCCATTGCTTCCAACTGCTTTCTCCAGTTTAGCACCAGAATAGAGAGGGATGATCTTATCAGCCAATTCAAATCCAACTTTTGAAACTATTTGCTCTCGCAGTAGTTCTAAAGGATAATTCCCTGATAGTCCCCAGTCTATTAAACACATAATTTTTAGTGAGTCCTCTATCCTCCAGTCCCGGATTTTTAAATCAAGAACCGCAAACTCAACAGGTGGATTTTTTCGAGCCTTTTTAATTCCTGCATTTACTCCTTTTACATAAGATTCTAACATCCGAAGCTGTTCGTTTTTAGGATCTTTTTTTAATCTCTCAACACACCTTCTTGAAATTCTATGCATACCTATTGTTTTGTAGTGTTTATCCGAGTCGAGAAATTCCTCACCTATTATTTCTGAAAGCTCTCCTGTCATTAATCGACGAAATTGTTCTATTTGAAACAACCTATGGCGTGAATGGAGATATCCTTGAGCGAAATATGCGTCATTAATTGATTTTGCGTAAATGTGAGGAATACCCCACTTGTCCCAAAGAATCTCTATTTCTTCTTTTGCTCCTTCTAAAACCTCAGAACCATCTGTTGGCGGAAAAGCATCCTTCGCAATCTTAAGCAGGTCTTCTACTGATATATTTACATCTTCCATTTTTCTGATCACGTATACTAAATTTAATGAAAAAATGATTCATGAAAAATAAATGGCGATGTTATAAAATTAATCACCAACTGGACATTATGAATAGATAAAAATTAACTCTCAAGTAATTATGATGATGTCATAAATCTGCTAAAATTTTATCTACTTTTTGCTTGATGTCTAATTTTGCGGCACTTGGATCTTTTAAAACGTGTTTCGTTTCAATAAAGATGTTAGTGCTTAACCGTCTCATTAATTTAAGATCACATTCTCCCTCAACTAAAAAGACAAAATAAATGGTCTTTTCAATTTGTAGCAGCTCCTTCGTAATAATAGTTATTTTATATTTGTCGCCATAAGTAATTGTAGCTATATCCTCATTGAATAATTGTTTCCCTATAGTACTTATTGCTGAGATTAACCCACTGAATATTGAGGAATCCATTTCAGTCATAGTAGGGTCAATCTGCTTCATGTAAAATGGATAACCTTGGCTATCACATATTAATATTGATTTAATCATGATTATGTTGATACTATAAATTTTGATTATTCCTATTTTTTGCTTAAATAATTAAACGATTTCTTGTTTTTAATTTTGGAGTTTCTTTTGTTTTTATTAAATTTTAATAAAAAAACACTAAAAAACATCTCTATTAAATTAAAAAGAAAATAAAAAAAATAAGATTATTGGGAAATTATTCTTCCTTCTCTTGTCTATAACCTTTAATTACTGTTTTAATAAGAAATCCAAAAGCTCCCCCTAAAATACCAAATACTAAGCCTATTAATAGTATTATTAGCACAAATAACCAAGCATAACCGGGACCAATAATCAGAGCACCAAATTGATCAAAAACTATGGCAATATTCGTCAAGATAACACCTGATAGTGTATACAAACTCCAAGCCATTAAAGTTCCAAGACCACTTGTCAACGATGCTCTTTTAAGTGTTTTACTTAAAGCTCCTGCTATAAACCCTGGAATTATAACTAATTGCCATACTGGAATAAATGTTAAGATTGATGCTAAAAAGAAGGATACAATAACACCTATCAGTAAATCTATATTTTCTGATTTCATCTTTAGTTATTCCTCCAGTGGGTTTAAATAGATGATAGATTCAATGATATTCTTAGGAAATGTTACAGCAGTATGTTGTATATAAGTGTAGTGCTGTTTTCCTTGTAAGAATAGTTGTTCCAGTTGATCAGCATAATGCTTTGAACTAGATAATCCGCTTTGCCCCCCAGATATGCATGTTCTCGAGTTACTAATATTACTAAAATCAACAATTAATCTGTGGGCAGCACCACCTCCTGAATATCCAACACCATTTTTAATATTTACAGGTGAAGGATTAATAGTGACCGCTTCACCACCTCCCTCATACGGTCCTTTACTTAACGCTGCTAATCCTGTAATACTACTAAAATATAATTTATGAAGGTCACCCCATCTCCATTTTGAAGGATCATCTGTTTCATAAAAATCCTCAAGCCATTCAATTGTATTATTCAGAGCTTTTAACATTATATCATCTCGTGTCTCTTTGATTGATGTGGTACTAATATCATCAAACCAGTGTGAATTCTCTTGTTCTTTCATATAGTATTCTAGAAGGGTCCAATAAGCACTCTCTTTAGCATTATAGGCTGTGAATTCATCATCAAATGTAAAATCATAGAAATAAGCACGCCACTTACGATATATTGTAGGAGCAGCTAAATCCTTGTCCATTACATAATCCCAATCATCCAATAAAGCTAATACATCGGCAATTTGACCTGAGGGACTTGAACCATAATGGCTTTCAATAATGTGTATTATATATGGTGTAAAGGATTCGGCGGCACTAGATTTTATATCATATTGAAGCATTGCCATATCTGAAACACTAATACTACCCTCTGCTGAACTATTAAGCACATCATTTATTCTTCTAGCTCTATACGATGGGGCATAACTATTCTGTAAGAAATATTCTTTGTATTCTGGACCAACAGCAATTTGATTTGCTGATGCTAAATAATTTTGAGATGGGTTCATGGTATTTGGCAAATCTTCAAACGGTACATATCCAATCCACTCACCTTCCCCATTAGAACCATTATAAGGTAACGAACCATTTCCATAATATCCTAAAGGAATTTTGGAATCATCCCGTATAGGAACTTTTCCAGTGGGTCGAATGGCGATATTTCCGTCTACGTCTCCGTACACAATATTCATAGGGGGTGTATCAAGAAGACGCGAAGCCTCATCAAAATCTTGGCGATTCTGGGCATGAGTCATTTCATAGATTGCTTGCCATTCAAACGTAATATTATTGGGTACCCATTTTGGAGCTAAAACTATATTTGAACTTTCTAATGAATCCGGAGTTCTACTTCCTATTACATCACTTAATACAGGACCATGAACTGTGTCCTTAACTGTAAGTTTTACTGAAGATTTATCTTTCACTTTAATATTATATTCTCTTTTTGTATATGCTACAGATTCTCCATTGTAAATATAATGATCTTCGCCATCTGTATCAAAAAAATACCAGTCTAATACGTCGGCTGGGAATATAGTTTCACCCCATCCTACATATTCATTGAATCCAACGATAGGATATGGAAGTCCTGGCACCGAATACCCAAAAAAATTGAAGTCTGTATCAGCAGAAACTAAATGAGTTTCATAGAGAAATTGGGGTAGCGGCCATCCCCAGTGTTGATCATTAGCTAGAATAGGTAATCCAGTTTCACTTTTAACACCATCTACAACCCAATTATTAGAACCTCGAAAATTTCCAGCATCAATTAATGCTTTCTGTGATTCTAATTGTTCCACTTCAAACAAAAACTCTGAAACCACTTGAATTAGTTCATCACTAATTTCAGGTGTAGGGAGACTAGGTGTTGGACTTTGAGGAAAACTACCATAATTTGGACATACCGGAATTTGATATGGAAAATATTTTGGATAAAGCTCAGCATACCAGCTTTCATTTACAGGAGTAAATGCATCAAATGTTGTTAATCGATATAGATCACTGTACCCCCAAGAATAATAAAATGAAAGGAACTTCAAAATTGACATTAAATCTAATAAAGTGAATTCAGTTGGTTCGAAATCAAGTAGATAATATTCTAAGGGCTTAGAATTCGTATTTCTTATATAATAATTTATACCATCAATATAGCTTTCAATTGTTGGGAAGAAAGTTATTTCTCCTTTAGCTGCCATATCTAATCCTTTCTGTAACGACTTATTTGCCCAATATTCCATTCCTGATGCAAGATGTAATTTATCTTCACCTAACATCGATTCACCGAGAACCTCTGATAACCTACCTCTCGCAACACGCCTATACAGGTCCATCTGAAATAATCTGTCCTGAGCATGACAATACCCCATAGCAAAAAATACATCTTCCTCATGCTCTCCATAAATATGTGGAACACCCCAATCATCCCTAATAATTGTTACCTTATCTACAAGTCCGGGGATTTCTAGTGTATCTCGTTCGGGTACTTCACCTGGTATATTCCAAAATCCATCCCCCGGAAATAATACCTTTCCTAAAGAAGGGATACTTAATATAGGAATCGAAAAAATTGTCATAATAATTGAAATTGCAATCATAACAGCTGCTAATTTTACAATATTCTTTTTCTCTAAAACTCGCATTTTTATATTTCGGGAATTTCCTTTTTTTTTATAAAAAGTTAAGAAATTCTAATTATATTACAAATTTTATTCTACTCTATAAAAAGTTTGAGGAGTAAATTTCAAATCTCTCATCCATGTAATATTAATTGAAAAAAATAAAAAAAAAGTTTTAGAATTTCATTAGACATAAGTTTGAACTAAAAATGTGCTTTGGCGTACAAAATTCGAACTGTACGAGCTTAAAACCATGGCTGAAACTGAATGACTACCTTCTGATAGCCCTGGTGTTGAATATTGAAGCGCCACAGGAAAGTATAGCCACCATTCATCAATATTGCGACCACCTGCGATGACATATGGTTTATCCAAAATTACTCCATCGATACTAAATGTAAAACGCATGAAAGATTCAAGAGAATAACTGTAAATAATTGCTCTTGTTATAAATAAAAAATAAACTTGTTCACCTGCATTTACGTGGAAATTAATAGTAATAATAGATTCATTTACATCAATGGCTGATGGAGTGTAATCTTCTAAATATTCGGCGTACCGCATATCTACAATTGCTCTTTCTGCAAATTGATCCTCAACGTCTGCAATCTGACCACTGAAAATAAAAAATGAATACGTTCCTAAGCCTAGTCCTCCAATACCAATTAATAGAGCAAAAACTGCCAATCCTGATGATTTTCCCATTATACAAACACTTTATAATTTTGTTATAAAAACAGAGTTTTGTTAGATTTCAAATTAAATAAATTATGCTGTGTGAGTTAATAAGGCTTTATCTAAAACTTGTTTTTTATGATAAAATTCAGGGGATATATCAAGGGATTTAGATGTTTTTAAATAAACTTAGCTATCATATTTCTCTCTCAAATAGTCTTCAGAATTTAAGAAAATTTCACAATCGCAAAATCCCCCTGAATTACGGCATTTATCTAAAAATTCCTGTCTTTCATCTATAGGAATGTTCATTTCCTTTAAAATTTTCTCGGCATTAGCCAAATCCCGACCATTACATCCAATAGTTTCTAATAATTCGTCTAATCGAGAAAAAAATCGCTCCAAATCTTTTTTATTCATTTAGTAAACACTTTTCCTACACTGATAATTCAAAACTATGTTATTTATTGTAATATTTTTTTCTGTAGAAATAAAGTTATTCTTAATAAATACCCTTAACAATTCATATTTTTCAAATCCAAAGATATAAAATTTTTATCTAATTTTCATTGTTGATAGTGAGAAAATAAGTAAACTAATCAATAAAGATGACACAAATGTTAGAAAATTCAAAAATAATAATAGATTTAGATTCTTGTACTAAATGCAAGGCCTGCGTTAATGAGTGTCAATATTACTATTTTGATTCAGACACCTTAAGTTTAAAAGATGAAATGGATAAAGAATGCATTGAATGTGGAAAATGTGTAGCTGTCTGCCCAGTCAACGTAATTAGGTTGCAGGTGCATAAAGATAAGGTTCTCAAGGATTACCCTTCTAAAGAAAAACTACCATCTTTTGAATCTTTAGCAAATTTAATTCAAGTAAGAAGGTCTCTAAGACAATTTAAAGACAAGCCAGTTCCTAAGGAGTTAATTGAGAAAATTTTAAACTTGGTTGGTAGATATTCTCCTACAGGACACAACCAAGAAAATGTCTATTTTACTGTTGTTCAAAACAGTGATACTCTTGAGAAAATAACAAATGAATGTAATATTCAAGTTAAAAATCTTGTCGAAAAGTATGAAGACCCTGAGGGAAGAAAATCTCTAGAAGCTATTTTTTCTCCTGAATTAATGAAAAAAGTTGAACAATCTCTTCCAGCTTTTAAAATGAGATTAAAAAGGATAAAGCGAGGGGAAGAAGTATGGCGTTGGGATGCTGAGCTTATAATAATTCATGCCCCTCACGATGCAATGACATTAAAAGAAAACTGTAGTTTAGCTGCTGCTCAAATTATGTTAACTGCTGAAACTTTAGGCTTAGGAACTTGTTCACTTGGTTATATAACTGAATTTCTCAATACATACAGATCTCTCTCTAAAATCGCAAAAATACCCTTAAAACATGTTGTGGGGTACATATTAGCAATAGGATATCCGAAAGCTCATTATTACAGAATCCCTGCACGAAAACCTCTCAAAGTTAAATGGTTATAATAATAAATCTTGTTTTCAAATCTTATGTAATAACATTAATTTTAGAACAAAAAAAAAACCTAAATATGGAAAATTCTTAGGAATATTATGAATAGCTTTGATCGTATATGGGCAGCGTTAAATCTTGAAGAACCAGATAGAATTCCTATCCATACTATTAATATTGATGGGAACGTTGCTGATAAGATTTTAGGAAAACCGAAAAGGTCTGCTTTTGATATATTTGATGAAATGGAACATCAATATCCAGATGAATGGGTGGATAAAATTAATCAAATCTTATTTGACATTGAAATTTCAACCTTTTCAAAAGCTGTTAGAGCAGGTTATAAACTTGGGTTTGATGGTGTCGGCGTTCAATATATACCATTCATCCTCGAAAGTAAAACTGAAATGACAGATATCTTTGGAAAAAGGCATAAAGTACGAAACATAGATGGTAATCCATATCCAGATTATTATGGAGGGTACATTAAAAATCGAGAAGATTGGGAAGCATACCCTAAACCAGATATGAAGGAAGAATTCAGGCGTGCGAAAAAATTTTTTAAAGGAGTCTTAAGAAAATGCCGTGATATTAAGGATGAGATTTGCATTATAGCTCAAAATGCATTAACATCAGTTTTTCCTCCTGTATGGCAGGGAATGGGTATGAATTATTTTGCTCGTGCTCTCAAAAACGATCCAAAATTAATTGAAGAACGTTTTCGCTTTTGCACTGATTACGTTTTAACTGTTTTTAAAGCTTATTCTGAATGCGGAGCAAAGATCTTTCTCGAAGGAGGAGATATAGCTCATAAAGGAGGTCCAATGATAAATCCAAAATACTTCGATAAATATTTACTACCTTGTTTTCAAGAGGTCTCTAATGCTATACATGACTGGGGAGGTAAATATATACTTCATACTGATGGAGATATTACTTCATTACTGGATTTCATCGTAAAATCTGGTTTTGATGGGCTTCAATGTCTTGAACTTCCTTATGTAGATCCAGTTTTAGTTAAGAAAAAAATTGGAGATAAACTCTGCCTTCCTGGTAACATCGATACACGTCATGTGTTAGTAGATGGAACCAAACAAGAAGTAGTTCAGGCAGTTCAAAGTGCGATTAAAGCCATGGGTCACGGTGGGGGATTCATGCTATCACCATCTAATTTCCATCCGGCGATTTCCATAGAAAGGCTAGAATGGATGATAGAAGAGTCAAAGAAATATGGGAATTATCCATTAAAAATCATTCAAAATGGATAAAAATGAATGTTATAGATGTGAGAATATATATTAATTTATAGTATAAGATACAGATTGATTTAATTTGAATTTAAATGTAGGAATGATTGGAGTAGGTAATATTGGACTATTACATTTACTTTCGCTAAAGAAAATCAATGAAGATAAATTACTATCTAAATACGGGGCAAATATAAAAATACGATCAATAGCCGATATTGATGAAAATGTTGTAAACAATTTGAAAACAAAGAATCCTTATAATATTGAGCATTTTACTACCAACCCCGACGATATTATAAATGATAAGGCAATTGATATTATCTACATAACCACACCTACTAAATTTCATAAAGAATACTATATGAAGGCAGCAAAAGAGGGAAAAATTATTTTTTGTGAAAAGCCAATTGCTTTTTCATTGCAAGATATCCAAGATATGATTTCCCTCGAGGCGAAACAGGGGATTCGTACACATGTAGGTCTTGTGTTACGACATTGTCCCGTCCTTTGGAAATTAAAACAAATATTACTGGATAATAAAGAAGCATTAGGAAAAAGATTGTCATTCATATTCAGGGATGCGCAAGAATGGCCTGTAGGATCTCGTGTTCATTCATCCGATTGGAGGAAAGATCCCTCCTTAGCTCATGGAGGATGTTTATTTGAACATAGCATCCATGACGTTGATATCCTTGAATATTTTTTTGCTGATGAGCATAAGTTATCAAGATTATTTGCCAAAATAAGATATGTGTCTCCCTTAACTGTGAACAAGCTTGAAGATGTAGCTACTATCAAATTTGAGTATGAAGACGGATTTGTAGGCGATTTAATAAGTATTTGGAATAAAGCAAAAATGGATGAACGACGGATTGAAATTTTCTTTGAAAATGGTTATGTTCTTTTAGACCGGTATACAACTGTTTCCTTCAATAAATTCGAATATCTAATTGGGAGGAAGAAAAGAAGGTTAAAATTGGAAGATATAATTGAAGAATATCAAAAAAAACATGAATTTCCTTCTTTTTACCCTATTACAGGGCATTATATTTTTGAAAATCTAAATTTTTTAAAGGCAGTAATAAAAGAAGAAAAATTATATCCAGGGTTAAAAATTGGGTATAGAGCCCACGAAATTATTGAAGCTGCGTATCAGTCTTCGCGAGAAAATAGAGTAGTATCTTTTAATTAATTAAATTTATATTAAGAAATCATAGTGCTTTCTCACATCTTAATTCTACTTAAGACGTCATCTAGATAGTTTATATTTTCCTGTTCAAGTTCTTCCTTTAAAGCATTAGCTATTGAATATTTGAATCCCCAAATTTCAACGTTTTTATTCATTTCCTTTAATTTTTTAACAACAGGAATAAAATCCCCATCCCCAGAAACTAACACGGCAGTATCGTATGCATGTTCATAAGCAAGGGAGATCATATCAATTGCAATTTTGATGTCAACTTTTTTTTCAATCCTATCCCCTAATGCAATTTTGTTAAAACTAGTTTTAATTGTATATCCGCTCTTATTCTTCAAGTTCTTATACCAATTCATTTTCTCCGGGCTAATTGGATACACAACACCTTCATATAAAATTATTTCATGCAATTTCCGGTTCTTGGTTATAACATTTTTTAGTTTTTCATAATTAACCTTAATGTTATACTTCCTAAATCCTTGGAAAATGTTGCTGTTATCTATAAAAATTACTATTTGTTCCATGTTAAAAGCCTCTTTTATTTGAAGTTAAGAAAAGTATCAATTTAATTTCATAACATCTCCAATAACTTTTTGGAAAAC
This sequence comes from Promethearchaeota archaeon, assembly GCA_019057775.1. Next base: position 56,877 of record JAHLWT010000297.1, read on the forward strand.
TTCGTATGGTTGCGCTCCAACAACTATTCTCTCACCAATAATAAATGTCGGTACTCCATTTATTCCATAACTGCTTAGCTCTAAACCGGTCTTTTTTAACATTTTAAGTGGTTCGTCACTTTCAATATATTCAAGCAATTCTTTCTTATCTAATCCTATAGATCCTGCAAGATCCAATAATAAAGTTAGATCTCCTATGTCTTTTCCTTCTTTCCAATACGTATCGAATATTAATTCGTGAAATTTGTTGAATTGGCCCTTTTTTCGCGCAAATTCCGAGACAATTAATGCTAAACGTGAATTAGGAAGTTTCCCTGAAAATTTGAACTTAATACCTACTTCATCAGCGAGCCGTTTTACATTAATCATTACCATATCTAAATATTCTTTTGCGAAGGGTAAATTATCTATTAATACCCCCTCTTTAGGTGTTTCAGGATGGAGCTCAAAGGATCGCCACTCTACGTCAAAATCAAATTCTTCCTTAAGTTTTTTAATCCGGTAAAAGCCGATATAACAAAACGGGCAGATATAATCGGAATAGGCAATTATTTTTAATTTATTTTGTTTCATACTATACTATTTAGATGAGAAGAGAAATTTTTATAATTTACTGCACTGATATATAAGAAATAAATTTCTTCTTATAATTTAGAAATTTTCAAGATAAGGCTTCTTTCTAAACTGTTAAAGGCAGACGTATATATCTAAAGGAAGAAGCTTTTAAGGATACTTACTTCTATTCTATATTTCCTGCTTTTCTCAATATAAAATAACCTATAAGTGCTCCCACCATAAATGGGATTAAGAGTTGGAGCCAGAATAATTCAATAGGTAATAGGTAGATTGGGGGAGGGTGTTGTGGATTCGATGGGAGTGTTCTTAAATAATAAGAAGATGCTGAAGTAATCCAAGTATATGACCAGGCAATGAATGTGGCAGCTCCCAACCACTTGCACTTTTTATATATCAAAGGTTTTTTGAAATAGGATGTATAAGTTTTGGTTATAATAATACCCACTACTATAAAACTCGGCCATACATGAAAATTATAGCTCATACTAGTTATTTCAAATGGAGGTTCGTTGAATAAAATTCCACCTATAAATCCTACTGTACCAGCAAATAATCCCAGAAAATATAAAATAGTTGCAAAGCCCCCAAAAGCTCGATGTGCTCTAAAAAGTACTTCATCGTTTTCAATAATGAAATATTTCTCTTTTTATAAGCGGCATACGCTCCTGTCGCTGATTGAACAGTAGCACATAAGCATCCAAGCATGGTTATAATAGTGTTAAACTCTGCTGTAGTATATGTTAGTCCTGCCATAATTTCAACAACTTCCTAATTATAATTGAAAAGGTATAATGATTTCTGAAATATATTAATTAAGTTTTTTATTAGGGTAAAGTTATGTTTCCCGAGTTAAAAATTAATTCTCATGAGAGCCTTATTAAATAACTCACAAAGATATGAAATTAGCTATTTTAAGAAAATTATAAGAAAGAATAGGAGTTTTTATGCCAGATATTGATGAAAAGTCTAAAGAAACTTTTGAAATTACTTTTGAAAATTATTTTAGAATGCGATTTAATGGAATAACTGAAATGGTAAGAGCTTTAACGCCAATCATGGATGAGATTAATGCTTTAAATAGAATCAAAGAACTATACAAAAAGAAAAGTTTGGCTTTAATTGATAGACTTCTGAAAGATAAGAAACCTATAACAAACTTTGAAGAATTTAAAGAAATATATAAGGAGCAGATGAGCACTGAATTCATGCAACATTGTCTTGAATTTACTATTGTTAAGGATACACCCACCAAATTATCATTTAAATTTACGAAATGTCTCTGGGCGAAAACTTTATTAGAAATTAATGAACCCGGTCTTGGATATGCTATGTGTTGTAATCCTGATTTTTCAATGGCTAAAGCATTCCACCCAAAACTTAAACTAATACGCAGTAAAACTTTAATGCAAGGTAATGATTGCTGCGATTCTACATATATTTGGGAAGATTGATTAAAAAAAATCGATTAAATGTTTTAATAAGAAGAATAATTAAATCTAATACAAAAAAAAGGAAATAATTTAACTCATCAATTTAAGAATGTATTATAAGCTATTCAGCTTTTATTCTTTTGGTTTTTAATCTGTTTAATCGTTATTTCAGGATGATGGTATCTTCCTGTTTTTACAGTTTTGGTACCGATTTGAATAGATTTCTCAGGGCAAAAATTGATACATGCTAAGCATTGCTGACATTTATGTTGCCATTCGGGTTTGCCTTCCTGAAGTATTATATTGTTAACTGGGCATACTTGTTCACATATACCACAACTATTGCAATTATCATCAACAGAAAACGATTTATCACTTTCATAAACGTTCTCTCGAAATTTTCTATTAAATTTTTCACTCCTGCTAACATCTTTTTCAAAAATATATTTATCCAAGTTTTCACTTTTGTGTATTACAATTTCAGAGAATAACTCTACTTGGTGATTGGCTCTTTCGAAAAATTGTTTTTGACGTTCTTCAGAGTGTACATCAAATCCTATGATATAATTATTAGGCATAGTTATGTAAATCCCGGCACTAAGTTTTTTTTCTTTCTTCTTTAGAATCTTTTCTAATTGTTGTAAGGGGAGCTCAGTAATATCTCCTGCACTCGTAATGACCGTAAATATGTAATTGGTCACCTTTAAATCAATTTTATTTACAAAATCATATACAATCTTAGGTAATCCAGACCAGTACAAGGGGAATACAAAACCTATTACCTCACTTATGGATGTAAGCTCTGCCATTTCCCACACTTTCGCGATAGGTACGAGTTCACAATCATTTATCTTCTCAGCAAGTAGGTTCGCGATTCTAAGGGAATTACCGGTTCCAGTAAAAAATATATTGTAACTGTCATATTAATTATTTTTATGTAAATCTCTTATTTCTGATAACGTGAAATCTTTATCGAAAATAAACTTATCTTGTAATGTTCAGTGTATAACTCATCCATATCTGGAAAATGAAGGGATTATGTTATTAGAGGTGCACATTTAAACCCCCCCGCTTTGTTAGGTTTTGTTATTATGCTCCACAATTATTACTACATTTCCCGTTTTCTGCCCTGTTTCAACATAAGTATGAGCCTCGACAATTTTTTCCAACGGATAGCGTCTATCTATGACCGATTTTATCTTTCCAGCCTCAATAAGCCCTTTGAGAAAATTTAATTGTTCAGTCCTTTCCTTTGTGCGGCTCATGTTCCCACTTATTAATTTCTTGTCGCTTTTCCTTGCTGCCTTTTTCTCTCGATTAATCAATGATATCTTAGGGTTGGCTAAAAGAAAAACTCCTCCTTCATTTAGCAAATTTAAACAACTAGAAAACGAACTCTTGCCACTTACATCAAAAATAACATCGTATGTCTCACCGCTTTCAGTAAAATCCTCTTTAGTGTAATCAATTACCTTATCGGCTCCTATAGGTTTCATTACTTCTAAACTCGTGGGATTGCCTACCCCGGTTACTTCTGCCCCATAGTACTTGGCAAGCTGTATCGCAAAAGTACCTATACTTCCAGAAGCTCCACTGATAAGAACTGTTTGTTCTTTCTGAATATTTGCTTTTTTAATAAAATGCGATGCCTCAAGTCCCCCTACAGGAACAACGGCGGCTTCTTCATAGGTCATATTAGTCGGTTTTATTGCCACCTCCCCGTCTTCAGGCAGACATACGTACTCAGCATAAGCACCAAAATGAAAACCCGTAGTAGCAAAAACGGAGTCACCTTTCTTAAACAGCTTTACTTCATTGCCGACTGCTTCAATTTCCCCGGCTAACTCCTGCCCTGGTATAGAGTATTTTTTTCTTGGTCCTCTGAAACCCATTCCTAATCGCATGAGGAACTTTAACAACCTAGAGAATTTGAGAGTTCGCATCTCACAATCCCCCATGGTTACTGATGTTGCATGTATTTTTACGAGTATTTCATTGTCCTTGGGAGCAGGTTTTTCCACCTCTTTAAACTGAAGAACCTCCGGAGGCCCGTATTTTGTCCATACAATTGCTTTCATGAGTATTCCTCCAAGATTACTTTGATTCGGTCATTTTCAATATAGTTCACTACAATCTATCCTATAAGTTTGCAAGACCTAACTCTAATTACTTTATCTTAATTTTTTATTTCAGTCTTTAACTCTTTTTCTAACAACTTAATATTTCGATCAATTTCCTTCGTTTTAATTTTCTTTTCTTTAGAAATTGCTGCTAACTTTGTGCTTAAAGTTTTTTCCCTACTTTTTTTCAAATCATTATATTCTTTCCTTAAATTTTTTAGGTTTGTCATCATATTTTTCTTTTCTATCATCAAGTTATCAATTTTATTACTGAGTTCATCGAAAACAGTTTGTTGTGCCTGTCTTTTTGATTCAAGTTCACTAATTTTCGATCCGAATTCCTCATCAACTCTATTTCTAATATATTTCTCTTTTTGATTCGCACTTACTTCAAGTTTCTCTATTTCAACTGCGATTTTATTAATTTTGTTCTTAAGTTCTTCTTCTGACATGTTTTCATCCCTTACTGTTTAAATCGAAGGTTTGAGACTTCTTGATGAGTCCTTATATTTTCTGTTAATACCAAGTAGTATTTAATAGTTTTCATTCTTTTTCCAAATAAGTAATCACAAATAAGTGATAAACTAAAATTCTCAAGACAAATCCTTCGCTCGATTTAAAAACCTTAATTTTTAATTGTAAAGACTAATTAATTTAACAGTAGTCAGCTTGATAGGTTTATTGAGAAGAAGATAATTTAATCAAATTGACTATTACCTTAAATTAGAAGAGATAATTAACAATCCAAAGCAAATTTTGGATTGATTCTCCTATTTAAAACTAGAAGATCAAAGTTTATTCTATAAATAATATTAACAACAACGACGGCGTGAAGTTTTAACAGGATTTTCTAGCTTTGTTGATTCTTTGCGAGTTTTTTCTTTCAAATTTAAATCAAAACCGCATAACTCACAAAATTTTTTATTACTTACTTCTTCGATTTTTACACCACAATTCGGACACTCCATTTTATAATTCACCTTACTGCTTTTTATTTTGTTTAGAAAAACCTCTAATTGTATTGCTTTTAAGAAATAAATTTGGAATTAATAAATTATGTATGATATCTTATAAGTGAGTCATTTTTAAGCCTTTACAAAAGTATGTGAGATATCCTATTTTTTAATTCTTTACAGCTTTTTTTGATTGTGGGATATTGTAGTAATTTCAGAAGACACGCGTCCGTTTCAGTTTAAGGACAATAAAAAAAGTCAGGACTTAATAATGTATAGTGCGTGACCTATATTCATGCTTTTTTTCGGAATTTTGTTAAACTTTTTTTTCTTACTTATCAATCGTTTTTTGATTTATATTAAAATTTTAGAAAATTTCTTAAAGTTTTAAAATGAATAAGAAATTATTTGTTATAAAAGATTTTATATTAAATGTAGCTGTTAAGGAAATACTATTCAGATTATTAAAATATAAACAAAAAATATTTTTAACATTTCAGCAGATGTGTTTGTTGATAAAAACAGAATTCGCTCAAGTGAAGTGTCACTATTAATTTGTAGAAATGATAATATCGTAAAAGATTTAGGATAATAGCCCGTAAAGTCTATAGGTAATAAATATGTCTGAAAAAAAAAAAAAAAATGATGAATCTAATATTGAACTAGATTATAAAATCCAAAATGTAGTTGCAACAGTTATTATGGAAATTACCGAAAAAATAGATCTTACCAAAATCTCCCGTAAGTATGAGGATGTAGAGTATAATCCCGAAAGATTTCCTGGTCTTATTATGAGAATCAAAGAACCTAAAGCAACATTTCTTATCTTCACTACAGGAAAAATGGTTATCACGGGACTTAGAAGAGCAGATGAGGCAAGCCCTGGAGTAAAAGTAGTAGTTAAATCTTTAAAAAAGGCCGGAATTAATGTATCTAATCCAAAAATAACGATTCAGAATATTGTCGCAAGTGGAGATTTACACACATTTATAGATTTAAATATGGCTGCGATTGTGATGGAAAATGTTATGTATGAGCCAGAAGTATTTCCAGGTGTAATTTACCGCATGCAAGATCCCAAAACTGTTTTCTTACTTTTTTCTACGGGAAAAGTAGTGTGTACAGGAGCAAAGAATAAAGAAATTGTGAGAGAAGCATTTTTCAAATTATATCACGAAGTACGGGAACTCGGCATTACTAAAGAAATTAAGGCTAAAATCGATACTCAAGATATAACTTTTATTTAAATTTTTTTATTCTACTTTCTAATTCAATGTTATTGAAAACTTATTGATTATTGTCGGGTGTGGTTCTAGTACCGATGTATATGAAGACTTGTGGAATTTCCCTCGCGGTTACAGAGTAGAAGGTATTTTGGAGAGAACCCAATCTCTTGGATTAGCAAGTCATTATGCAACTCTTCAATTAAATTATACTATCAAAGTTGATTTCTGAGATCAAAAAATATATTCAATATCCATCAAATCAAGGTGATAATTTCTTAACTATGGCTTTCTTTTTTCTGTTATAATTTCTTTCAAATATAAATAAATACTTATTTCATGGGAAAATTTTTATTTAAAGCTGATTTATGCTTTTCAGTAAATAAATTAAATATCCCACAAAAATTTCGTGAATTCATTAATATTCACCAATATTTTTATTCATAATCTCGAAACATCCTAAATTATTGATTATTGAGCTTAATGGGTTATTTAATTTTATGAAAATTTTCATGCGGTTATATAAAAAAAGTTCTGAATAAAATAATAAAGGTTTTAGTTACACCAACGTATATAAAAATGAGGAATATAAAGATAGAGGGTTTAATTCTCGCAGCGGGCTTTTCTAATCGATTTAATTCGATGGATAATGCATTTAAAAAATATTTATTAAAGGTAAATAATTCGAATATTCTAAGTTATATTATTGGTGGAATGATTAAAACTGGAATTAGTAAAATCAATATTATAG
>JAHLWT010000298.1 GCA_019057775.1 Promethearchaeota archaeon
ATCGCAACAGCAATACCCGGAGCAGAATTATTGATTTTGGATGGAATGGGGCATAGTTTTCCTCGTGAAGTCATACCACGTATTGTAAACGCATTAGTTGCGAATAGCAACAAGAATGGTAATTAGTCATAAACAATTTTTTATAAATTTTCGACTAGGTTGAAATGAACATTTCTTTATCAAATTCAAATTTACTTGAGTCTAAAACCATTACATTTGAGTTAAATTCTTCCTTGTCATGTTCTGAATTTTAGGATCATTGATATATGAATCTAAGGTTTTGATGAACATTTCTCTATCAATCTTAATATTTTCCGATTCGATGGAACAATAGTTTGAAACATGATCATTAAAAACTTGAGAAGTGACATTTTCTCCCAAATTTGCGATTATATCCCTCTCTTGTTTTAGATTTTCTACAGGGCTTAATAAATTAAATTCTTCTGCCTTCCATTCATCATAGAGGGGAGTGCCTGGCATCAGGTTCAATGTCCTAAATCTAAAAATAGTGGGGTTAATCTCAGTTAATACTCGAGCAGTTCCTTTGACATGGTCTTCTGAGTATTCATGTGCTCCCAAACCTAAGATGATATATAAAGACAATTTAATACCAGCATCTAAAATTCGCTTTCCTGCTTTTATCATTGATTCTGCATTTGTGCCTTTCTTCATAATCCTTAGTACTTTATCTGATCCACTTTCAAGTCCCATATATACAATATCTAATCCTGCTTCTGCTAATTTTTTCAATTCTTCATCAGATTTTCTTAGGATATCTAAAGCTTTAGCGTAACAGCTGATACGAGGTACATTATTCAGCCTAATCCTTACATATTTAATAATATCTACTAAATAATCTGTAGGAGCAGAAGTAGGATTCCCTCCTGCTAAGAATACAGGAAAACCATGATAATTGTATTCTGCAGCATGATCAATATCTTTTAAAACGTCTTTTAAATCACGTATGGCATAATCTTGAGTAGCTCCATACATTCCCTTATATGTTCCACAAAACTTACATTGATTCCATGAACATCCTCCTGTGACAGCTATTAAAACAGAATATGCCTCAACAGGGGGCCTTATTATTATATGTTCCGCCGGATATTTGCCCAACATACTAATAAATCAATCGAATTTTTGAGATTATTTTTTTACTTTTATAATTAAATTAAATTAATTAGGTTTTTAGATATTATTGTTATATTTGATAGAAAATCAAATGTATAACTATACCAGTAATTTTGAATACTTAATTACTATTCAAGCAAATTATTTAAGGTTCTCACAATTTTCTCATATACAATTATAGAAGAAAATCTTTAGGATTATTCAATTAACATGATGTAAAGGTATAGAAACTCATGAGCTATGATCGAAAAGATATAGTTTTCAGTTTTAAAACAGTTATTTGTGGTGCGAGTTCAGTTGGTAAAACTTGTCTTTTCAATCGATATTGCTTTAATTCATTCAATTTTGATACTTCTCCCACAATTGGATTAAATTTTCATTCTATTTATTTGAAAATTAATTTCCAAAAAGAGATAAACGATTTAAAAGAAAAATTTATCGTAAATTCCATATTTGATTTCGGTGGGCAGGAAAGATTTAAGCCTTTGATACCTAAATTTATTGAAGGAGCGAGTGGTGCTCTAATAGTGTTTAATTCAGTTAACGATTTATCATTTGAGCAGTTGGACTTTTGGTATGATCAATTAACTGAGAATGCCGTAGATTTAGAGATTCCAATTATTCTGGTTGGGAGTAAAAGTGATTTAATAAATGAAACTCCTGAGTCAGAGATTATTAGTGATGATAGAATTCAAAAATACGTGAAACAAAAAAAACTAGATGGCTTTTATAGGACATCCGCCTTAGAAAATTATAACGTGTTAGATGTTTTCAAAGAATTAAACAATCTTATGCTAAAAAAACAACAAATTCCATATGTTGTGAAATAACTCTTTAGATAATAGATACTAGTATTCTCTCCCAAAAACGAAATCTGAAAATTCATTAAAAAATACTTTTTGTTTTTTATTCAAATCAGGATATATATCTTTTAAGTAATTCTTTGATTGCTCTACCAAGTTTTTAGCTAAGTGTTCAGCAATCTTAACTGCATTGGTTTTAGCAAAGATATCTTGAACTTCTTTTATATCGTTTTTTGTTAACTTATCTTTATGAAAAATTTCATTCAAACTCCTGGATTGGGTTTCATCGGTATTTTGTACTGCCAAAATATAGACAATTTTTTTTTTCTTACTTTTAATATCGTCTTCTAAATCAAGGATGTCATCACGAATTGCATGAGCTTGACCTATACTTAACATAGCATCACTTAAAGGTTTAATTTGATAATGAATATTTCCTTTAGCTAAGATTGCACCAATCTTAGCAGATTCTTCAAAAATTCGTGCTCGCTGATATTCAGCTATATTCAAATATTGCTCTAGAGTCATTGTAATATTATTATAAATCATATATTCTTCAATCAATTGTCCTTTCATCAAAAAGTTCATCGCTTTAGTATATTCATTAATAGCCAACAGTTTTAACTGATCTGGAAATTTAGAGGATTTCAATATGTCCAATCCTAGAAGATAGCCCTGTGTTCCACCCAAAATACTCATATCTCGTCCATACAGTCCAATAAACTCATCCTTATTAGGGATATCTACATCTTTATATACTATATTTAATTCGTTTTCTAACTGTATATGGAAAGTAGGCTTACCTCTTCTAATGCGGTCATCATCTAAAAGATCATCATGAATTAGGTGCCCACTGTGTAATAATTCAACTGCGATAGATACTTCACGAATTAGGTCTAATTGATCTTCAAGATACATAGGATTAACAATACCAGCAAAAGCTGCACTTAACAAGATAGGATGAATCCTTTTGGCTTTTTCATTTAAAATAAATTCTTCGAGCTGATTTATGAAATCCCTAAGGAGTATATCAGTTTCGTTTTTAAGCAGAATAGTGAAATATTTACTTAGTTCCGCATCAACAGCTTTTTTTTCAACCTCAAAGAATTTCTCAATCATATTTATAATCACTATATTTAAATCTTAATTTTATATCTTAATTTAATAAATACTAAATAAAAGGAGAGTTTAAAAAATTTAATTTTATCAAATTCCAATTTTATAAATTTTAATTAGAAGGAGAATCTAAATAATGAAAATTGCTGTAATATCAGACACACATGATCATAAATCTAATATTTTAAAAGCTGTTTCCATAATAAACAAAAGAGAAATAGATGGTTTAATTCATTGTGGAGACTATGTAGCACCTTTTGTTAAAAGATGGTTTGATGGGCTAAATAATTCAATAAAGGATAATTTTTATGGCGTTTTTGGTAACAATGACGGAGAACGTTTATTTTTAAAAAAAAATTTGGGACAAATTTGTGAATTTCCTACTAATGGGAATGAATTAATTTTAGAATTAGCGGGTAAAAAGATCTTTATATCACATATGCCTACACAAAAAACAATTGATGCCTTAGCTACGTCAGGGAAATTCGATATAATTCTAACAGGACATACACACTCTTTAGTTAATAAGAAATATGATAATGGTGTTTTAGTTGTAAACCCAGGTGAAGTTTGTGGTTATTTAACAGGAAGATCCACATTTGTAATTATTGATATCGATAAATTGGAAGTCAATATAATTGATATATAATAAGTTAAGATATTTTTCTAGATTTATTATATTTTTAAAAACTCTACAATATTAATCAATGTCAAGTCAAACTCCTAATAAAATTTATGAAAGTTTTAAGAACAATATATTGGATGAAACTAGGGCTTCAGAATTGTTAATTTCATTAATTGAGAATGGATCTGATAAAAATTATAGAATCCAAGTATTATCATTGAAACTTTTAGGATTAATTGGTTCTAATAAAAATTTTGTATTCAACTTTCTTGAAAACTTGTTGATTTCAGACTTAGATGAGGATATAAGAGGAAATGCTGCAAGTTTTATCATCACCAACTTCCCGGAAAAAGCGAGAAAACCTTTATTGTGGGCATTGAAGCATGAAAAATCAAGTATAAGTTTAATCTTAATAATTAAAGCTTTAGAAAAGACTTCTATTCCTCGTTTGAAATCGTTATTAAAATTGAAAAATTATGTGAATTTTGAAGGTAATATATTTTTTCCTTCTGAAATTTATCAAATTCTCAATCTAAATAGTAAGAATATTGATAATATAGCAGAAGTTGAAAAACTTGAGAATTTGACGAAATTAAAGAAACTTTATTTAAATTTTAACAATATAACAGATATTAATGGTTTAGATAATCTATCTAATCTAAGATCACTACATCTTCAAGGTAATAAAATTAGTGATATCAACTCTTTAGATAATTTAAAGAAATTAGAATTCTTGTATTTGAATAATAATGAAATTACCGAAATAAAAGGAGTAAATTATCGGTCTAATTTAAGATCTTTACAGCTATTTGATAACAAAATCTCAAAAATAAAAGGATTAGAAAAATTACATAAGCTAGAGGTTTTGAATCTACGGAACAATGAAATTAATAATATTAGCGGTTTAGAGTATTTGTTAAATTTGAAAAGATTGGATCTCAGTAATAATAGAATATTTAAAATCAAGGGATTAAAAAATCTTTCCAAATTGGAATTTTTAGATCTCAGTTATAATAAAATCAATGAAATTAAAGGATTAGATTATCTTAAAAATTTAAGATTTTTAGATTTACGGCATAATAATATAACTGAAATTAAAGGATTGGAGAAATTAAAGAACCTTCAAAATTTATATCTGGGATTCAATAGTATTAAAGAAGATTATAAAACTGGCTTTTTTAAATATCTCAAAATCCAGGATATAAAAAATACAACAAATGTTAATGTTCCAGATTCATTGGGTGAAATTTACAGTCATAAAGAAATAGACATAGAACTACTGAATAATCAACTACAGGATTTTAAAGATATAGCTTTTACACCAAGTTCATTCAATTCAATTTCATTATTTAAACAATTGAAATCTATAACTGTGCCAATAAATTATTTTACAGATTCTTCTTGGATAGTAACATGGAAAAACAATGAATATGAAATTTTCCGATTAAGCAGATTAGGAAAAATTATGTGGTCTCAGACCCGTAAATTTCGTAAATTAAAAAATCAATAATAACAACTTTTCAATATTAGAAAAATTTTATTTTAGATTATCCTAGGATAATAAAAGGCGCTTTTAAATTCCTAATTTATACTAAATTATCAGTAAAATCAAAAACAACTTTTATTGCATGCGAAGTTAATTTAGTAGTTAACGTATTGAATGCTTTCTGATACTCTTCTAATGGATATTTATGGGTTATTAAAATTGAGGTATCAATTCTTTTTTCAGAAAGGAATTTAAGATAAAATACAAATGCATGAGCTCTTTTATTTTCAAATTCTTCAATAGAAAACGCATTTGAACCAATAATTTCCAGTTCTTTAAAGTAGTGGGGTGTGTTTTCAAATCTTTTAGGAGTACTCACGCCAAGAAAAACTAGCCTCCCTTGTGTTGTTAACACCCTTATACCAATTTCAAAAGTTTCGGCTGAAGCTATGGTATCAATTACTCCATCTACGCCATCCATAGACCATTTCAATCCTTTATCTGGAGTATAGAGTTCTATATCCATATAATCTGCGATTTCTTCTACTAATTTTTCACCAGTAGTCATAAATACATGATCAGCTCCTAAGCGCAACGCCATTTTCTTTTGAAATTCATACCTACCAATCGCGATTACATGATCGAGTTTAAAAATGTCCTTTAAGCACATCACCGTCAATAATCCTATGACGCCTATTCCAAAAACTAATATAGTAGAGTTAATATTTGGCTCCAAATTAAGAATAGAATGGAACGCTACAGAGAAAGGGTCTGCTAAAACAGCTTGTTCATTAGTTACCTCTGGAGGAATTATAAAACACTGAGTTTTGTGGACAGCGATATGTGATGCAAAGCCACCAAATCCTGTAGTTACTCCTAAATGCATACCTATGGGTAAAGTTCCATTTTTGAAATTTTGACAATGCTTATAATCCCCTTGTTGACATCTAAAACATTTAGGGATGATTCCACGAGCTTCACAAGGAAACCATGGGCTGATTGCGATTCTATCACCAACTTTTAGATTTTTAACTTCCATTCCAACTTGATGAACTATGCCTACGGGTTCATGGCCCATGATATGTGGAAAACTTATGAATGTTTGCAAAGGATTATCGCGTGCTCCATTCAATGTAAGTTCTTTTAAATCACTTCCACATATCCCAGAGTAAATTGTCTTTATAATCACCCAGTCCTCTCCTACAAGTGAAGGTATAGGAACTTGCTTCAGGCTAACAGGACCACCTTCTTTCCAGTACCCCGAAATTTTTCTTTTTCCCCGGATATAACTTTTTATTAATTTTTTCAGCTTCAACTCGAAGATTAATGCCGACATGTTGCTAATTAAGCCTGTCTTACTCACAATTAACACCCCTCCATACTGTCATTAAAAGAAAAAGCTACTTTTACAGACTTGAATTTTTTTTGTGAACGAACCGTAACGAAAGCCTTCTTATATTCATCCAATTCAAATTTATGTGTAAGTATCGGGGTAGGATCTAAACGTCCTTCTTGAAGGAAACGAAAATAATGATAGTAAGAATGTTCTCGAATCCCTTCAAACTCTTCGATAGCGAATGCATTACTCCCTATAATATTTATTTCTTTAAAGTACCATGGAGTCCATTCATATCGTTTAGGGGAAGATACGCCTGTTACAACAATGGTGCCTGAGGTTTCATATTTATTATTTAAACTTCTTGATCGAGCTTTTACAATTCGGATACCCGTTTCTAATGTTTCAGGAGAAGCAACAGTATCAAATAAAAAATCAACTCCTTCGATTAGCCACGGAGTATTTTTTTTTAGATAGTAGATATCACATTGAATATAATCAGCAATCTCCTCAATCACATTGCATTTGGGAGAAGATTTAATTACCAAATCAGCACCAAATTTTTTTGCTAGTATTGCTTGATGAGAAAAACGACTTATCGCTATCACAATCACTTCATTATAGATTTTTTTTAAAGCCAAAATTGTTAGTAATCCTAAATTTCCACAACCGTATACTGCGCATATAGAACCTGGTTTTATTTTAACTTTTAAAATTGAGTGCAGAACAACTGAGAATGGATCTGAAAGCATTGCTTGATCCCAAGTAATATCATCAGGAATGGGAATAGCCATGGATTCATGTGCAGGGAAGAATTCTGCAAATCCTCCTGTTACATCACTACTATTTCCAGTGTGTATGCCAGGAGAAAGAATTCCATTTAAGAAATTTCGACAAAGCGTATTTTTACCTTCTTTGCAAGCCTTACAAAGAGTTTTTATTCCTCTCGGAATACAACTGAGCCATGGGTTAAGCACGATACGCTCTCCAACATTGAGATCTACATTACTTCCAAGATTTTCAACATAACCAACTGCTTCATGTCCTAAAATTTGTGGCCATGAGATAATCGCTGTCATAGGGTTATCCCTATTACCATCGAGAAAAACCTGTTTATGGTCGCTGCCACATATTCCACAATATTTAGTTTTAACTACGAGCCACTTTTTATTCTTAACTTTGGGTTTCGGGACATCTTTTAATCTTATAGGACCTAATTTTGTTAAATACCCTTTCTTACTAAATAAACCACTAATACGGGCAAATGCTAACCTTGAAATTTTATAATCAAATAATAAAGCTTTCAATGTAAATGATGGTCAGAGTTTTCATTTTATAATAAATTTTACTTCTCCAAATATTTAACATTTTATTCAAGAAGTTTATTGTTATGGAACAACTCGAACTTATTAATATATATAATTTAAAAAGTATTTATTTCTAAATAGAAGATCATGAATATAGATTTAAGTTTATATAATTCAATTAAAAAAGCAGGAATAGACCTAATCCTTTCTTTACCTTGCATTATGCTAAAAGATTTATTGACTGTGATAGAAGAGAGAAAGGAAATTCAACATATCCCTATCACTAGAGAAGAAGAAGGAGTAGGAATCGCTGCTGGTGCGTATTTAGGAGGAAAAACACCTGCAATTTTAATGCAAAACTCAGGTCTTGGTAATTCAATTAATGCAATAAAGTCTCTTTTACATTTATATAGAATTCCAGTAGTTTTTATAATGAGTCATAGAGGTGCAGAAGGAGAGAAAATTTTGGCCCAAATTCCAATGGGTCAACTAACTCCCGATTTATTAGATCTTTTAAATATTCAAAAGTTTATTGTCAATTCAAAAGAGGATATCAGAAAAATACCTTGGGCAATTAATACTAGTATAGAATCAAAATCTTCAGTAGGAATTGTTTTGCAGAAGAAGTTATGGAGTGGTTAGAAATGAAACGATTTGATGCGATTAACAAAATTGTAAAGGCTCTAAGTAATGAACTCGTAGTATGTAATCTCGGAACTCCATCTAGAGAACTTTATCATATTAAGGATAGAGAAAGAACTTTTTATATGCTCGGATCGATGGGTCTTGCCTCTTCTATAGCTTTTGGGCTATCGATTTCAAAACCTGATGAAAAAGTATTATGTATTGATGGGGACGGAGCTTTATTAATGAATCTTGGAAGTTTAGCCACGATAGCAAATAATAAACCAGAGAATTTAACTTTAGTGGTTATAGACAATTCCAGCTATGGTTCTACAGGAAATCAACGAACCTATACAAGTGATAGGACAAAATTAGAAATTATTGCTAAAGGTGCAGGATTTGAATCAATTACATTTATCAATAGTGAAGATAAAATAGTTACAATTTTAAATAGTCTAGGTAAAGGTTGTCATTTTGTCCTGATAAAAACACAACCTGGAAATGCTAAAGTAGAAAATATACCATTAAATCCAGAGAAATTAAAAGAGAGATTTATGAAATCCTTTTTAATTAAAACATAAATAGAAATTCGACCATTTTTCCCTAAATTAATAGTTAATTTTAATTAAGAAAATCTTTATTATTTTTCTAGTAATAAAAACCAAATCTATGTAAGAATAAGGAAATGTATGAAAATGTCTAAGGAATTTGATAAAAAGGTTAATGAAAAAGAATCTAAAGAAGATTTTTCAAATAATTCTCATTCTGGTGATTTACCAAAAGAAAAAATAGGTAAACCAGTCGTAATTAAAGCAGATGCCTATAAAACAATAATTTTATATGCGAGTAGATATGCAAATCAATCAATCAAACCCGAGGATTGGAAGGAGATCTATGGAGTTTTAATAGGTTCTGCTACAGATGAGTTAGTTTTAGTTGAAGCTGCTGAAGCTCTTACATTTGGTCATTCTACAGATGTTCAATTAGATCAAAAACATTACATCTTTATTGATGAAATTCAACAGAAATTGGATGATGAAGGAAAGGGATACTACATGGTCGGTTGGTTTCACACTCACCCTGGTTTGAATTTGTTCTTTTCCTATATCGATATTCTTAACCAGCTTGGGTTTCAACAAAACAACCCTGATTTCTGCGGTTTAGTATTTGACCATACCCTTTTAGGAAAGAAAAAACAGGAAAAAATTGGAGAGCACCTCCTCACAAAATATGACACTGGTTTTGAGATCTACCGTTTAACTGATGTAAATATGGATATCAATGCTCCTGATTATGATAATAATTATCATAAAGTTGATTATATTGTAGATGGATTAAATAAGTATTTTTTTGCAAATGTCTTATCAGAATTGTCAGCTTTAGTAACTGAAGGAAAACCTCTTCAATCTGCTTACGGAGAGGGAATTAAACCAAAAATCAATGATCATGAGCATTTAAAATCAAAGTTAGAAGATAACACAGACATTCCATCACTTTTCCCGGATTTAGATGAAAGTCATAAAAATGAGCTTTTAACAGAAATACCAATGAACGATGAAATCGCTTTTGCTGTAAATGAGTTCTCCTATGGGGAAGTAAAAGTAAAAAAAGTCCAACTTGAATTAAATATAAAGGAAGAAGCGGAACAATTAATCTATGAAGGCAATCAAGCATTTAGCAATAAGGATGCATTTACAGGTATTGAGAAATTCAGAAAAGGTATTCAAAGATTTAAACAAATACGAGACTTTGATAGAGTCTTAGACTTACTAAGGATAGTATCCCAACAATGTATTTCAAATGAACACCTAATTTTTGCTGAAGAATTTGCCAATGATTTATTTACGATTGCAACTGAAAAAAATCAAATTTTCTATTTAGGTGTTGCAAATTACATTATGGGATATCTACTTCTAAAGAAGGATGATAATCTTTTACTAAAAGATGGATTAAATAAAATTCAAGATGCTGCTATCAATTTTGAAAAAGTAGGTGATTTTGCTGGAGCAGGAATGTGTTTCAACAAAATAGGAACAATATATCATTCAAAACTTAATAAGATAGAAAATGCTTGCCTTTTTTTTCGTGCTGCAATAGAAAACTATAATAAAGCAATTTTGAAAGTCCATCCATTAAGAACGTCATTTTGGAATAAACCTGAATTACTGATTCAGAAAATTGTAGAATTGAGAGATATGGTAAATTATATAATTCCTAATTTAAATAACATTGAATTAAAAAATAAGATTGTTAGTGATCTAAGAAACTTGCATTACAATTTTTGAAAATTATGGAATATTTAATAAACTCTAATTGTTAATCCAAAATACATAAAAATTAAATTTTAGGTTTAATTTATTTGCATACTTATTTTTGTAAAAATGTGTGTGTGATCTAAAATTCCCCGTCGAAAAACGAAAATTAATTATACAAGAAAAATAGCTTGTAAACATCTTGAACCAAAGGGGGATATAAGCTACAGTTTTCAACCAATGTGCTATTGTCCTACTCGAGAATTGACACTAGGGACAAGGGCTTATGTTTGTCAAGTATGTAACTTATATTCGCCAACGAAAAATAATCGAAGGTTTTCTGAAGTATATGAAGAGAGCAAAAAAGTAGCAGAAAAGAAAATTAAAGATAGTGAAATCAAAGCAGGAGAAATCAAAATCGTAGGTGAAACAAGCGATGATGAAATAGATTTAACTATTGATGAATTTGAGGAAGAAATTGAGGAAGAACCTAAAAAATTTGAAAAGAGAAAAGCGGGAAAAACTGAATTAGGAGATTCAGAAGAAATTGCTGAAGTTGAGTGTCCTTTCTGTGGTGAATTATTCGATGATCTTCGATCTCACATCCAAAATTGTGAATTTGCCCCTGATGATGCCAGCATTAGTGATATACTACCTGTAAAGAAAAAGAGAAAGAAAAAAGTTAGTGAAACAGGTAAAAAAGGTGAAAAGAAAGAAATAAAGACTCAGAATTGTCCATATTGTGGAAAGTCTTTCCAGAGATTAGGACGTCATTTAAATTCTTGCCCAAAAAAACCAGCAGATGCTGCTGATGAAGAAAACTAACGTATTATCACTTTACATCATAATACTAACATAATTTAATATAAGTAATGTTAAAAGGAAAAGAGATTTATTATTGTAAACCTGTATTTCGGCCTCCAAGTGAAGGTAAATCACTGCTAATTCAAGTCACAGAAGGGTGCAGTTTTAAATGTGATTTCTGCATGTCTAACTTACGTAAGAAATTTCTCATAAGAGAATTTGAAGATATCAAAAAGGATTTAGATATTGCCAAACAAATTTATGGTCAGTATGTAAAAAGGATTTTCCTATTAGATGGAAATGCAATGGTCACGCCTACAGAAAAACTACTTGAAATACTTACCTATATTAATGAGATTTTTCCTTATTTGGAGAGATGCGGAGTTTATTCTCATGCGAAAGATATTCTTAAGAAATCAGAGATGCAACTAGAAACTTTATCTAACGCGGGATTAAAGATTGCATATGTAGGATTTGAATCTGGATATGACAAATTACTGACAGATATACATAAGCATGCAACCAAAGCCGATTATATTAATGCTTCAAAAAAATTAATGAATGCAAATATTACTCTCTCAGCGACATTGATTAATGGTTTAGGGGGAGCTAATAATCCAGAAATCTCAATATCACATGCTAAAGAATCTGCTAATCTAGTTAATGAGATATGTCCGCAAGATGAGAGGGATTGGTATATTTCATTCCTCACTCTCATGATCCCATCAGGGACTGAATTGTTAAAAAAGAAATTGAAGGGAGAGTTTCAAGAAATGTCTTCTATAGACATTCTAAATGAATTAAAATACTTCATTGAAAATATCAGTTTTGACAATAAAAATGCCAATTGTATATTCCGATGTAACCATGCATCAAATTACCTACCAATTAAAGGGATTTTAGAAGGAGATAAAAAAGAAATTCTGGAAGTTATCAATTATGGCATCGATAACTCCGATATTTTACGACCAGATTTTTATAGAGCCTTATAAAAGATTTGATTATTAAAATTGTTGATGCTTAAAAATTATTTCTTGAGTAGAAGGTATATAATCTTTAATAGGACTTCTATGTTGGTTTTTTATTAAAGTGATAAAATTGAGCAATCTTTCTTGGTTAATTTCCATTCTTTTAGATAATTCTGAAAGTGAAAGTTTATCACATCCTTTTGAAAATTCGAATAGTCTATTGTTAATTAGACTTTTATAAATAGATGATATTAATACCTTTAAGTTGGGAAAATCTTCAGATTTTATATCTCTTACAAAATCGAAAATTTTATCCGAAGCATCATGATAATTCAATACTTTATAACAACTGAGGATCTCATAGATTTTTTTTATAAACCTGAAATAATTATTAATACTTGAACTTATATCCATAAGATTGTATTCATTTAAATTTTTATCAATGTCATTTTTTAACATTGCTAATAATTTTGAGAAATTTTCTAGATTTGATTCATTGAGTCTTTCCTTTAAAAGATTGTGAAAACGTCTTTCATAAAGCATTCTATATTTTGACAATTCAACCTTTAGTTTATCTCGTAATTCATCAAATTCAAGAATTTGTTCATCTAAACCAAAATAGCTTTGGTGTTCATCAATTAAAATTTTTGCTGATTTAACTTTCTCAGATGCGGAATTAATCTCTCCTTCATCGATCTTCTTTAAAATAATAGATTTATAAAAATCTAATTCTTCAATAAGATCCTTCTTATCTTTATAAGATTCTAAATTAGAATTGAAATCCATTTCATATTAACTAAAAATATATTCTTATATCTAATTAAAATAGTTACTAAATTTAAATTTAATATTATTGGTTTAATAAAAAACCGATCTTCTTCATAAAATGATTTGAGGCGTTCCATCTCGGATTAAATGGCTCAAATACTAACCATCGAAGCTATATAAATTGAAATAGCACTATAGCATGTATCGTTTTTAAAATTTAACTCAAATTACTTGTTTACAGTAAGTTATATGAAGTAATCTTAGAAGAAAAATAGAGATATATTAATTTAGAATAGTAATCTTTGAAAATCTATATCTAAAAGGTTCTAAATGACTTTTAGAAAAAAATTAATAAAAGTAAGAAATAATTTTTTAATTGCGGGCCCCACATAACGGGCAAATTTCAGAATCCCCTATAGGGTTGCCGCAATCTTTACAACGTTTAATTTCATCAATGATATCCTTCTCTCCAGAAACCTCTCCTTTATCTTCTAGTACTTCAATTTTATCAATACTTTTTGAAAAGATAGATCCTTTCCTATCACCTGGCCAAATAATATTAACAATAATCCCAGATACTACAAGTATGACACAGATAATAATATAAAAAGTATAATCAGTGCTAAAGTTGTCTCTCAGGAACTCCATACCAACAGTAATCCACCCCACCATCCACTCTCCTATTGGAGAAATAATTGGTTTCAAGAATAAGAGAATAGAACCAATGATATTAGCCAATGTTTGTAAAGCTTCAATTGTTTGATATATCAATTTTTTTATTCACCTCTTCTATTCTTTCATTCGATTTTCTCGAATTTTCTTTCTATTTATTGTAAAATCAATGATATCGTACACTTTAAGAACTATTGTAAGGAAATAAAGGCCCATGTACATAAGAATCATCTGTTGAACGTTTAGTGTCATTACACCAAAATCAACAATTATAAACGATAATACAGCTGCCCCAGAAAACTTATAACTCCATAGATAAAGACAATTTACAAGAACTTGTATCAAGGCGAATATAGCTCTTCTTATTGATTGCTTTGGTGAAGAGAATGTAAAAAAAGCGAATCCACTTATCATTAAACCAAAAGCAACAATCCAGAAAACAATATTATTATAGTCTTGTTGTTCAAAATCTAATGGTAATCCTTGAATCACGAAATTAAAAAGCAGCGTGAACGTTGCTAAAGGAATAACAATAGTTGTCACGACATAAATCGCAGTGAAAATAGTCCCTCTAACCATATTTTTAACAGATCCCATTTTGATTCCCTCCTATGGTAATTCACCTATTAATAGATTAATTATACTTAAAGCGATCTGGTGCATTCCCAGTGAATAATCAATACTTATTGTGATATTTGCATAGAATTCAAATACAGGAGGCCCTCTTAATAGGTTCACATCTAATGGATCCGGGAAATTTGCGGGTAAAAAATCGCTGGTATTAGCAGTAAAGTTAAAAAAACCGGTTTGACCTTTGGGAATAGTGCCAAAATTTTCACTTTTTTCAAATACTATAACATTCCGCGTTTCATTTGAACCTAGTACAGGATAATCGATGTGACTATAATTTAATGAAATTGAGACAGAAAATTCCAGATTTTCTAAATCAAAATAACCTGCATTGGTGATATTAAAAGGTAGTGTAAAATTTCCTCCATGAAAACCAGCTAAGTCATAATCTAAATTAAATTCAGCATCATCTATCCCTAAGCCAATATTATCTGTATCTTGCAATATTAATACAGCAGACCAACCTCCGAGAAAAGCTACGACGGTTATAGAGAGAGTCAATAATAAAATGAAAATCCTGAAAATTATTCTAAACACTCTTGAGATACGCATACGAATTTTTTTTATTGAAAAATTAATTTAATTTTTATTAGATTTAATATAATTAGTTTATTTTATTTCTATGTTAGGTTTATATTTGATAATCTAATTTAACATTTATTAGATTTATTATACTTATAAATTTTATATTTTTAATTTTAAGGGATAAAAGATATAAATGGATTGATATAAAATTATCTAATTACCCTTTTTCTTGAAAATCTATAAGTGAATTTAAATTTATTAAGTTAATAATTAGATTATAAATAATTTTTTATATTTTCAAAAAAAAAAAAGGATAATATCATGAAGGATTTGGAAAGTATACACGCTCACTCAGTTGACTCGAAAGATGTTATTGAAAAATTACAAACGTCAGTAGAAAAAGGTTTAACGGAGAATGAAGCTCAGAAAAGACTTGAAGAATATGGAAAAAATGAATTAGTAAAAGAAAAAGGGAAAAGTGCATTGCAAATTTTCATAGGGCAATTTAAAGATTTCCTTATATATCTTCTAATTTTTGCCATTATAATTTCTGTTCTTATTGGATTGTATGAATCCACACAAAGTGAAGAATGGCCTTCAGAATACACAGATGCCATAGTAATAGGAGCGATCTTAATGGTAAATGCAATATTAGGATTTTATCAAGAATATCAAGCGGAGAAATCAATGGACAGTTTAAAAAAGTTAGCGCCACATTATGCAAAAGTTCGAAGAGATGGAAGGGTAATAGAAATTGCTGTTGAAGATGTAGTTCCAGGAGATATTGTTTTAGTAGAAGAAGGTGATAAATTCCCCGCTGATATTAGGTTTTACAGGGAATTTTCCTTATATGTTGATGAGGCGATATTAACTGGTGAATCATTACCAGTCAAGAAACAATTAAAACCTGTTGATGATAAAATGATTCTGGCGGATAGAACTAACCTGGGATACATGAATACAATAATCACCCGGGGGAACGGAGAAGGTATAGTAATTGGAACGGGTATGAAAACAGAGATTGGTAAAATTGCTCAAAGCTTACAAGAAGAGGAAATAGAACTTAGTCCCTTCCAAAAGGAGGTCAACAAATTCGGAAAATTGCTAGGAATTTTAATTTTAATAATATGCGGTTTTGTTTTTCTTATTGAAGTACTACTTATTGTAATTTTTGGAAGCCCTGATCCTTTAAATGAAATGATAGAAGCTTTTGAGATCGCAATAAGTTTAGCTGTATCTGCTGTCCCTGAAGGGCTCATAGTTGTTATTACTGTTGTTATGAGTATAGGGATGAGAAAAATGGCAGACAGAAATGCTTTAGTAAGAAAATTAACAGCTGTTGAAACATTAGGCAGAGTAAGTGTAATATGTTCTGATAAAACTGGCACCTTAACTAAAAATGAAATGACAGTTGTTAAAGTTTTCCTAGACGGTAATGATTATGATGTAGAAGGGGTTGGTTACGCCCTCGAGGGGAAAATCATTGATAAATCAGGGAAAGAAGCTTCAGTAACCTATGAAAATTATCTTAAGAGATTTCTTGAATGTTGTATGTTTTGTAATAATTCTAATGTTTCTCGAAAGAATGATGGTACAGAAGATACTCACGTTGTCGGGGATCCCACAGAAATTTCGTTAAAAGTATTGGCTATGAAAATGGGCTTAGATATTACGTCAGAGAAATTATTTGAAATTCCCTTTGATTCAGATAGAAAAATGATGTCTGTTGTTTATAAAATCGATAACAAAAATTACGCATTAATTAAGGGCGCTCCAGATATTTTGCTTAAAAATGCTAGTAAAGGTCTGATGGGGGGACAAGAAAAACCAATTGAAGAAGTAAGAGATGTGATCTTACAAAAAAATGAAGAATACGCTCGAAATGCTTTAAGAGTATTAGGAATAGCTTATAAACCGCTAGATGATAATTTTAAAGAAGAAGAAATAGAAAAAGGATACACCTATCTTGGCTTAGCAGGAATTATCGATCCTGCGAGAGATGAGGTAAAAGATGCAATTGAAGAAGCAAGAATGGCTGGAATTCGAACAATTATGATCACAGGAGATCACAAGATTACAGCCTTAGCAATAGCTCAAGAAATTGGATTAACAGAATCAAATGAAGCATTAACTGGGGTTGAATTAGAAGAGATGAATGATGATGAGCTTCGGGAAAAAGTTAAAGATGTTGATGTATTTGCGAGAGTTACTTCTGAACATAAATTACGAATATTACGAAGATTAAAAGAACTAGACTTAGTGGTTTCAATGACGGGAGATGGTGTAAATGACGCTCCTGCTGTGAAAGGGGCACATGTTGGTGTTGCGATGGGATTAAAAGGAACAGAAGTTACACAGGAAGCATCTGAAATGATTTTAATTGATGATAATTACGCTACAATCGTATCTGCAATTGAAGAAGGAAGAGGTATTTTCGAAACTACTAAAGGATTCTTTCGATACATGTTAAGTACTAATTTTGATGAGATATTTTTAATTATTACAGCCTATATTCTAATGAAGCTATTTGTTAATGTTCCATCGGTATTTTTTGCACTTCCCATTCAACCTATTCAGATTTTGTGGCTCAACATTGCTACAGATGGAATTCCAGCAATGGTACTCGGTTTGACTCCTACTGATCCTGATGTAATGATGGAGAAACCCAGAAAAGGCTTTACTTTATTGCCCGAGATCAAAGGGCCAGTACTTTTTCTAGGGATTTATACTACAATAACAGATATCACGCTTTACGTACTTCTCTGGACAACTCTAATTCCAGCTTGGGCTACTGCAGGAATTGATCCAAAATTAGGATTGGATTTTCTCACAGTTGGTTCTGACTCAAATTTATACGCCATATCTTTAGCACAAACTATATTATTTACAAATTTAGTAGTATGTGAATTACTGTTTGTCTTCTCTTGTACATCCAATATAAAACCATTTTACTTGTTTCCGAATAAGCATTTATTCTGGGCTACAGGACTTTCTCTTGCATTACAGTTACTAATTCTATATACACCAATGGGATTAGCATTTCATGTGGTTCCCTTATTACATTGGGAATATTGGATTGCACTTTTCTTGGGAGCATTTAGTGTTGTCGTTGTTGATGAATTAAGAAAAGCGAAACTTAGAAAGAAGAGAGGAATAAAAATCAGAAAGTAAATTAAATTTAAGAGTAGAACTCTTATCTGATTATTTTTTTTTAATTAATTTTAAATTTTTAACATAATTCTATTAAATTATTAAAGTTAATAGTTCAAGAAAGTAAAACGAGAAGATTAAAATGAATATCGCTGAAATTATAAAAAAGAAAATTGATTCAGATGAAACCGTCCTAACTGAGTTTGAATCCAAAGAATTATTAGAAGAAATTGGAATTCAGGTTCCAGCTCAAAAATTAACGGCTTCAAAAGAAGAAACAGTGAAAGCAGCTGAGGAAATTGGCTTACCTGTTGTTATGAAACTTATGGCAGAAGATATTGTTCATAAATCTGATACCGGAGCTGTGAAATTGAATATAAAAACAACAGAAGAAGTGGAAATAGCTTATGACGAATTAATGAATATCCCGACTCAAAAAGCAAAGAGAATCTCAGTTCAAAAAATGGCCGATGAACCTATAACTGAACTCATTATCGGCATGACTACTGATCCTCAATTTGGTCCCGCCCTAATGTTTGGAATTGGTGGAATTTTGGTAGAACTTTTAGAAGATGTTAGCTTCAGAATTGCGCCAGTTACTGAGTATGATTGTAGAGAGATGATAAAGGAGATTAAAGGGTTTCCAATATTAGATGGATATCGGGGAAAACCTAAAGCAGATATTAATGCTATTGTTGATGTTTTGATGAAGATTTCTGATCTCGTTATTAAATATGAAGAAATAAATGAATTAGATCTAAATCCCGTTTTTATTTATGAAAAGGGACTTATATGTGTAGATGCTAGAATAATTCTAAAAAATAATTGAGTTTTTTTTTA
>JAHLWT010000299.1 GCA_019057775.1 Promethearchaeota archaeon
CCTATGTACTAACAGGAAATTTAACGGGTTCAGAAGGAGCAGGTCATAGCGATATTATGGGACACATGACTTATAAACCTGGAATAGATTACAAAGATTTCTTTACGCCATCCTGGAATTATTCCTATACCTATAGTAATGATCCTGTTAATGGATTGCCTTTGACACCTCAATATTATGGCAAAGATAACGACCCTAATCTTAGTTGGACTAATGTAAGTAAAACATACATAAAAGATGGGAGCTTCCCAATCTTTAATAAAACACTTGTAGTAAAGAGTGCTGACGAAACTGCGAGCGGAACAGGTGGAACCATTCAAATAGAGCTCAATGCTTATATGACAGATCTTAGATTAATAGCTTGGGTCGCAATGATCTCAATGGAACAATATGGCGATATGTTTTACGAACAAATACTGGATATAATGGATTGGACTGGTGATCAACTTGCTTGTGGGACCGGCACTTATGAAGCTGTAGAAGTAGATAAAACAAATCAAATAATGAAACTGGAGCGATTTGACGATTATTGGAATTTTACTGGATTGAGAGATGCGGGTGAGATGATAGTTAAAGAAGGACTTATCTCATATATTACTGGTGATACTGATGGTCAATTAGTAACAACTGCAATGACCGCTGGGGACGCTGATTTCGCCTTAGATGGACCTTACGGTGAAATTTTTGAAGACCAACTAATAGCCTCACCCTTGATAGACTATACTGACACCGGAACTGCCGACAGCATAGAACAATTGGACTTCATACTGCCAAATACGGATGTGGCGTTTAGAATAGCTGTATCTTACGCGTTCAATTATACTCAATATTTAGTTAGTGTTAAAGAGGGAAAAGCAATCCGTTGTGATAATTTAATGGGGGAAAATAGCGTTTACATCAACCATAGTATAGTGGGATCTTATCTTGATCTTACAATCGCGCGAAATGCCCTTCTTAATGACCCTGCGTATAATTTTACGCTAGCCGCTGAAGGTATTACTGGAAGCAGTACAACAGAAGAATGGAATACTTTTGCAAGCAGTGTCGGGAGTTTTACTAACGCTACCGCAAAGGAACTTTTTACATTTAACTATCTTCACGACATTTACAACACGGACTTTACGAGTGTATTAGAAACTAGTATTGCAGATATTGGTATAGTTTTTAATAAATCTGGAGCAACACCTTCTAATACCTATGGTGATTGGAAAACCCTCAGTCTTTGGGGTATGTGGTATCCGATGTTGTTTGATAGGCAAGCACAGTACGATGCTGATTTAGAAGCTTTCTATGTGGATTGGCCTATGCCTAAAACCGATTTAGCATACTTAGATGCCTTTTATACGTATAAAAACATATATTATGGTGGAACGTGGATATCAATTCCAGATACTTGGAATTGGGGACTTATTAACGATCCCGTCCTTCAGGAATCGATACGTGCTTTATATTTCCAAAACGAAACAACAAGACAAACAACATATAGTACTATTCAAGAACAGGTCGGAACAGTAATATACACATCGATGTTTATCTCTCAGGATAATCAAGGATATGCTCTGAATAAAAAGTTTGCTCTCGATTGGTACTGGGGTGGTTTTAACTTTGCTGAAGTCTCGGTTGGTCCTGGTTACGAAACGGCAGGAGTTCCAGTGGAAATAATACCTGGATTTCCAATAATTGCTTTATTAGGAGTTGCAGGAATATCTATAATCGCTATTGGTATGAAAAAACGAAAGAATTTTAAATGAAATAAATTCAAATCAATTAATTTCAAACTATTTTTTTTTTTTATTTAAATTATGTTAATAATTCAAGTATAAGTTCTTTGATCGTTTCCGTAATTCCGATTTTAATATTGCTAATTTTTATTTATCGAACGATTCGGGCATTTCATCTAAAAATAAATCAGGCTTAATGTTGTTAAAATCATTCCACCATGTATTTTTATTTTTAAAATCATCATTATAATTCTTCGAGTCGATTATGGTTATAATCTTTTCTTCAATCAAAATTGAGGGATTTAAGAGTTCTTTTTCATTTTCTTCTAAAAAATGTAAATTCAGTAGCATACATTCTTGCAAATCATCATAGAACAATAGTGGAATGTATTTTTTTACTTCTTTCTCTATTCCATTTTTAAGAGTTGTTTCTTTAGGCCAATTACTACTAGAATAATTAGTTATTTCAATATCAACTAATTCTGGATGATATTGCTTCTCTTTTACTTTTTTGAGTTTTTTATAGTATGTTTGGTCTTTCTCTTTATACATTTTTACAACAGATTCCTCCCCCTCGATCTCCACTAAAATCTTGTTTTGTTCCATTCTTTTCTTACAAATATCTTCTATAATTTGGCAATATTGGATTGCAGCACTCATAAGATCATCCCCTTCAAAATAACTCTTAACCATGGTATGCAGATATGCTTTTAAAAAGGCAGAAAAATCTTCTTCGAGTCTTGTAAGATTACCATATAGAAATCTCGTTGATTCCCACCACGACATCACATCTTTCTTTGATAGAGATTTGAAAAATTTTTCAGAAGATCGTATTTCAGAGAAATAGATTAGATTTTTTATTCCACTACTGAGAAAATGATAAGGGTTAATAACCGCAAGTTGTTCTTCTGAAATCTGAAAGGAAGTGACTTCTCTAGGATGAATAATCACTGATTTTTCACCATTAGATACGCGATCGACACGCATAGGGATGGGAACGATTGGATTTTTTTCTATTATTTTTATGAGAGATGATGTATGTGGATTGATATATAGAGAAGTATCAAAAGGAAAAATTTCAATGTAAAAGAAAAATGGAGCGGCATCGGATTTATAGGTTTCAAATTTGAATTGAGTTTTTTTGAACAATTCTATCACGCTATTTTTTTAAACATTGATATGAAATAATAATGTTGTTAGTCTATGTAATCTTGAATTTGGTTATCCCATATTCTCCTTTTGCCAATACCATTTTCCCATTCGTTCCTTATTTCATTCTTAAAATATTCGGTACTCGGACCCATTGGTAAATTTTCTAAAAATCCAAAATATCTAGGGACATGGTAATAAGAAAGGTTACGATATAAAAAATCACTTAATTTTTTTGGTGTGAGGGACGAATTTTTCTCTTTAACAGCATATAATATCACTTCAACCCTTGGTTTTGAACCATTTTTTCTTGAATCACTTAAGATGGGAATGCAGGCACTTAAGTAAATTGAAGGATGTGAATTGACCATTCTTTCAATTTCTTTTAAATAAATTTTTTCTCCAGCTTTAAGGAGAATATCATTCTTTTTACCCATAAAAAATAAAAAATTATCGTCATCAACATATCCATAATCCCCCGTATAAATCCAACGATCATCGCTGATTCTAACATCGCTATCTTCTGGTTGTTTGTAATATTCAAATGTCCTGTTAGTTTTTGATTTTACAATAATTTCACCAATATTATCTGCTCCTGATGGTAATTCCTTACCATTTGAATCTACTATTCTCAAATCTAGAGAATCTAATGGTTTTCCAACCGATCCCATTTTTCCTCCATTAGATCCTAATGAATTAATTGTAATTCCGACTCCTTCCATTTGTGACCAACAATCATATAATCTGATTCCGAATCGGTTTTCAAATCCTTTCCATAATTCGATACTTGCACCAAAACCATATGCCCATTTTATATGATGATTCCTATCAAACTTACTTGGGTTATTATGTAAAAGGAATAATAAATATCCACCAAAATAAGTAAAAATAGTTGGAGCATGTTTTCTTACATCCTCCCAAAATTTCTTTACATTGAATTTTTCAGCTAAAACCACAGGTATATTAAAAAACAGTGATGGTATTATCACGTAAAATTGTGCTGCTCCTTGAAACAAAGGCATTGGACAATAAATTTTAGTTTCATGTGTTTGCCCTATACTCTTTAAACGATAACCTATGTCTATAGCTGTCAACACCATGTTTCTATATAAAACGCCTTTAGGTTTTCCTGTAGTTCCTTCAGTATACATAATCTGTATTGGATCTTCATCGTATATGTCAATCATTGGATTTTCTTGATTTGAATTTCTTATTGATTGATAATTTAAATAGTCATCATTAAATTCAAAGTTATCTGGAGCATTATGGACAAATATTCTTGTTATATTTGACAATTTTGGTCGTATTTCTTCGAGCTGTTTAATAAAATTATAATCTATAATCAGAATTTTCGTATCACTATCATTTAGAACATGTATCAAATATTCTCCTTTCAAAGCCGTATTAATAGGGACAAAAACACAACCAGATTTTATTATACCGAACCAACAAAACAAATAATCGGGACAATTACTCATCATCACTGAAATCTTTGGATTTTTAACATTTAGTTTATTAACTAAATCTAATATCCCCCACGCAATTTGGTTTGATTTTTCATTAATATCCTTGAAAGAAAATTGTTCATCTTTGTAATATAGTATAATTTTATCGCTATTCTCTAGTGCTTTTTTTCTAAGCAGTTTTGGGAGTGTTATATTATCAATTCCAGACTCTTTAATCATTCTGGAACGCACATTATCCTTTGTAATTAAAATTGAGTCATTTTTAATCTCTATCAAAACTTCCTCATCATCTTTAAATGGAAAAGAGCTATCTTTAGCAACTTTACTAGGGACATATATCCAAGTTGTTTTATATTTACCTTTTCCAGACGGTTTTATAACGATCTTGCTTTTTCCAAATTCCATAGCTTATCTAGTCTTAATTTATGCAAAATACTATATTAATTTACTTAAGTAAATAAAAAGGTAACTGCAATAACAGCACCATTTCGCAATAAAATTATAACTCCTAAATAAAATGCTTTAGTGAAACTAAGAAGTTTACCTCAAAATTTCATCGAAAAGTACGATTACATAATACATTAT
>JAHLWT010000300.1 GCA_019057775.1 Promethearchaeota archaeon
ATGGTTTAGCAATCGATTGGTCCTTGTCAAACGATAAACCAAAGAAATAATTGAAATATTTTGTGATATTAAATTTTTTTACTATAAAATCAACAATGTAATCTGCCGAGTTCGATACTATTGCTAATTTTTTGTTTTCATCATAAATCTCTTCTAAAACGCTTTTGACATCGTTAAAAAGTAAGATTTCATTTTTTTGAACGAGAATTTTTCTGTATTCAAAGTCAATTTCATCAAAATATTTCCAAAAATCTTGAATATTATTCGCGCTCCACTTTTTTAAGTAATCGATATAACTATTACCAGAAAACCAGAACTTATTTCTCTCGCTTCTCTCTGGAATTCGCTTAGCTAAACATTGTTTAAGAGTTTCTAACAAAATATTATCAAAATAATCCTTAGAATTAGGAATATAAAGAAGACAGTTGTCTAAATCAAATAAAAAATAATTATACTTCATGTTAAAAATAACCTATATGTCCTAAATTCTTACCGTCTTCGTCTAACGCGTATACTATTCCCATAGATAGAGGTTCTTGGTTTTCTTCTTTAGTAGATTTAGCTACACGTTTAATGGTTTCCAATTTTAAAATATAAACCCCATTACATTTCTTACACTTAACGTAAATTTTCTTAATATGCTTCTGATCGTCCTCAAACTCTTCTTTCTTAAATGGTTCTAATAATTCTGGGTCGTTATTATCGCAATTTTTAAGAAAACATTGATCTAATGAGATTTTTTCCATGCCCCTTCGAGCAAGGGCAATAAAAGCATGAGTAGGTATTTCATATCTTAGGTCTTCTTTATCGGTCATATTTAATAAAAAAGTATAAAGTAATTAATTGTTCTTGTTTTTTTTTATAATCTATTATAACTAATTTAAAACCTCTGCCATTATCATTTTGGTAAAGCAAATTTATATTAAAACAATAACTATTAATTTTTGTAGATAATTATGGGTGAAGAAAAAATAAAAGAATTAAAGGAACAACTAAAAAATAAGAAATCCCTTCAAATTAGATTGCTCTGTTTCTTTGCTCTTTGTAGTAATTTAACAGCGGTTATATTTATAATTGCCTTTCCTATTTATGGTATTTATTTTATGTGGGGTATTCATGTTTTAATTTATGCTACTTCATTATTTGTAATTCTTTTCATTTCTATTAGTGGAATCATATCTCCTGATAAAATGAAAAAAAAAATAGTGCTAAGTGGTATTTTTATACCATTTTTAGTATTTGTGCTATCACTTGGTGGAACTGCATATGCTTACTACAGTTCCTCGGGAATGAGGTGGATGTCGGATATGAGTTTCTATGGCTGTGTAATCTTTAGCCCATTAACGGGTATATTCTTTACTTTAATTTACTTAAGCATGAGAGAGAATTATAATTCAGCATATATAAATTTAATTTAATTATTTAAGCTGATTAAGATTAATTACAATCAAATATTACAATTTCTGAAGAATTTAATTTCGTTATTGAGTTAAATATGTCAAAAAAGGAAGATTTCTCAAAAGAAACTTTAGAACACGTATCTAAGTTAGCTTTATTAGATTTAAGCGAGGAAGAGAAAGAGAAATTAGCTAAACAATTAGGAGATATACTTAACTATTTCAAGAAGTTAAACGATTTAGATACTTCAAATATCGAACCTATGACGCACCCAATAGATGGTCTAAAAAATGTGTATAGAGAAGATGTTCCGTGGGAATCGCTTTCAAACGAAGAAGCGTTAAAAAACGCTAAGCACACTAAGGATGGTCATTTTAAAGCGCCAAGAATATTAAAAGGGTAGTAGATTCAATGCTTTTCTCTCTTTAGGATCTTAATACTTTGTATTATTATCATTTATAAAAATATTAATATTAATACCAAACCTCTAAAATATTTTTAAATTAAGTTCTTTAGCCCTTCTTGTAATTTTATTAATAATTCATTTCTTTTTTAATAAAATATTACAAACATGTAAACTTTAAAAGCTCATTTATCATAATAATATTTATTCCTTTTTTTCATAGGAGAAAAAGGAATTATTCAAATTTTTGGATTTTTAAAAAAAATTAAAATTCGAGGCGAAAAAAAATTAAATTAAAAAAAAAAAACAAAGTAATAACCAGTGCACTTATGCTAATACTTATCTTTCTTTCAGCGAATCTTGCCATGATAGCAGCAAGTTCAATAACTCCAATGATTGAATATTTCTATCCAGATAAAGTACAAGCAGATGTTAATGAACCAATCGATTTTCAATTCAGTGCCAATGATGTTTGGCGTGCTGATATATCTGTTTTTTACATTGAATTTCATGATGGATCTTTACCTGTAGAATTAACTCCAGAGAAGATAAATATAACTCATGCTTTTCAAAACGAAGGTAAATATTTAATTACTTTAACTGCAGTTGCAATTTCGGGGTTAACAGATGTTAAGACATGTGAAATTGAAATTATTAATGCTCCACCGATATTTGACTTAGATTTACCAAATACTGCTTTTGAAGATGAAAAAATATCTGCTTCTGTTATTAATCTAATAGACTCTGCTCAAGATTGCGAGAATGCAAAATATCATTGGAATTTTGGTGATGGAACCTTTTTAACTACTAAAAATATTAATAAAACATGGTCTAATGAGGGAATTTATCCAGTTACTGTTACGGTATTTGATGATCAAGGTGCAATAGACACAAAAACTGAATTTATTGAGATAATAAATGTGGCACCTGTTGCAGATTTTGTTATTGAGTCCCTTAAAAGTGACTGTCCTTATATAATCAACATCGATGAGAACGAGGTTGTAGTATATGAAGCTTGTCCGCTCTATTTTAACGCATCTTTCAGTTATGACACTTTATCAGATTTAAATGGAACTCTCTATTATTGGGACTTTGATGATGGTCAAATTGGTACCGGAATTGGGGTTATTCACCAATTTATGCAGTCCGGTAATTACACTGTAACTTTAAGAGTTAAAGACGATAATGGAGATATTGGAATTACTCAGAAGATAGTTCAAGTAGTTAATGAAGCTCCTTGGATTGAACTTTTAACAAAAAGTATTATCTTAAAAGAAGGAGAAACTTTCATATTTGAAACGGATTCCTCAGATTCTTTACCAGATTATCCTTTTTTAAATTATGCATGGGATTTTGGAGATTATGGATGGCGAGCATCGAATTTATGGTTAGATGATTTCACTGGAGATGTGTCAGTTAATGTCACGGATCTTGAAGGGCTTTCTGATACAGATTATACAAGTGTAGTTGTCGAAAACGTACCACCAAATATAAATCTAAACTGGGCTTATGTTGATATGAATATTACTATAAGCATAAAAGCACCTACTCCCAAACCATGTAATTTTTCTATTGAATTTTTAGAAAATGATGAAACAATTGGTGTTTATATAGTAAGAAAATCATCAGGAGATAATCGGGTAGAAACTCCGCCTTTACCATTTTTTATGGACCTATCCAGGAATTACACAATCAAAGTTAATCGTACACATGTGTTAGAACCAGGAACCTATTTTGTCTATTTGGAATTCTCATTTCTAGATGGAAATAGTTTTACTATTAGTTCCTCCTTTAATGAACATTGGCCTGGATGGAAAGTTTCCCCAAATGAATGGATCCTTAATCCAGAAAATTATATTTTTGATATGCCAATCACTTTGGGCGGTTCTATTTTTGATCCAAGCATCGATGACATACACCTTGACATTGATTTCAAAACGCATTTATTATTAGAAATAGATTTTCCTGGCTCTGCAGAATTTGTTTACCCTTATAGAACAACAATCACATTACCACACGATCCAAACCATATAATATATGACGCATATGTATATAATGAAAGTGGAAAGATTTATTCAGATTTAACCTTTTCTCAGAATTTAGCTAGTATAGATTACATAGATAACGAATTTCCAACAACCATACCCATAGATGCAACTGCTTATCCTATCGACTTGAGTTTCCTAGATATGCATAAAAAAATCAATATCGATGGAGCATTCGTAATTGATGTCATTGAGGCAGTAAATACATTCGATGTTTATGTTTCTGATGACGATGGCGGCGAAGATTCTAAATCAGTTAAAATAGATACTACTAAAGGGACAGCTAAGGTTATTAACTTAGCACCAGATATTTACATTTATACATTGAATAATTCAACAGAGGATAGCGTCGTTCCTATGAGAGTAGATGTATTCGATTTTGAAAACGATACAGTAAGCGTTCAATGGGATTTTGGAGATGGCTCACCTCCAGAGATCGACCCTCTTGATGGTTCTGATATTCATCATGTATATGAAAACGAAGGAACTTATTTAATTACAGTTACTGCCACTGATGGGAAAATGATTACCAAAATGGGAAGGGTGATTCAGATATTTAATAAACCCCCTGAACTTAAGATAGAGCTTAATCCGAATATTGTTGAAAGTCAATTAGTAAAATTGAATAATACATATATATATGACGATTCAGCTTCCGATAAAGAAACTTTAAGATTTTATTGGGATTTTGGAGATGGTTCAAACTATTATCAATTAGAGTTTGATCCTTTCTGGTGTAGTCAGTGTAGCAACCAACAAGTAGAATTAGCTCATTCTTGGGCAGAACAAGGATTTTATAACCTAACTCTTTATATTATTGATGATAATGGTGATATTGGATCTGTTACAATAGTGATGAATGTTACAAATGTTGCACCATTTATTGAAGGACCATATGGGTTTGAAAATATAGAGGGGCGTGTAATTAATTTAGACGTTGCGGTATTTGATAGTTTTCAAGATGAACTAGATTTAAGTTATACTTGGGAAATTGATGGACAAACCCTATATGGTAAAAAACCTACGGTTTATTTAGATGATGGAAATTACACTGCTAATTTAATAGTAACAGATAATGATGGCGAGACAAGTAATGCTGAAATTGACTTAATTATAGAAGATATCAGGCCAGAAGTATTAATTACAAGTAAAAGTATATATGGCGCCCCAGGTGAAATAAAGCTTACAGCTTACTCATTAGACACTTTTCTTGATGTAGATACATTGTATTATATCTGGTCCTTTAATAGTACGACTCTTTTTGAGCATTATGGAGATATATCTTCCAGCGTTTTCTATGAATATACTGATTCTTCTACGATAACAGGTTTAGTTGAAGTTTTTGATGACACAGGAAAAAGAGGTATGGATACTTTTCAATTATTTATAATTATGGATTCAGATGGAGATGGCTTAACAGATGAATATGAGGTACAAATTGGATCATCACCAGATGATTCAGATAGTGATAGTGATTTTATAACAGATTGGTATGAAGAGAACATATATGGTACAGATCCACTTAACGCAGATACTGATAACGATGGGCTTCCCGATGGATATGGAATGGTTACCCCTAATATTTTTGGAGGCGAATTATGGTTAGGAACTAATCCTCTTCTGAATGATACTGATGGAGATAACCTAACCGATGGTTTTGAATTTATAGGTTGGTCATTAACTACGGAATACTATCCAGAAGGGCCAGATGAAGATCCTGAGAGTATTACTTATTGGGTAACTTCAAACCCCCTTTTATTGGATACTGATGGTGATAAAGTTTCTGATTGGGAAGAATATACTCATGGAACGGATCCTATGAATAAAGATACAGATAATGATGGTATAGACGATTTAGAGGATCTCTTTCCCTGGAAAGTAGATGGTGATGATGATGGTTTATCAGATTCTAAAGAAAGAGAAATAGGAACAGATCCTAATAAAGCTGATACGGACGATGATGGACTTTCTGATGGTGAGGAATATTACCCAGGACAAGATGGTTACATAACAGATCCACTTAATAATGATACTGATAACGACTTTTTACTTGATGGTCAAGAATTATATTCAACATCTAAAAAAATTGATAAAAGGATAAAGATAAACGCTGGATTAAACACTTTCATCCTATATTCTGAAAGAAGTGAGCGAATTGCTAGTGCTAGTTTAACACTATCAATCTCAGTTGGTGAAGGAGCTCAAACTACAGATTTAACAATTAAACTTGTGATGCAGGGATTTACATTGTTCGAAAAATATGCGGGAAATCAAAGATATTTTGCAAATGTCACAGATATTAAAGAACTTATAGAAAAGAGGGGAAGAACTTTTGGAGGTCAATGGATACTTGAGGTTCATAGCACTATTGAATGTCTTCTTGAAGAATATGAAATCGATTTTACTAAATATCTTAATCCTAACAACAATGATACTGATAATGATGGAATAAAAGATGGTGTTGAAATTAACCCTGAATTAAATAATGGTTGGATTACAAATCCTGCTAAAAAAGATACTGATGGCGATACCATTAATGATGGATTTGAAATCTCAATGGGATGGAATCCACTTTCGAAAGATACAGATGGTGATGGCGTTGAAGACTGGAAGGACGTAGATCCTCTTCATAACTTAATAGTAATGGTCAAAGTTAATCAAGGACATTATGATTCTTGGGAACAAATATTAACACCTTTGTTACAAGTGACTCTAGAAGTAGAAGCAGACCCTGAACATAAATGGGAAGTTGCTACGCCTAGTAGTTGGGCTTCCACAGGATCTAAAGATATTAATGCCTGGATTCCTTGGCTCTGTGAACATTGCTATGATATCAGTTGGACTTTATATTGGCTAGAATGTTGGTGGAAGAAAGTATGTACAAACACTTGGTTAGGTAAAATATGCTGGTATGAATTACGTTGCGCGTGGAGAAGTAAAACATTTTATTCTACTATTTGTGTATGGCTTCCATGTTTGAAGGAAATAACTTTATACACCATTCAAACTACAGCAAATTTTGGTCAAGAATATTATTTTGATGTAGATGATGGAGATAAAGATATGACAGTGAAAGCAGAACTATGGAAAAATTATATAGTTGGTTGGTTACCTCATGTAGAGGGTAAAATTACTCATAATTTGATGAAGTCAGGATATCAGATGAATGTGCAAAAAAATAAAAAGATTTATAGTGGTAGCAATTGGGTAAGTTTAGACATAGAAACAAAAGGAATTCCACGAGTAAATACGATTGCAGTGTATGAAAATGGTACATTCTATAAAGGACATTATTCTGAAATTGATCGAATGAATGTTGTCATCTTAAACGTTATTTCAGGTACAAACCAATATTTCGATTCAGGAATAAATGTTATATTAATTCCTACACCCGTTTTTACTAATACAAAGCTTCATGGAATAATTGAGACATCAGTTAATGAGAATGGTCAAGTAAGCGATTCTAGTTGGGCAGATGTTCCTGCATGTATAAAGGGAGCTAAGATTGCTGGAATTAACAGAGATGATTATAAAGATACTATTAGTCCAAATGTAGAATGTGTTATAACTAAGAATGTTAGTGCAGATGACGCATATGATATTTTATTACTTGCTATAACAAGTGCGAATGAAAGCGAGGGAATAATATTCTTATTTACAAGCGACTATATAGCGGAAGAATTGGGTATTGCTGCTGATGTATTAGAATTAATTCCACTTGATATTATTGGATTTATAAATAGTGAAGTAGGAGAATGGCCAAGAACACCGTGGGAGAATTTTGTACAATTAATCAAAGATATCATACAATTTGTTATTGATGTACTTGTTGCCATTGGACAATTCTTTATAGCATTGTTTGAATGGATAGCTGATGTTGGCATGAATTTAGTAGAAGCAGTTGCGCAAGCTGTTCTTGCTGTTGTTGAGGCAATCTTAAAAGCGATTGTTTTAGTATTCATTTGGTTAATGTTTGTAATTACATTGTTAATATTTTATATATTGATGGTCTCATTAACTGCATATTTCCTTGCTTTAAGTATATTTTTACCCGTAGAAATAACACTATCTTTAACTGAATTGAAAGTAACTGGTATTCAACCACTTAGATTATGGTACATAATAGGACAAAAAAATATTGATTTCTTAGATTTAACTATACCAACTCTAGAGGTGAATTTTGAAACACCTGATATTTCAATTAAATTTGTATTGGCATTTTTGGATACGGAATTTAATATCAACACATTTCCAACGGATGTTTTTGGAGGTATTAATCCGGATACTCAAATAACTGAAACATCGACACTAAATAAATTATTTTCAGGAACTTCAGCTCTTCTCGATGATACGACAGGGCCGACTATTTCAAACATCGTCGCAACCCCTAACCCAATAGAGCTTGGCTCTAATCTATTGATTTCATGTGAAGCTACGGATTCTTCAGGAATATTAGGAATAATTGCATATATCCAAGA
Organism: Promethearchaeota archaeon; assembly: GCA_019057775.1. The sequence goes on from JAHLWT010000300.1 coordinate 8,325, forward strand.
ACCTGATGGTAATAACATAGAAATGATAAATCTTTTTGATGATGGAACTAATGGAGATCTAATTTCTGGAGACGGTGTTTTTTCATCCCAATTATCTACTTCTAACTTAAATTTAACAACTCATTATATAGATATTGAAGCGACAGATAATAGTCCCTTCCAGAATGTTAATTATGTAGATAATGGATGTAATTTCCAAGTAGAAGATACAATTGGAGCAGATATTACTGATTTAATTGTAACTGATTTAAATGGTGGAGATGCATTACCTGGTGATACTTTTAGAATTGAAGTCGTGGCTTTTGATCTTTCAGGCATTTATAGCGCTCAAATTAGCATTGAAATTCCTGATGAAACCAATCTTATAACGCTAGATCTATATAATGATGGTACAAACGGAGATCAAATCTCAGATGATAATGTATACACATGTCAATGGACAACTGATGTTAATACTAACATTGAAGGAAATCATTATCTAGATGTCTATGCATTGGATAACTCACCTTCTCAAAATCCTACTAGCATTAACAACATGCGTATCATAAATCTTATTGATATCACAGCACCAACCATTTCTAATATACAAATTGACCCTAGTGCTACTGGAGTTTATCACCCTGGACAATTATTCAATATTACAGCTCGAGTAATTGATACTGGTTTAGGTATTTCTAAAGTAGAGGTTGAAATAGAAACTCCTGATGGAACTGTTATAGACACATTTGAATTATATGATGATGGCGCCCATAATGATGGAAATGCAGGTGACAATATTTATGGAAATATATGGGATACTTCTAATATAGCGGAAGGAATTTACTATATTGATATTAAAGCTATAGATAGCAGCGTAGCAAGTAATGAAGTAATAGTAGATAATGAATTTACCATTGAATTTGAAGAATTACCTACACTTTTGGAGAACTTCGGGTATTTCCTCATAGGATTTGGTTCAGCTTTAAGTGTTTCTGGTGCAATAGTCGCTATTACTGCAGGACTTATTGGATTTTGTAAGGAGGAAAAGTGGAAACAAGTAATCTTTATAGCAGGTTTAGTTGTATTTATTGCAAGTACAATTGTTCAAATAAGAATTTTAACTCTAACATGGGAAAGTGTTTCTCCTTGGGAGTTAATAGGAATGGGATGTGGATATCTTACAATGGCACTTGTATTATTCAAGCTCACTAGCTATATGTTGGCTCATTGGCCATTTATGGCAGAATGGATTGTCGGTCAAGAATCTATATTTATTGTCGGACTTGGGCTAGTTGATTTTGTACTTTCAATCATAGACTTTTCAATGAATATTGATGAACTTTTGAATTTACTCTTAAATCCTCAGAGTGAGGAAGAAGAGAATCTAATATTTGACGCAACTTGGAGTATGACTACTGGAGCACTCTCATTATGGTTAGCAGTAAACGCAATAATTTGGTTAGAAGGAAAAGTCTATAAAAATAGAACTGATAAAGCAAAAATTAGCTCTTTCTTTGGTTGCTTGAGTATAGTATTTGCAATAATGTTTCTTGGATTAGGTATAAATAAATTATTAAACTAAAATTTTCATCTTTTTTTTTTATTATCTATTTTTGAAAAGGCTGTAAATTAGTCTTTGCCAATATTATTGTTGTCTCCTTATCTTTTTTTATCTTATTGAATTGACAATTCACAAGGAGTTTTTTTTATATATTTTTTATTAAGAAATCGATGATTTTAAACTAAAATTATATTTGATTAGATATTTATTTTCAAAATATTTTTCTAAAACGAAATTCTTATTTAGAATTTCCATAACTTCCTTCATTTTTGAATCCGCTTCGCGTTTAGGATAATGAAAATCAAAACATATTAAGGACATATTCTCTGTTTTATTCAATGAAAATCCGATCTGGTGATAAGTTTTCCTAAACAAAATCGCTTTGACGTTTTTCAAATTTAAAAAAAGATAATCCTTATCAAATTCTATATTTGGAATTGAATTTTCCTCAACAAATTTTTTCATAGATCTTTGACTTCTAATGTCTTTTATTATGATTCTTTGGTTTGAAAGTGCGTTAATTATTTTATATTCTTTTAATTCCTCATTAGAAACTTTTAAAGTACTTCTGTATCTATTATGAAATTTTTTAAAAACAAACACCATTAAAAATACAAATAAAATCTCAATAAATATTCCAGTTATTAGCATACTATTTCCAAGAAATATCATATTTTGAGTTAAAGCTATTATTCCAGGGTAAATAAAACCAAATATTAAAAAAATAGTAATAAATGCTATTATAATATAAACTGGATAAGTTAATACCAAATTTTTTACTTTAATTCTTTTCCATAAAATTCCTTCATTGAGATCTAAAATATCATTAATTTCAGACATAGTTCTCTATTGGACTAAATTTAATTTCACATTATTAAATATATATATATAAATAATCTTCTAAAATAAAAATCTTTTTATGAAAATACCGTAGCTATATAAATTTAGGCTTTACAATTAACTATTACAAAATAAACTTTTTATTAGTCCAAAAGTTTCACATTGTAAAACATTTATTTTCAATATTTTCGCTTTAGATCTTTAAATCTCAGATCCTTTAATAAAATTATTCTAGAATGCTTGGTTTATCAAAATAACAAATAGATGTTCAAATAACTTACCAGAATGTCAAAACTACCGAGTAGCGATCTGATCTCTTTTGAAAACAATCAGAAATGAGTGGAGATTTGACTTCTTTTGAACTCAATCTGAAATAAGCCTTAGATTTATTTTTTTCTTACTTAAAAAATAGGATAACCTAATATTTGTATATAATTTTTAATAAAAAAACAACATTACAAAAAATTTTATGAATTAAATATTTCTTATCTTAGGGATTATATAAGTAGTATAAAGTGCATTTTATAAAAGTAAAACAAGGTTTTTCAATTGTATCAAAATGACATCTAAAATGAAATGTTACAAATATTTAAATATATTATTTTCTTCAATCATTATAAGATCCTGCGAAAATCGCTTATCCTTTTTGTAAATGCAAATCCACATCCTTACCTAAGTTATATTTATATACTAAGTAATTAGTTTTTTTATTATGAATGTTTCTTATATTTACCGTCCGAAATATTTAATAACATTTGGAATATCATTTATTCCATTATTGAATTTACTTTTTATTGCTACTATCGGATTTTTTTTTGATATTTATAGTGATTTATTATCCAGTGAAATTATAAAATATCAGATTATTTTAATCTTAATTCTCACAATTGAACCTATAATTATTGGTTATGGAGTACATAATATAATTATGGGAACAAAACAATTTGAAATTGAGTTTAATGAAATTAATTTTAAGTTTTTTAAAGATTTAAAAGCAGAAATAGTTGTACCAATTAAAAGAATTAATAGAATAATTATCATACACGGAAGTGTTCTTTCAATGTGGGGTGGTTGTAATTTTAAGAAAATTAAAATAGAATTGAAAGAAAAGGAAGATGTTCAGCTATATATTAGAGGTAAAAAATGGATTTCAAAATTTCTGACGTTCATAGAATTATTAAAGCCTTTATGTGACGAAAAGCAAATTCAACTTGAAATACATGAAGAAAATTATTAGAACCTTAAGCTTTTTAACAAATTAAACTTTAAAAGTTAACAATATTCATCGTAATTATATTATAAAATTTCTTTTTTTTTTCCATATTATTCCACTATTGAAATTTAAAAAAAGATAATCCTTATTGAATTCTATACTTGAGATCGAAGTTAAAAAAAAAATAAGGAGTTTTTAAAATAATATGTTAAAGAAATTAATCATAAAAAAGTATAAAAGTATTATTTCTACATTTACATCAGATATTGAAGTTAAAAAAAAAGAAAAATCCTTATCAAATAAAATCATTAGATTATATGAAGAAAGTTCTAATTTAGAAAATTTAGGAATGTTTAATGAAACTTTATTAAAACTCCAATGGGCTTTTTTCTTTATTAAAGAATTTAATAAGAAAAATTCTTTTAAGAAAAAATATTTAAAACTTATCCCTTTTGAACACTTAATTATCTCCTTATCAAGCATTTCTGCTATTGTATTACTGCTTAATATATATCTTATGAAATTAGAATTTTTAGCATTCCTTACTATTTTTATAATTAGCAATATATCTCTTACAGTCTTGGTGTTTTATTTATATTTACCCTCTATTCAGAAAGTCAAAATGAATAGAACCAAAAAAAGTTTGTTTCAATTCTCTGGAATTGGAACGAAAAATAGTCCATTATCTATTTCCTCAAAAAAATTAGAAAATGTAATAATACATGACTCAGAGTATTTTATTAAAGTAAATAAATGTGAAATAAAAGATTTAGGCTTTTTTTCAAGTAAGAATATTTCATTTGATTCATGCTCCTTTAATTATATTGTAGCTGTAGGAAAGACTTCAAATTGTTCTTTTAATAATTGCAAATTTTTAAATGGATTAGTGATACACAAATCCAATAATCTTATTATAAAAAATAGTGATATAGAATGGTTAAGTATTTCTTTATGCTATGAAAATAAATTTATTAATAATACAATGAAAGAATTTGAAATAGCATGTAGTAAGAACAATATGTTTCAAAATAATGATATTAAGGCAGAATATCTAAAAAATTTCAAAAAAATTTATACATTCTGGGAAAAGAATTCATATTTAAAAATATTAATATTCCTTTTTATTTTTTCTTTATCATTTATACTTTTCACTATGCTTATACCAGGACCCATTTTATTTAGGATGATAATATTTATCATAATTTTTATTTTTAATATTCCATTTTTTATTTGGACAATTTATATATATCTTGATAATAAATTGTGTAAACAAATTTTAACACTTCCTGAAAATATGATTAAAACATCATAATGAGCTGAAGTGTAATGTAAGAAAAATATATCAAAGATTAGAAAATAGTGTATCTATCCTTGGAATTACTCAATTCAAAAATAAGTTTTTTCTTATTTATTTTATCATCTTTACTCTGACTCAAGAATTATTTCTTTACTTTTTTAATAATACTATTTTTGCGTTGATTTCTTCAATAGTCATTTCTGGGATGTCTTTGTTATACCCTAAAGACTGAAGAATTTCAATTTGATTTAAACGATATTTTTCTAATTCCTCTTTTCTATGTCTACATGTAATTATAGGATTAAATAACCAGAGAAATGTCATTATGCCAATAATAGAGAGTTGTGTAAATAATAACAAATAATATTGATCACGATCATAACTCTTGAATACGAAATGTGTTATCATAAACAGCATAAAAATTATAACAATTATACTAAGAATTAATGATATTATTGCATTTATTTTTCTTTCTTTACTTTTTAGCTTTTTTATTTTAGTTTCATAATAATCTTTACTATATTTTGTCATGTCTCTAAAATCATCCTTTTTTTTTTTCATATATTTTTAAGAAATCGATGATTTTAAACTAAAATTATATTTGATTAGATTTAATTTCACATTATTAAATATATACATAAATAATCTTCTAAAATAAAAATCTTTTTATGAAAATACCGTAGGTATATAAATTTAAGCTTTAAAATTAGCTATTACAAAATCAATATTTTTTAGTAAGGAGCGTGAGCACCGAAAGCCCATTTACTCTTCCAATTTGACGGTGGATTTTTCAATTTATTATGAAATATTCCACTTAGAATTTCTGAGATTTCTTCCTTATCTATAATATTTTTCCAGCATAAAACAAACCCACTTGAAGGAAGGATCCATTCTTCCTCGCGTTCAATTCGAACTTGATATTTATCTTTTAATTCCCAATCCTTAAGAGGATAACAATTTAAAAAAATATTCATTATTTCATTGTCTGTGAGGGGTATTGTTTTAAAATTAACTGTATAAATTGGAATAGGAGAATTTCTAATTAATTCAAAAAAATAATAATCAATATTAATAAATAAAAGATTGACTATTCTTCCGTATTCAACTTTTTTGAGAAATCCTTCAGATGAATGAGTTATAGATAATATTCTCTTGTTGGTTAAAAAATAATATATATTTTTTAAAGAATTTCTCTCTATTCCTATAAATGCTGAAAAAAATAAAATAATAAAAATAAATACCAAACCAGTGCAAAGGAACATCAAGTAAAAAATAAATATTAAATTTTCAATTTGGGAGACGAAAGTAAGTACTAAAGTAAGTACTAATGCAAATAATAATGAAACAATTAAAGTAAAGGGATAAAAAATATTATTTTTATCAAGAATAGGATGATTTTTTATATAAGCTTTACCAGACCAGATTACTCTTTCATCAGTATCAAATATTCTTTGACAAATATCTTTATTTTCTATCCTACAACACCATTTTAAAACTTTATTGTTATTCCAGGGTAAATAAAAGCATATATAAAAAAAATCGTAAAAATTACTACGATAATATAGACTGGATAAGTTAACACCAGATTTTTTACCTTAATTCTTTTCCACAAGATTTCCTCATTATATTTTAAAAATCCATCAAATTCAGACATTGTTCTCTATTGGACTAATTTTAATTAAGGTCTTTTCGGTTTGGGGCTATTTAGTAGAGAATGTTTATGCTTATATTTCTTAATTATCACTAAACAATATGAAATAATCGCTATTAAAAATATGAAGATGTTATAGCTTAAAATTTCATATTCTGATTTAGGAGGAGGAGGAGGAATTGTCACTGAAATAACTATACAATTTGAAAGGGTATAACCTATATCATTGTAAGCTACTACTATGAAGTAATAAGTTCCGTTCATAAAATCATATAAAGAGAGATTATTGTTAATGGTACCTTCTACTAATAGAGTTAGACTTGAATTAATAGTGGTAATATAATTAGAATATCGATATATGGAATAATTATTAGCTCTATCGGATTTTGTCCAATATAATGTGAAGTTTCCATCGTCATCTGGCGTTCCTGCATTTGTAGATAAGAAAAAATCACCTGGAGGATTGAGTGGAGCGGGAATCGCAACAATTATTGATATACAGTTTGAAATAGTATAGCCAATTTCATTGTAACTTGCAACTATGAAGAAATATGTTCCGTTCATAAAATCATAGAGAGAGAGATTATTATTAGTAAATCCCTCTATTAATGTGGTTAAACTTTCATTTATTTCCGTAATATAACTAGAATATTGAAATACAGAATAATTAAGAGCATCTTCAGATTCAGTCCAGTTTAAAGTAAAATTCCCGTTAATGTCTGGATCGCCTGCATCCGAAGATAAGGAAAAATTGCCTGGTGGATTGGGCGGAATAATAAGATTAATTGTAAGATTATAGTATACATTAAGTTCTGTACTAAGAACCCCAATATAGTAATAGCCTGTATAATCTGTTAAATACTTAATTTCTTCAGTTAATGAATTTTCTGCTACAAGATCGAATGTAGAATTATATAAATATAAATAAATATCAACTTCAAAATTCAAATATTCAATTAAAGGAATGATATAAAAATCTTCAGAAGCATTAAAATAATAGAAATCTAAATCCAAAAATACTAAATCTGAATAGATTGTGTCATTAGTGATATAATAGGCTGAAGGTAAATCATCGTTTTCTTCAAACATATCGTCTGGAATTGGGGTTGTTTTAAATAATAGAATTGAAATGTTATTATCTTGAAAATTTGAAACAACGATATCATTGTATCCGTCATTGTTAGCATCTTTAATATAAACGCTTCCTGGTCCATTTCCAACTGATTTTGTAATTTGAGGGTTCCAATCATAAGAAATCACATTCCAGATTAAAATAGAGATATTGCTATCCCCATAATTCGATGTTATTATGTCATTATACCCATCGAAATTTATATCTTCGATAAAGACGCACTCTGGACCATCTCCAACGGATTTTATTACTTCTTGATCCCAACTAATTGAGCTTGCATTCCATATTAACATTGAGACTGAATCATCCACATAATTAGCAGTAACAATATCGTTATATCCATCATTGTTAGCATCTTTAATATAAACACTCCCTGGTCCATTTCCAACAGATTTAATAACTTCAGGATCCCAACTAGTTGAGCTTGCATTCCATATTAATATTGAGACTGTATCATCCCAATAATTAGTAACTATAGTATCATTAAACCCATCATTGTTAGCATCTCCTATAAAAATACTCTCTGGCGCATCTCCTACAGATACTGAAATCTCTGGGTCCCAATCGCCAATACTGGCATTCCAAGTTAATACTGAGAGATTATTATCCCAACTATTGGTTACAACAATGTCGTTAAATCCCTCATTATTTAAATCACCTAAACAAACACATTCTGGTCCGCCTCCTACAGGTTTTGTAATTTGGTTATCCCATTCATTTAAACTCATATTCCATATCAGTATTGAGATATTTTCATCCCAGTAATTAGCAGTTATAATATCATTGTATCCATCATTGTTTGCATCTCCAACAAAAACATTTCCTGGACCCCCTCCAACAGACCTTGTAATTTGATTTTCCCAATCATTTAAACTATTATTCCATATTAGGATAGAAACATTGTTATCCCAAAAATTTGCTGTTATGATATCAACATATCCGTCATTATTTGCATCTTCGATAAAAACACTTTCTGGTCCACCTCCTACAGATTTTGTAAGTTGCGGATCAAATCCTGACGAATCTGGTAATATTTCATTTACTGAATCGTTTGTATTTGAATGTGTTATTGAATTAGATATTATACCATTTAATATTACAGTATTTGCCCAAAAAAATAAAACAGCTATAATTAAAAAACCAATTTTCTTTAAATATCTTCTTTTCATATTCCTTTAGCTTTTTTTTTTTTTTATAATTAATTATACCCTATAGGTTAGTTTTTTATTTTATTTTTTTTAAATGTTTTGATGAATTAACTCTTTTTGCTATCGTTTATAATATCTAACATTTTTTTTAAATAAAACTAAATAATTAATTAACAGCGGTTATATTTATGATTGCCTTTCCTATGTATGGTTTATATTTTAGTTGGGGTATTCATGTTTACTTTTATGTTGCTTCATTACTTGTAATAAATTAAACTAAACTTTTTTATTATTCTAAAGATCAATAAAAGAATAATTTTTTAGTTATATAACAACGGGCTTTAAAATAATTATTTAAGGTGATTAAGATTAATTACAATCAGATATTACAATTTCTGAAGAATATAATTTCGTTATTGAGTTAAATATGTCAAAAAAGGAAGATTTCTCAAAAGAGACGTTGGAACACGTATCTAAGTTAGCTTTATTAGATTTGAGTGAAGAAGAGAAAGAGAAATTAGCTAAACAATTAGGAGATATACTTGACTATTTCAAAAAGTTAAACGATTTAGATACTTCAAATGTCGAACCCATGACACACCCCATCGATGGTTTAAAAAATGTGTTTAGAGAAGATGTTCCGTGGGAATCGCTTACAAACGAAGAAGCTTTAAAAAACGCTAAGCATACTAAACATGGTCATTTTAAAGCCCCAAGAATATTAAAAAGTTAGTACATTCAATACTTTGCTTTTAAATAATTTTTTAAGTAATCCAATTAAATAATTTAATTATAAATAATTTGAGGGTGTAAAATTTGAAATATGTATCTATAATTGAAGTTTCGATCGTTTTTTTAACTGTTCAACTAATTAGTTGGGTACTAAAACCTGTAGAATTTTTCAAGTTAGAAGTTGAGCTTTTAGGGTGGAGCTACACATCGGGATTGATCTCGATTTCCATTACATTTATAATTCTTTTAATTTTGAAAAAAGATTTTAAATTATATGGTTTTAAGAAAGAAGGATGGAAATTTAGCCTTGATGTCGGTCTTACTAGTTGGTTAGTGTTATTAATCCCTGTCTGTGCTTAAATATTTCTTCATTTAAGTTATAGCGACCTGTTTGGAGCATTAATATTATCAGCTTGCGAAATTATTGCGATAGTATTAATTCTTTTATTAGTAAGAAAAAAGAAAGAGGAAGATTACGAGAAAAAATCGTCAAACGCTCGCATTAATCTAATACTGCTTCTGGTTTTTTTATTATTTCCAATTTTTCTAAGTTTTTTTCTAAATAAACCAGCTGATATAATAGGAAAAGTAATCTCTACAGTTATATGGCAATTCATTTTTTCGGGATTTGGTGAAGAAATCCGTTATAGAGGATACTATCAGCCAAGAATTAACGAAGAATTTGGAAGAAAATTTAAGTTTCTCGGAGTTGAGTTTGGTTTAGGGTTGATTATAGCATCACTGCTTTTTGGATTATCCCACGTATTAAACCCATTTAGCCCTTTTGAAGGGATTTTTGAACTTAATTGGTCTTGGGGCATTTGGACTTTTTTTTCAGGACTTTTTTATGGATTTCTAAAGGAAAAGACCAATAGCATTATCGCACCTGGAATTGCTCATGGTTTTGGTGGAGTAGGAGAAGCGTTAGGCATCCTTTTTTCTTAAAGTTGTGGGATTGAATTTAAAAATTCTCTCAATAATTTTTTTTTAAACAAGATGTTACTCTTTATATTCTTTTGTGAGAATCTCAATTGCCTTTTCCATATCTTTTAAGGCCTTCTTTCTTTCCTTAGGCGTCATATTGTAAAAATCGTCCTCCGAATTCGTACCAATTTTTTGAG
>JAHLWT010000301.1 GCA_019057775.1 Promethearchaeota archaeon
TACCGAATACATATATTGATCTTCATCATGCAACAAAACATGTCGATAAAAAAAACCCCCACACAACGAAAGATATTAAAGGAAAGGAAAACTACCTTTACATATTCACCTCTGGAACGACTGGAATGCCAAAAGCGGCTCATATTAGGAATTATCACACATTTACTTCAATTAACTCCTGGGGTGGGATGGCCATGCATATGAAACCTGATGATATTCTTTATATTACACTCCCATTATTTCACAGTAATGCTATACAATTGGGATGGGCCTCTGCTCTTAAAGGTGGAGCAGCAGTAGCTATTGCTCGTAAATTTAGTGTTACAAATTTCTGGAATGATGTGAGAAAATTTGGTGCTACATCTTTCAATTATATTGGTGAAATATGTCGATATCTTTTTAACAAACCTCCAAGTACAGAGGATAGAAAACATAATGTTTATAAGATTTGTGGTAATGGCCTTCAACCCGAAATTTGGAAAGCATTTAAAGAGAGGTTTGGCATAAAAGAAGTATATGAACATTATGGAATGACTGAAATGCAAGGAATGTTTTGTAACTATCTTAATTTAGATTGTACGGTTGGATTTAACTTTGATCCTTATACAATAGTAAAATATAATGTTGAAAAGGATGAACCAATTCGAGGAGATGATGGGTATCTTCAAGCAGTTAATGAAGGAGAAGCAGGATTATTGCTAATGAAGATGCACAATGAGTATGTATTCGCAGGGTATACAAGTAAAAAAGCAAACCAGAAAAAGTTAATTCATAATGCTTTTGAACAAGGTGATTTGTGGTATCATACTGGAGATATGCTCAGAAACATCGGATTTAAACACGCTCAATTTGTTGATAGACTTGGTGATACATTTCGTTGGAAAGGAGAAAATGTGTCTACTTCAGAAGTGGAAGAAGTCATATCATCTTTTAAAGATATCGAACATGTTTCTGTTTACGGAGTGGAAATTCCTGGAACTGAAGGGCGAGCAGGTATGGCATCCATTTTATCAACTATCGACAATAAAAAATTTAATTTTGATGGATTTCTACAATTATTAAAGGATAATTTACCTCACTATGCAATTCCACAATTTATACGATTTTTATCAGAATTATCAACGACAAGTACTTACAAAATCCAAAAAAGGGTCATGAAGAAAGTAGGTTTTAATATCAACGAAACGACTGATTCAATTTATGTTTTATTACCTAAAAGGTCAGAATATACAGTTTTAACTAAGGAAATTTATGATAACGTAAAAGATGGAGAATATAGGTTTTAATAACGTTAGAGACAATTTCCAATTTTTAAAACATAATTGTTAAATATACATCTTAAATTTAATTCATTTAATCATTTAGTTTCGAGGAAGTTAAAAAATATGATAGAAACGAATATTACAAAAATGTTTGGAATAAAGCATCCAATCTTCAGTGCTCCTATGGGACCCTTTTACACCCGTGATTTGGCTTTAGCAGTTAGTGAAGCTGGCGGTTTGGGTGTTTTATCAAATGTTAACATAGTAGGGACAGATCCTGTTAAAGAGCATATAGCAAGTATAGAATATATGATTGAACATACAGATAAGCCTTTTGGACTAAATTTTCTTACTTCGAGGAATAACCGAGGAGTTAAAGAAATGATTACAGATATACCCAAAATCGTCATGAACAATCCGAAAATGAGGGAACAATGTCTTTATTGGTTAACTTCAGCTGGTTCTTCAAAACTTTTACCTGCTTCTAAAAGTTTTCAGGAATTAAGGGAAAATTCAGAAGTGAAACACTTTCACGTGGCACCAGCCCTATGGTTAGCACAGAAATGTGTAGACGCTAACGTGGATGGGATAGTATGTACTGGTACTGAAGGAGGAGGACATCAATCTTATGAAAAAGTCTCAACTCTAGTCTTACTTCAACAATTAGCCAAGGCTTTTCCAGATTTGCCCAAGATAGCATGTGGGGGTTTTGCTACTGGTGAGGGTTTAGCAGCTGCCTTATCACTTGGTGCAGGAGCCGTTGCGATGGGTTCGAGATTTATTGCTTCAAAACAATCAGAATTCAGTGAAGAATACAAGACATTGATACCACCTGGCAAGCCCCAAGATACAGGACTTTTCACTGGATCATTTGGCCCTATACGCTTATATAAAAATAAATATGCATTGGCCCATCCCGCACCCTCTACTAAAGAAGAAATGATAGCGTATGAAAAATCTATAACTGTTGAACAGATGCAACGCGATGCGGATGCTTATGATAGAGTATACAATGGAGATATTGAAAATGGAGCTGTATTACTTGGTCAATCAATAGGCATTATTGATAGTATTGATGACGTTAATGATATAATTGAAAGGGTAATGAAAGAAGCGAAAACCGCGATAAGCAATAATTATTCTATGCTTAAATAGTAGAGTGAAATAATTTGAAGTATTTATAATTCAATTTTTTTATTTTTTTTAAATTTATATTATACATAGCAAAAACTATTAGACAAGTATTTTCTAAATATAAAATTCCTGAGAAGATAGAGGTAACACAGATATGAAGGATAATTCTAACAAGAAACAAACTCGGAGTCGTTCGCCTGAAAAGAAAGCAGCTCAATTTGAACGCATTTTAGAAGCAGGAAAGGAATTATTTTCTGAAAAAGGAAGGGAAGGGTTTAGTTTACGGGGTTTAGCTAAAATTCTTAAAATGAATCAAAATAACCTGTATAATTATGTGGATAGTAAGAGAGAATTATGGATCGCAATCCGAAATAAGTTTTATAAACAACAAAGAGATGAAAATAGAAAAATAATTAAAAATCATAAAGGATCAACAATAGATCTTTTATTAAAAATCATTAGAAACTTTTTAGAATTTGCTACTAAAGATGTTGGAGCATTCAGCATGATGCATCTAATCCAATCTCCCCCCTCAAATAAAATTGGACCTTTTGAAAAAGAATATAGAGCTTTTAACTTCTTAGATGGAACAATAAGAATTGTACAAGTGGGGATCGATAAAGGAGAAATTAAAGATAATAATGCAACAGCCTTGTCTTTCTACATCTACAGTTTAATTTTAGGAGCTGCTATAGTAGAAAGAAATATGAGGGTGCTCGAACAACAAGATGATAAATTTAACGGAGATGCTGTCAGTGAATATATCCAATTTAAGCAGTCAAATCTTCCAAGTTTAGAATATCGAAATTATGTTTTAAGAAAAATAGAACAATTATTAAAAAATATTCACTAAATGACAGAATATTAGAAACCTAAAATTGAAATTCTTGAGTTTCAATTTAATTTAAGATTACTTAAATATACATAACACATTAATCTATCTAAATTAAAAAAATATATAATACTAATAAAGTGAAAAGATATGGGAATGTTAGATGGAAAAGTTGCGTTAATAACCGGAGCAGGACGTGGTGTAGGACGTGAAGAGGCCTTAGCAATGGCTAAAGCAGGTTGTAATTTAGTCATTAATGATATTGGTGGGGGCGCTAGTGATTTAGAAAAAGAAACGCGAATTGCTGATGCCGTAGTTGATGAGTGTAATAAATTAGGTATTAAAACTGTGGCGAATTATGATTCCGTAGTTGATTATAATAAAGCAAAAGGTATGCTAGATCAAACTATTTCAGAATTTGGGAAAATAGATATTATCGTGAATAATGCCGGTGTTCTACGGGATAGGATGATTTTCAACATGACAGAAGCCGAATTTGATACCGTTATTGCTGTACACATGAAGGGCACATTTAATTTAACAAGGCACGCTGCGGAATATTTCAGGATAAAGGGAAAGGAAGATCCTAGTCTCAAAAATTTTGGCAGGATTATTAATACTGCTTCCGATTCTGGAATGTATGGTAATGTAGGACAATCTAATTATGGCGCTGCTAAATCAGGGATTGCAACGTTCACAACAATAGTAGCTCAAGAGTTAGCCAAATATGCAACCGTAAATTGTGTTGTTCCAAGTGCTAGAACCCGAATGACAACCGATTTAACACCAAAGATGGTTGAATGGATGAATACCAAAACTGAAGATGGATTTGATATTTTTAATCCGTCACATTTCGCTCCATTAGTAGTGTATCTAGCATCTGATGCTGCTAGTAAAATTAATGGAGAGGTTTTTAGAGCCATTGGAGATAAAGTATGGGTATATCGTGGTTGGAGAGCTGTGAAAAAGATTTCAAATAATTGGAACCCGTTTACACCCGAACAATTAGCAGAACGAGTTGAATCTGAACTGATGAAAGATTTACCTGATAAAAGAGAAGGAGCAACTACTCCTAAGGAAATATTCAGTCAATAAAATTTCATTTTATCTTTTATTTTTTTTAATATTTCACTATTTTATTTTTTACACTTATCTATTTAGGATAAGAAATTAGATTCTAAAACAAAAAATGATATAAGTTATTAGATTTTAAATAGGTACATTACTCAAGTTCGTGTAATTTTAAAGACATACGCGTGTTCGCAAGGTTTTTCTTGAGGAGGTTTAATTTTAAGCCCAGTTTCAGTTAATTCCCATTCTAGTTCTTTATTCACGCCTAACATCTTAATGGAACTAATATCAGATTCATCCATCAAGTAATAAAATTTCGTCACTTCAAAAGGTCGAAGTATTTTTCTATAAGATTTCCTCAAGGTCTTGATTTTGAATTCTTCACCAGGCCACCCGAGAGTAATGGCATAAATTGCATTATCCTTGACAGTAAATCTAATGTCCTTAGCAGTATACATTACCTCTGCTGATTCGCTGAACATTCCTCCTCTAGCTAATTTTGTTTTTCCCTCACCAGCTGTAAACCATGGAGTAGTATTATAAATTGCTTCTCCATTAACTTCAAGCCATTTTCCTATTTGAAGAAGGCAATTTTTCGCGGGATCAGGAATTTCACC
>JAHLWT010000302.1 GCA_019057775.1 Promethearchaeota archaeon
GGATATTTGAATAATTTTCCCATATCCTTTAAGGCATAGCTTTGATTCGGGGTGATAAAGCTTCTTTTTATAAGAGTACAAAGATCTATATGGAGATGGGATGTCAACTCATTTGTATCCATTCCGAATCGTTCCATAGCACTTTTTAGAACTCTGATATCGAAATTCGTTCCAGAAAAGCTTACCAAGTTGATTTTAGGATTGGCTTTCAAAACTTCCACAAATTTATATAAAATTTCCATCTCTTGCTCCCAAGTATCGGCGTAAAATTGAGTATATTTTCCGTCAATCTCAAATCCAATGAGCCAAATCTTTTTAGAATTGAGGTCTGTCTCGATGTCAAAGTAAATAATTCTCTCGTCGGGAAAGATAAATGGGGCGATTTGGTAAATCTCGTTATTTACAAAAGACTCGACTTTTAATCTGTATTTTTTAAGAGTTGGCAACGGGATTTTCAACCTATCAGCTAACTCCGCAAGATTTTTGTGTTTTATCAGCTGTGTAAAGCTAGTGATTCCGAATTCTTTAAATTTTTTAGCCCCTTCAGGACCTATGCCGTGGATTTGCATTAAGTCTTCTGTTGTTGAATCGACCACTAGATCCAATGAATTTAATAAATCTCTCAATTTTATATGAGTAATTTCAATACCATTATTATCAACGATTTTCCATTGAATTTTGTTTTTAAGTTTCCATAATACAATTGTATTAAAAATGTATTTTTTGAAGTCGTCTTCATTCTGATTATTGATCTTGCACCAATGTTGTCTATTTTTTTCTCTTGATTCAACGCCTACACTTCCTGAATACCCGAGATGTATGTTATTATGACAAAGATCACATAACGTGATAATTTTATTTAATTTTTGTAAACTTTTCTTATAATCGTAAATCCAATCTTCGTGAGCATGCAATTGAATGTTACCTCGTTTACAAATTGTACATTTATATTCATCCCTGCTATAAACGGCCGATCTTATTGTATTCCATTCTCGTTTTGAGAAAATATACCTTAAATTGCCTCTAAAGGATTGCAAAGGAACTAAATTAGCCCATAGTTTAAGTTTGGATAATTCTTTTTCAATTAAAATACAATTATCTGCTACATTCGCCTCCTTAGCTTTTTTTGCCATAATATCCTATACTTTTGCACTTTTTTTTATTTTATTTGGTAAATTTATTGCCTATATCCTTAAACATAATTTCCTTCATTTTCAATAAGATGAGCTACACTTCTTTTAACTTTGGGTAAAACTATTACTTAAATCTCTCTCTTTTTTTGGGAACATATTTCATAAAAATAACGTATCTATTCTAATCTCTTAAGTATTATAAATTTTAAAGTAATTTTTTTTTCAAGTTTGAATTAAAAATAAAAAATCGCCAAAGACGGGCTTAAGCAGTTGCGTTCCGTTGACCAGATCATGTAAAATAATATAATGTTTAATTCCTAAATAGGAAAATAGTTGGTCAAAGACATCCTCGAAGTTTTCAATTTCGCAGTCAGGAATGTAAAGTAGCTGTATTTAACTTCTACGCTGCAATCTACTATTTAATTTATGATATACTCATAATAAATTCCTAAAATTACATCTGGATTACTAATTTAAACTGTAGAACATTATGCAAAAATAGAAAAGTTTTTTATAATTAATTACAAAAGTAACTTTTATAAAGAAGCCAAATGATATTGAACCTTGACAAAAAATTTGGATCTTCCATAACAAAGATAAAAAAAGAGGGAACTAAAAGCATGTCTGAAGAATTTGAAGATGAAATGGCAGATCTCAAGAATGATGTTGATGAAAATAAAGATAATATAGATGATAATGAACAAAGAATTAAAACACTTGAAGAGAGAGATTACGAACTTGAAGATTATAAAATCTTTTTATATCCTACTGAAATAAAAAAGTATATCATCAATTTAGTCAAATTACAATCTACGGGTGACAAGAATGATCATTTTTATCCTGCTTTAGCAGGTACAGCCGAGGATTATTTTACTGATTTAGGTTTTGACCCTGAGAAAATAAAATATGATAAAAGTATTCCACCCAACGATATGGATTATATTTCAAGAATAATTTCAAATCAAGGTTGGTCTGGGTTTCATTATTTGGAGAATTTGAGCGATACCATCAATTTGAATAAACCAATAATTCTATATTATGGAATTGTTCAATTAGGGGCTTTCTTTTCAAACCTACATTTTAATTTCACTGTGCACAATAATGAAGTTAAGAGAATTGGTAATATGAGATCTCACGGATTAGACTCCTCTGAATTAAAAGATATTAGTTTTAGAATAAATGTAGATGAGATTTTATCAAAAAATATAAAACTTGAAAAAACTGGATTAGCTCCAAGGTTTAGTTTAGCTTATAGATCATCAATCTTAATTCATTTTACAAATCAAGTATCTTTTAATCTTCTAGATTTATTAAAAAACTACTTTTGGGGAAAAGAACCTAGCATTGTCTCTTCACAATTTAAAAAAGATTTTGGTAGAGAAAACCCAGATGTTGTTATTAGATCAAAATTAGTAAATATTTATTTATTAAGTTATTATCTAAGTATCCTAAGTAGATATAAAATCCATGCTTGGATGAAAATATTAGACGATTACCAAACAAATATAAAATACTATATTGAATATTTTTTAAAATTCTCAGGACATGAATTTCTTTCAATGTTATTTGCGCATTTATATGAAGAACGTTCAAGCATACCAAATATAGCTAGGTTTCCCTCCCTTTTTTAAGCTTTCTAAGACTTGACTCTTCTTTATTGAAGTCCTTGGTTTTTTACCTGAATCTATGAATTTATTAATTGTTTCTTGAGAATAATCAACCATATCTACTAATTCCCGAAATTTTTAAAGGTCTACCAATTGGAATAATAACAATATGGAATGTTGACAAAGAAAATCCAAGTGTGCAACAATATCGTACGATATTTAAATTTTTCACCAACAAGAAATAGTTGTACATTTATAACATAGTTATTAATTGCTTACTCTATTAATTTAAATACCATTAGTTCCTTAATTTACGAAATTAGACAATAATATATATCGAAATTACTATGAATGAAAAAGAAAAAATATTTCTTAAACAAATAGAAGAAATAGTAAAAAAGTACACCAAATATGTCTCAAGTCTGAGGGATACTAAAAAATCCCATAAATTCATTAAAGGAGATATTTTATCTAATGCTTTAATCTCCAGAATTTTGAATTCTATTGTGAGAATTACAGGAAAAGAATCGGAATATTATAAACAAGCTATTGATATATTAAATAATACTAAGATAAATCGTCCTTTAGAAAGATTATATAGATTAATTTCGGTATTGACGGGACTACATGAGGATTTAAAAACGGGTTATTTAAAATCTTTCTCTGAACTTATTCATGCAGATATTTTTTCTGATTATATTGAGATGGCTGAATACCTTTTAGAAGAGGGATATAAAGATCCAGCAGCAGTGATAACAGGAAGTACATTAGAAGAACATTTAAGAAAATTATGTATAAAGAATGGAATTGATATTGAAATAATGTCAAGTGGTAAATCAAGACCTAAAAAGGCAGATGGTATGAATTCTGAATTAGTAAAAGAAGGAGTTTATTCCAAATTAGAATTAAAAAATGTCATTGCTTGGTTAGATCTTAGAAATAAAGCAGCACACGGAAAATATAAGGAATATAATGATAATCAAGTTAATCAAATGATTATAGGAGTAAAAGACTTTATTGTAAGAAATCCTGCTTAAAAATTTAAAATTAAGCAAAAATTACTCAGATAATATTCTATCCATTATCTTTTTAAGACCACTAGGGGGGTCCTCTATTTTTAAAATTAATGAATTTCTAAAATGTTTATATGTAATTCCATCATGCTTACTACAGTAAGCTTTAAGCAGTTCTTTACCTTTGCATTTAGCCTTCCATGTGTCATCTATAAGAGCTTTTCTTAAATTTTCTTCTGCTTCCTTTTCAACTTCAGTGAAGTCAGGGCGCGTAGCTTCAATTTTATTTACCTTCTTTTTTAAAATATCGTCATAAATTTTTTTACCAATCATTACTAATTTATTACTAAATATTGCTCTAGTATAAGGATTGAAGTGAACATCATCAAAAAGCAGATCCTTTAATTCATTAGATATTTCATCTGCTGTATTAAAAGGACAATCTCGGCCCAAAAACTCTTGAGACACTTTTAAAATTAGCTCCTCGATAAGTAAAAAATTTTCTACATGATATACAGGTAATCGATACAATTTTTTACTAGTTGCAGGAATAATTCTTTCAATATCACCGTCAATAATACTATAAAAATATTGAAATCCAACCGAAGCTGTCAATAAATCATTAATTCTCTCTGTGGTTTTTTGTATAAAAACAGAATTTCTAGCTGGTACAAAACTAATATTATACTGACTTGGAGGATATAAAGCTTCATATATCGCTCGGTCAGCAGATGCTTCCTCTCCTTCAATAAAAATAATTTTTTGATTAAAACTCACAATACCTCTTGACCCCATTAATTCCGAAAGTGCATTATGTAAATCCTCGGTATGTGTATTCTTATATCTGGTTGTGACACTTCAGCAGAGCGGAGCCCCTAGAAATCACGATAATACCGAAGGATTCAAATTTAGATCGTGATCCAGGCGAGCGGCGCGAGTTGTGCACTACCTGGTGAATTCAATTAATAGGTCTCTAAAAACAGTTGTTAATGTATCTTCTGAAGGGTGAGCCATTGTTTCCTAGGGTGAAATACATAAAAAAAGAAGTTAAGGTTCAGCTTGATGAAATTAAAAAAGAGAATTTAAAAGAGCTTTTTCAGATGAGCTTTCTTTAGTTTTTTACTTTTGTATAAAAA
>JAHLWT010000303.1 GCA_019057775.1 Promethearchaeota archaeon
AAAATTGTCCACTGGACAATTTCTTAACGGTCGGCCCTGCCACCTGGGCAAATATTCAATTTCAATTAAACCATTGGGGTTGCGAAGTTATTGATTTGTTTTTGATGATCAAAATCTTAATATGAATTTCAATTTATTTCTGAAAATTTCATCATTAATTTCACTTGCTCGATCCGAAATAAAATGACGAACCAGAGCTTCGTCTTACTGTTATCTTTTCGCCCTCTCGTTCTTTCTAAACCTCTTCTTCACGTTTATCTTGGCTTATCTTATTCTGATATTTGTTTACAAGTTAAACTTAAAATTACTCGTTCCCACAAGCTAACACACATGCCAATTCCCGAAAAAACGGGACCGGCGTGAGGTTTTGCTGTGCAAAACGTTCTTCTCTATGCCTCATACTCTTCCCGACAATATAAATCTTTAACATCTTTATTGATGAAGACGATTAAGTGAATATTCTTAAATTTGTTTTTTGATGGTTTTTAATAAGCTATTTGACTTTTTTGACGGACACTAATGTTAAACAAAATAATTATAAAGAAGTTATGATAGAAAGCAAATACGATGTTGCTGAGGTTTTACACAGGCTCGGTATAAAGAAAATAAACTCAGGGGTTACTACCGGAACCGTTTGGTTTGATCCAAAGGGTGATGTAACATCATCGGTTTCGCCGATTGATGGGAAGGAAATTGCAAAAGTAAAAAATGGCACTTCTGAAGATTATGAGAAACTCATTTCCCATGCTCAGGCGGCTTTCAAAGTCTGGCGGAAATTACCTGCACCACAAAGAGGAGAAATTGTTCGCCAAATCGGATTGGCATTAAGAGAGGCTAAAAATGATCTTGGTTTACTCGTAACCCTCGAAATGGGAAAAATAATCCAGGAAGGAATGGGCGAAGTGCAGGAAATGATTGATATTTGCGATTTTGCCGTAGGACAGGCAAGATTTTTAAGCGGTATCACCATGCATTCTGAACGGCCTGAACACCGGATGTATGATCAGTATCATCCATTGGGGCTGGTAGGAGTGATTTCTGCTTTTAATTTTCCTGTTGCGGTTTGGTCATGGAATACAATGTTAGCTGCCATATGCGGCGATGCAGTAATATGGAAACCCAGTTCCAAAACTCCATTAACAGCTATAGCTACTCAGAAAATTATAAGCAGGGTTTTAAAGGATAATGATGTGCCGGAAGGAATTTTCAGCCTCTTTGTAGCCAAATCATCCGTTCTTGGGGATAATTTTATTGGGGATAGCAGGATACAATTATTTTCCGTTACAGGCTCAACTGCAGTTGGGAAACGGGTTGGTGAGATAGTTGGAAAGCGACTTGGAAAGACAATTCTGGAACTCGGTGGTAATAATGCTATAATTGTTTCGGATCATGCTGATCTGGAAATGTCTATTCCTGCCATTGTCTTTGGCTCAGTTGGAACGGCAGGACAACGGTGTACTACCACCAGAAGGCTCATCATTCATGAAAAAATATTTGATCAGGTTAAAACAAACCTGATAAATGCATATGGTCAGATTACTAAAAGGATAGGTAACCCTTTGGATCCTGAGATTCTTATGGGACCACTTGTTGATTTTAATGCAGTAACCATTTTTAAGCAAGCACTTGAGCAAATTAAAAAAGAAGGAGGAAAAATCATTTTTGGAGGAGAAGTGCTAACGGAAAGCACCTATGGCTCTCCTAATTATGTTGTTCCTGTTTTAGCTGAAGCGCAAAATCACTATGATATTGTCCAGGAAGAAACTTTTGCCCCGATATTGTACTTAATAAAGTACAAGACTATAGAAGAGGCGATTGAGTTGAATAATAATGTACCACAGGGGTTATCATCGGCTATATTTACGTTAAATGTACGGGAAGCTGAAATGTTCCTTTCAGAAGTTGGTTCCGACTGTGGGATTGCCAATGTAAACATAGGTACGTCTGGTGCTGAGATTGGTGGTGCTTTTGGTGGAGAGAAAGATACCGGCGGTGGCAGGGAGTCTGGTTCTGATGCATGGAAAGCTTATATGAGACGGCAGACCAATACCATTAATTATGGTAAAGAACTACCTCTTGCTCAGGGAATAGAATTTAGTTTTTAGTTATTTTTCAGATTTTAAAAGTCTCTTTTTTAATTAAGGTTATTTGTTAATTGTTATAGGTTATACGTTATAAAATATTAATTCAATTGATTATTATCGATTAGCAATTGATTATTGAAACCCTTCGGGGAAATATAAAAACATTAATTGACCTAATTGCTCTAATTAATCTGAAAAATGACCAACACCCAATGACAAAAGGAAATCCGTACGACACGTAGTTAGTCAGTATGGATGGAAAACCAAAACATAAAACTTAAAAATACTTGGACATTGCCCCGAAAACTTTCGTGGTGGAATTTGGGAATTGATTAGAAATTAGATCAATTAGATCAATTAGAAATTAATTATCGATAACTTGTTAGTGAGTTTTGTTTTGTAACCGCCTAATGACCTGAATTTGAAAGGAAGTAAAACTTAGGGGGCCATTTAGCCGGCGTGGTAAAGAATTCTTTTTTTAACCATGGCTTTGATGGTTTTGATAATACTTTCCGCATCGTAGCCACATTCCAGATAAAGTTCCTGCTGTGTTCCGTGATCAACAAAATGGTCAGGTACGCCTAACCGTTTTACAATAGACTGGTAGCCATGATCTGACATAAATTCAAGGACAGCGGATCCCAAACCTCCGACAATGGTACCATCTTCAATGGTGATTATTTTCTTAAAGTTCCTGAAAACAGTATGCAGGATATTCTCGTCAAGGGGTTTTACAAACCTCATATCGTAATGACAAACGGAGATATTCGCTTTATTCAATTTTTTTGAAGCTTCCACTACCAGGTTGCCAATATGCCCAATGGATAATATCACAATATCTTCACCTGTCTGAATCAATCTGGCTTTACCAACTTGAACTTCCTTCATAGGCTTTTTCCAATCCGGTATCACCCCGGTTCCTTTTGGATAACGGATTGAAAATGGACCTTTATTCCCCAGTTGAGCAGTATACATCAGGTTTCTTAATTCAATCTCATCCATAGGGGCGCTTACGATCATATTGGGAACACAGCGGAGATAAGCAAGATCAAAGACCCCGTGATGTGTTGCCCCGTCACTACCCACAAGACCACCCCGGTCGAGACAAAAAACCACGTTAAGGTTTTGAATAGCCACATCATGAATTACCTGATCATAAGCTCGTTGCATGAAAGATGAATAAATATTACAGAATGGTATCATACCTTCTTTTGCCAGGCCTGCCGAAAATGTTACGGCATGTTGTTCGGCAATTCCCACATCAAAAGTTCTTTCAGGCATTTTTTCCATCATAATGTTTAAGGAAGACCCCGTTGGCATGGCTGGAGTAATACCGACGATTTTAGGGTTTTTTTCTGCTAACTCAAGAATGGTATGGCCAAAGACATCCTGGTATTTTGGAGGAACAGGTTTTTCGGATTTTATTTTTAAAATTTCACCGGTGTTTTTGTCAAATTTACCGGGAGCATGAAATTTTGTTTGATTCAGTTCTGCCTGCTTAAAACCTTTTCCCTTAATGGTTTGGCAGTGTAAGAGTTTTGGGCCTGATATCTGTTTCAGGTCGTTTAACACCTGGATTAAATGAATAACGTCGTGACCGTCAACAGGACCAAAGTATCTGAAATGTAAGGATTCAAATAAATTACTATGCTTTAATAAAGTGGATTTTAACCCATGCTCAATTTTCTGAGCCATAGACCGGGTGTTGGGAGCTATCTTACTTATTTTTCCCAACAGGTGCCAAATTTCATCTTTCAGCTTATTATAGGTTGGAGAGGTAGTGATGTCGAGCAAATATTCCTTAATGGCGCCTACATTTTGGTCAATGGCAATATTGTTGTCGTTTAAAATTACCAGAAGATTGGACTTATGTATTCCGGCATTATTAAGTCCTTCAAAAGCCAGTCCGGCAGTAAGGGCACCATCGCCGATCACTGCAACAATCTGCCGATCTTCTTTTTTTTGTTTTGCAGCTATAGCCATTCCCAGAGCCGCTGAAATGGACGTGGAGGCATGTCCGACACCAAAAGCATCATATTCGCTTTCGCTGGGTTTAGGGAATCCGCTGATTCCTTTGTATTTCCGGTTGGAATGAAACCTGTCCCTTCTGCCTGTTAGGATTTTATGCGCATAAGCCTGATGCCCGACATCCCATATTAATAAATCGTTGGGTGTGTCTAAAACATAATGTATTGCAACCGTTAATTCCACAACACCCAGACTGGATGCAAAATGACCAGGATTAGAACATACAACATCAATAATAAATTCGCGTAATTCTTTACAAACTTGTATCAGCTCATCGTGATCGAGCTTTTTTAAATCTGCTGGTGACGAAATACTCTGCAATAGGTTTTCTGACATGGATTTTATCTAACAGGTTTATTCACCCATAATTAACAGTGGTAAAGATACTAAGTTATTTTCAAATCAAGCTTTGAAATACAGTCTCTATTATTTTTAAACTATAGATTAATAAAATATCAATAGCCCCGTCCTTTAGGGCGGGGAACAAAGTTAGCCTATTTATCTCCCTCAAAATTTGAGGAATTTTATTTTCAAATTTATTAAATTCCCCAAATTTTGAGGGAGGGGAGTTGGTTTCTTTTCAAACCCCGCCTTAAAAGGCGGGGCTATTGATAAATTAATCACCAAAAGTTTATGAACTAAGCCCCGATGGCTATCGGGGCGATCTCACGTAAGTAATTAATCAGGCTTAGTGTTTAGAAATATTTGTTTCAGTTGTTTTTTTTGATATAATAGCAGCACCAAAAGCAGTGACCATTTGTGGATTATCG
>JAHLWT010000304.1 GCA_019057775.1 Promethearchaeota archaeon
TTCTTTTGATTGACCCCGGCTTGTGGGTGCGCAGGAGCTCACCCTGGGGGCAGGCGGGAATTGCGGTTTTGGGTATTATATAGATAAAGAGTAGTAGACATAAGAATAAAAATTAGAGGTGCGATATGGGTAAATCAAAAAAAGTTGATGTATGCGCTGAACTATCAAAGATGAAGCGAGTAAAAGTAAAACTTGATCAGATTTATCTTGATCCGAATAATCCAAGACTTGAAATTTCAAACAGGGAGAGAACTCCTGACAAGCGGGCTCTCGAACCAGGGGTTCAGGAACATTGTTTAAACCGAATGTGCACTGAAATAAAAGTCGCTGATTTAATGGATAGTATAAAGACTTGTGGATTTGCAACAATGGACAGAATAGTCGTAAAATCTGTTCAAGAGAAAAAATATATTGTCTTGGAAGGAAACAGACGGGTAACGGCGTTGAAGATTTTAGAGCAAGGCTATAGGGAAGGAAGTATTAGTTTGAAAGCCAATATACTGAAGAGCATTAAGGAGTTTGAAGCGTTACTATACGAGGGAGAGAATGAAGATATTGCATGGGTTATTCAAGGACTTAGACACGCTGCTGGGATAAAGAAATGGGGTGATTATCCAAAAGCTAAATTCATAACTAAGATCCACGAAGCAGGAACACACCCAAGAGAGATTGCATCGAGATTTGGAATGAAGCCACAAGCAGAGGTCAGCCGACTCATCCGTTCATATTACGCTTTTGAGCAGGCAAGAAAAGATGAGGATTTTGGAGAGGATTTAAAGCCAGAGAAATTTGGAATGTTTACAGAAGTGGTATTTGCAAAGCCACAAATTAAGGAATGGCTTGGGTGGAAAGAAGAAAAAAAACAATTCGAGGATGTAGATAATTTTGCTCAATTTGTGTCCTGGATTGTTCCATGTGAAGGAGGAAAAAGCAAGATTGACATTTCAACTACTACTCGTGACACTCTTGCCAAACTGGTTGAGCCAGATTATGGAGAACTCTTTGATGAGTTTAAGGATGGCAAGGTTAGCATTGAAGAATGCAAGGAACAAATATCCGACGAAGAGATGGAAATATCTGTTGATTTATCTAAGAATATGCGAAGCCTAGAGAAAATGAAGTCTTTGCTTGAAAAGTTACCAATTGCGAAAATGCAATTGGCTAAAGAACAGCAAGAAAAAGAACAAAAAAAACAAATTATTCAATTACTAACAGATTTGTCTCAACTCGTAAAACAACAGTTAAAAAACTTGAAGAAGGGATAGACAGTGGTGCTTTCTAAGCGAAATGTAAAACAGATAGCAATCGAGATTTGGGATTTGAGTAGTGAAACAGTTGACTTAGAAGGATTTTGCGAAAGAAAACTTAGAGAATTGAATCCAGAAATTGGGGAACTTGAGGTCGCTGATGAAATCGATGGGATTCTGTCAGAAGTTACGCATCAACTTAATAAAAAAATCGATTCTTTCAAAGAAAAGGGTATCCCACCGAATTTTGAATTTGATGATTATGTACCGAAAATCCTTAGACGTTGTAGTTCAAACAATGGCAATAACGATTGGCTTAGATTTGTAAGAAGGTGGCGTAATGAAATAAAAGCGGCAATAAAGAATATGGACCCAATAACTTTTGAACATTTTTGTAGGCATATACTGCAGATTAACGGAATTGTGTCATTTGTAACAAAGCCCAGTAGAGATGGTGGTGTAGATTTTTACGGGTTATTGGAGATGCGTAATTATACGCAGAAAGTTTTTCTGAGTAGCGTAAAGCTACGAGTTCTTGGGCAGGCAAAACATCATTCTGGTGAAGACAAAGTAGGGGGGGCAACCATAGATGAAATAAGGACCAAATATGATGATTTCAACAGAGGCCAGGGAAGAGCAGTGGATATTCTGCCTTGTTGGTTCACAGTTCTATCATTGCCCATAATGGCTATGGTGGCTACAAACACCGACTTTACAAGTGGTGCAAGGCAATCTGCTGAACGTGATAATATTATCCTAAGGGATGGCGACCAAATTACGGAGGACATTATCCACTCACCAAAATCAAAGCAGTGGTTTCATACGAATATTGATGGAAATAAGATTTTTGAACAGCAGTTATTTTTAGAATCATTCAAAGAGCAGTAGGATTTGTATTATTAAACAAAAATTATGAAGAAGGTTCTTTGATTGTGAATAAAGAGTTATATTTGAAAGGTAAATAACGTTGATGGAACAAAACAAGATGAGCGATGAAAGTAAATTTGAAAAGTACCTTCTGGCTGAATACTCAAACATAGCACAAGCTCACTTCAAATCAATAGAAACGATATCGACATTCTTCAGATATTACCTATTGATAATGTCAATACCTTTATCTGCCATCGCCATTTTTTATCGTGTTTCTTCTGGGACACAACAGCCTTCGAACTTATTAAAAGAATATAATGTAGCGACATCGGTGGTTCTACTTTGTATCTCGTTGGCGGGTATTGGGGTGTTTTGTTACATAATTAATCTTAGGCTTGATACGATACTTTATGCGAGAGCTGTGAATGGTATCCGTAAATATTTTTATGACGAGTCAAATATTGACATAAACCTTAAGCTTAAGATGCGGGTTTTACCACAGAGTCCTCAGTTGCCAAATTATTTTGAAATACCTTACTTCCTACCAGTTGTAGTAGTTTTTGGAATTATAAATACTGTATATGTATCTTTCGCTTTTTACATTTACTTTAAGAGTTTTTGGAGCTTGTTAATTGCACCTATTTGGCTTATTTCCCACGAATTACTTTATTGGTGGTATGCTCGTCATAGAGAACATGCATATCTCAAGTCGAACATTTTAGGTGTTGATATTGATGGCGTTCTCAACAAGCATAGAGATATTTTCTGCTCTTTGTTATTAGAAAAGACAGGTATGAAGATTAAACCAGAAGAAATCACGGTTATTCCTGTACATGAGCATCCATCTCTTGGAGTTACCAGGGCGGATGAGAGGGAAGTCTTTAATGACCCAGCGTATTGGAAAAAAATGCCAGTTATAGATGAGGCCGCAGAAAACCTGAGAAAATTACGTAATATATTTAAGTTGAAGATATATATATTCACTTATAGACCCTGGCCTGATACTAAAGATAAACTAAGTGAATATATAAAGGATTTTTTAGATGCGTGCGAACATTCTCTTACGAAGGATATCTTGTTGTTTTTGTTTGTTCTAATCAGTCCAATAAAGAAATTATTAAAATTATTCAAAGAAAAACCCTTAAAGCAAATTACCAAGGAATGGCTGAGGCAGAACAAATTTAAATATAATAATTTTGTATTTGAAAAAGGGAATGATTACTCATCAGACCCAAGGGGTAGATTTAATAATAGATTCTATGTGGCAAGAAAGAAAAAAATAAGGTTTTTTGTTGAGGATGATCTCGAAAAAGCGATAAAACTTTCTTATATTTGCGACTTTGTATTTTTATTTGACCAACCTTATAATCAAACAACAGAAAAAATATCAGCCAATATTATTCGTGTGAAATCGTGGAGTGAGATTTACAAAAAGATAAGGAAACTTTCATGAGACATAAGAAAACAGCGAAAAAACGGGAAGTTCTTCTTGTCGAGCCGTCATACAATAATCCCTATCCGCCTTTAGGCCTATTGAAAATATCGACCTGGCACAAACGCAAAGGTGATATTGTCCAACTTATCAAGGACACACAACACAATAAAGCAATTGATGAGTTTCAAGAAAAGGAAAGATGTTATAAGAGCCTTAAAGATCGTTATGATACTATATATATAACCAGTTTATTTACGTATCAAGCACATTATCTAATTGAATCAATAGAATATTACAAAAACAAATTCCCGCATGCTCGGATAAAAGTGGGTGGAATAATGGCAACTCTTATGCCGGAATATATTCGGAAAAAAACAGGTATCAGACCACATGTGGGGCTTCTCCGGGGAGCAGAGAATTGTCCTCCGGATTATTCATGGTATCCTGGTTTATCTTACTCAATTAGTTTTACGACACGAGGTTGCCCAAGAAATTGTCGTTTTTGCGCGGTTAAGAAACATGAACCCGAATTTAAGATAAAAGAAAATTGGCCACAAGATATTGACGTTACTAAAGGGCAAATAATTTTCTGGGATAACAACTGGCTTGCATCCCCCAATTTTGAAAAAGATATTGAGAGATTAGTGAAATTTAGGGAAGCGGGGATAACAAAAATCGATTTTAATCAGGGGTTAGATTGTAGATTGCTCGATGAGGAGAAGATAAAGCTACTCAATCAAATAAAAATTAAGCCTCTGAGACTTGCGTTTGATAATTGCTCAGAGGATGGTCATATACAGAACGTTATAGAATTGGCTCAAAAATATGGGTTTAAGGACATAAGAGTCTATGTTTTATACAATTTTGAAGACGATAATGATACACCAAAGTATTTTTACTATAGGATTAATGAGATAAACAAATTGGGGGCGTTAGCATATCCGATGCGCTTTCGAGCTCTTAATAATGCCAACGGCCAATATCTCTCTAGTAACTGGGATAATAAGTTATTGAGAGGCTTAAAGTTGTCTCTTATGTTTTATTATACAAAGGGAATGATAAGCAGAAAACGTGAAGCCTTCAAGAATATCTATGGAAATAACGCCAGAGAGTTCAAACGTAAATTGTATGAAATATACGAAAACGACAAAAGAAGGTGAAAAAGCCATCAATAAATTGAGGAGGACAGAAAACCCCCAGTAAAACTGGGGGCTAAATATCACGGCGTAAAGCCTGGAATTTTTGCCTGAATGACAAATATTTGCTGGTTTGCTTGATGAAGCTGTGCAGGCTGG
>JAHLWT010000305.1 GCA_019057775.1 Promethearchaeota archaeon
AATAAAAATCAACTTAAAAAACCAATCCAGTGGTCAGAAATTGGGTAGTAGTATAAACATCTCAGATTGAATATATAGTAAAACTAAAAAACGATTAAATATATTAGTTCAAAAATGATTTTTTACAAAAACGAGAATTGGCTCAATTATACCTAATTAAAGATACCATTCTCATCTCGGTACCGACTGAGCACAGGTACTGGAGCATGGATGCTTTGCGTGCTGAAGGAATTATGGCAAATGTACATTACACTCCCTTGCACCGCAATAAATTCTATGCCCATTTAGGAACGGATAAAAATTTCCCGAATTCGATGAAATTTTTTAACGGCTTGCTTCGTTTGCCAATTTATCCCTCCTTAACAGAAAGTGAGAGTCCTATGGCTGTTGAAGCAACCAAAAAAGTAATAGCAGCATTTGCATAATATGAAAGATTCCATCTTGATTTTTGGTGCAGGTATAAACCAACTAACACTTATTAAATCTGCAAAAGAACTGGATTTAAGTACCATTGTATTAGATCCAAATGTTGATGCACCGGGCAAAAATATCTCCGATTTCTTCTATAGTGTAAAAGGGAATGATTACAAGACCACAAAAGGGATTGCTATTAAGCATAAGGTGAAAGGAATCGTAACTAGCCAGATGGAAAAACCGATGCGGTTGATGGCAAAGCTTGCTCAGGAATTGGGTTTTATCTTTCATTCACCGGAAGTAATAGAAAGAAGCCTTGATAAATGGTTAATGAAACAATCATTTATATCCAATAAAGTTCCTTGTGCTCAAGGTGTTTTAATTAAAAAAGATGAAATAATACAATCGCAAAGCTTAAACATACTCAACTTCCCTTTAATTTTAAAACCAAAAGATTCTACATCGAGTCAGGGTGTTTATAAGATAGATCAATTTAAAGATATTGAAAAATATCTGCCTATTACACTTTCCTTTTCAAAATCAGGGGAAGTCATTATTGAAGAATTTTTAGACGGTCCCGAGTTTAGCATTGAAGCCATTACTTATAAAGGTAAAACAAAAATAGTCCAATTTACAGAAAAATTTGTTACTTCATCTCCTCGAACGGTTGAAATGGGCCATCTGCAACCGGCATCATTGACTGAAGAGCAAAAATCAATCATTATTGAAGTTGTTATAAAAGCGATTAATGCAATAGGCATTGATAATTCTGCATCCCATACAGAAATTAAATTAACAAAAAAAGGCCCTAAAATAATTGAAATTGGAGCCCGGTTAGGAGGTGATTTTATCTCGTCATATCTCACTCAAGCCTCTTGTGGTGTGAATATGGATAAAGCAGCAATACAAGTTGCTTTAGGTTTTAAACCGGATTTAAAACACAAATGGGGGAAGTACTCATTTATAAAATATCTTGAGCTCTATGTTGGTAAAAAGATAATTGTAGTAGGTAATTGGAAGGAAATTTTAAATGAACCAGGAGTTCTATTTGCACATATTAATGTCAAACCGGGAGATATTATCTCCGAAATCACTAATAGTGCAAAAAGGCCCGGATTTGTCATTGTTGATGGAGATAACAAAAGAAATGTTTTAAGGAAATCTAAATATTATGTAAATGTTATTAAATCTAATATAAAAATATATAAAGAAGATAAAATATGATAGAAAGTAAAAGATTAATATTAAGGTCCTTCCGTATAGAAGATGCGGGGGGAATGGATAAATTAAGATCTGATTTTGAAGCAGTCAAAGCTTTTGCAGGATCACCTTTCCCTTCAAATATTGAAAGTGAAAAAGAATGGATCCACAAAATGTATCAAAAAGGAATAAGAAATAACATATACTTGGCTATTGAAGAAAAAGAGAGTCAAAGTTTTATCGGATACTGTGTTGCAAGAAACATTAATTTCTTAAATAGAAATGCTGATGTTGGTATAATTTTTTTAAAAGAAGGAAGAGGGAAAGGTTATTTTAGAGAAATCTCTGTTTTATTCTATGATTACTTATTCGCTCAATTAAATTTTCATAAAGTCTATTCAATAGTGATTGAAGATAATAAGATTGCTCTCAACAGTGACAAAAAAATTGGATTTGTGGTAGAAGGATTGATAAAAGAACATATATGGCAAGATGGCAAATATAAGAATGTTGTGTTCGTCAGTTTATATAGAAAAGATTTTTATAAGAATAATAATAAACAAAAATAATAAAGTAATATAAATCAATATGATGGACCTTAAATTAGGAATGAAAGCAAGCTTTCAAAAGACATTAACTGAATATGATGTATATAGCTTCGCGGGAGTAACAGGGGATTTTAATCCCGTACATATTAATGAAAAGTATGCTTCAAAAACTTTTTTTAAAAAACGCATTGTACATGGGATTCTTTTATTAGGTTATGTTGGGACAGTATTAGGACAAAAACTACCAGGTGAAAAAACAATATTGAGAAAAATTGAAGCAAGATTTATAAAGCCAGTTTATTTCAATGAAACTATAACGGTAAATGTAAAATTAAGTAAGATAGAGGGAAACAAAATTACTTTAGATTTTGAAGTTCTTGATGAAGAGGGTATTATAGCTCTCACTGGTACAGCTTTCACCAGTGTTCCGAAAGGAACCAAAATTTCTTAATAATAAAACATTTTATTACTATCATTATGTGAGTTTGATGTAAGTGATTATCAAGTTTATGAATATTAGATAACTGGGGTATGCACATGAAACATATAAAACAGCATAAATACCTAAGTTACATACATTTGCAAGTATTTTTAAGTAAATCTTGTATTCTCTTGTAATATAGTGCATTATAACGAATCGTATGTGTTAAGTGCATACCCCAATTAGATAAATGATGATTGCAATTTTATTTATTGTTTTTTCTGGGCTTGCCAAAATCAATATTTATGAATTTCCAGTATTTTTCGGCCTCAATGGCAATTAAGCTACCTAATTTGAAAATACAACATGGACATATAAAAAAACTATTGGCAAAAGGGAACTCAGCGAAAAATTAAGCACAACATTGTATAAATTAGTTTTTTAGATGTGAGTTTTTTTGATACAAAAGAGCGATCAATATGGAAGGTTGAAGGGCATATAGTTTTCAAGTGCAAAGCAACTTTTGATGCTAGTAACAAAATTGCCGTTAGAACTACTGCTGAATTAATAATTCGAGATGAATTTTACTTTGCTGCAAAGACTGAAATTGCTTGTTACAAAAAAAATGAATTTGGTAATTATTCCTTATTGTTAAAGAGTATTTTAGTGCAGGATACAGTAGCTTTCCTAATTTAATACTGAAGGAATTCAAATAAATGAAGACAAACCCATTAAAATTGGGAATTATGTTTAAATTGGATACTATTCATTAATTTGAAAGGAACGGAAATTCCTGATAATTGCGTGGTTGTGGCAAATAGTTTTGTTAATAAGAGATTCGACAATCAGAATGCACTAATAGCCGGCACACCGGCAAAAGAAATTAAAACATGATTTTTTTGGCGAGGGCAGTAAAAATATCCCTTGGCACGTCGCCAAGTGTGGCACAAAAAAAATGTAGTGTCTATTGCGCCTGACCGTCTCTGGCGGGACTTTGGAATAAATAAAAGACAATTTTGAAAGACAATGGAATTTATTATTTGGTCATAATATAAAAGTAGTCATTCTGGCAGGGGGTTACGGGTCCCGCTTAAGCGAAGAAACATCCGTTAAACCTAAACCCATAGTAGAAATTGGTGAAAAACCAATTCTCTGGCATATCATAAAAATATATTCCGTTCTTGGATTTAATGATTTAGTGATTTCCCTGAGCTATTGTATCTGCCCTTCTTAAGCAAAAATTACTAAAAAATCTATTTTATTAGTTTGTTGAATATGGTTGTAGTGTATCCTGTGGTTTTCAAATTTACTTACGGAATAAGTATCTGAATAACACCTAAAATTTAACTGGACGTTAAAAATAAAATGATTTGCATTTTTTCGATAATATTCTGAAGTTAAGAAGATTTAGAAAACTATTTATTAACTTCTCTTTCAGAAGCGCTGCAAATTTATTCAGCAAGGTTATCGGTATAATTACGTTGCCCATAATCACGAGAGCATTAGGACCGGAAGGATATGGTGATTATAGCCTGGTAAACATAGTTTTACAATACACGATCCTACCGATTGGTTTGTTAGGGTTGAGACCATACGGAATCAGAGAATTGGCTAAGAATAATCAAAAAAATGATTATGCTCTTAATATTTTGTCCATGCAATTCACAATGGCGTTAATTGCTGTATTGGTCAGTTCTGTTGTAGCTTTGATCTTATTTAAATCCAATCAACTACTTTTAATTGCCATCTTTATCTCTTATATTTCTGTTTTTGCTAATTCTTTGAACTTGGATTTTTTTTTTGTAGCTAAAAAAAAAATAATTTTCCCTGCTGTGGCGCGTTTGATTGGGCAGTTCTTTTTTGTTTTAGGGGTTGTACTTTTCATAAAGAATCCAAATGATATTCCCATACTGGTATTTTTTGCTGCATTGACGCCTGCAATCGCAGATATAATCCAATTGCAAAGATTCCATACCAAATACGGGAAAATATGGTTCAAAATATCAATAAAAGAAACTCTACACACATTCAGAACTACTTATAAATTAGGTATTTCTTCAAATTTGGAAGGCTTCTATCCTTCCATACCACAATTGCTTATTCCAATACTTTTAGGCTCATATGCTTTGGGAATCTTTGCAGGAGGGTATAAAATATATTTGATTTTATTGATGTTTTATATAACCCTTTTTTATGCATTAGCTCCTTATTTGGTAAAACTAAACAGTTATAATAAAAATGTAAAAAGGAAATATCATCTGTTGATGTTTGTATTAATTACTTTCTTTGGTGGAATATTTGGTTTAGGGTTATATTTATTTGGAGAACCAATCATAATTTTAATACTTGGAAAAAACTTTGGTGAATCCGTAGTTATATTTAAAGCTATTTCATTAACACTCATCCCATTTGCTCCTATTGGAATGTTACTTGGCAATATTTTAATTTATTCGGGGAACGATAAATATTATTTATTAAGCAATGTTGTTTCTACTATCACGATTTTAATTTCAGCCCCCCTATTAATAAAGAACTTTAATGCATTAGGAGGGGTTTATGCCATGGCAATTGCTCTATTTGCAGGAATATTAACATCAGCTTATTTTTACTTTAAGGCTGAGAGTTAATTTCAAAGAATTTACTAATGACTGCAGTAAGTAATAGAAATATAGCTAACAACATTAAGAGGGATATAATAAATTTATATGTACTTTTTGCGGTTTCTGTCGTTGTAATTTATTTTGCACCTCGAATTGCAGCTATAGTATTACAAGTTATCTTTCTCTTTGCTTTTTATCGCTCAAGAAAAAATTATTTTTGGTTGGCTTTTGTGTTTATAATTCAAAATTTCCCCGGTGGATTATTCTCCCGTTACACAAATGATATAGAACACACATTTTCATTATTCCAAAGCTCTCCGGTAGGCACGTTGTACTTTTGGATGGTCTTTATTTTAATTGCTTTTTTTAAATCAGTAAAATTAAAAAGTGATTATAGGTTTATTCTTGAAAAAAACATAATTCTTTTGTTCGCCTATTTTCTGTTTCTCATATTGATATTTGGATTATATAAAATGACCGCGGTAACGCGCACCTTATTGCCATGGTTATTTTTATTTATATTACCCCGCTTGTTAAAAAAAGAAGAAGATTTTGCCGGTTTTTTTAATCTTGTATTTTCATTTGTTTTTTTCGTTGTCTTTACCCAGGTATTCCAACTTGTATTTCGTGCCACCGTGGCTGAAATACTCGGCGGTTCAAATATAACTCTCGCAACCGAGGAACTTGAACGTGTTGCCCGTCCGGGAGATGGGATTTTTATTTCTTATGTATCCATATTCGGTGCATTATATTATCTTATACTCAAAAAGAAATATTTCAGCAGAAATTATTTAATAACCATAACAGGATTGGCTATTTTCAGCATTTTTATTACAGCCACCCGTAGCTGGATGATAAGCACATTATTTGTTTTTGGTTTTTATGTTGTTTTTATTGCAAAAGCAAAAACTGCTATTATTCAACGGTTAGTGTTCCCCTTACTGATGATAGTAATAATCACCCAATACGTGCCTGTTGTCAGGCAGCAAATTGATTTAGCTAAACAAAGATATGAAACCATAAAATTGCTTTTAGAAGGAGATCCTACAGCCGGAGGAACACTTACCAGGCTGACAAGTCGTGGGCCTGCGGTCATGGAAAAATTCCGTGAAAGCCCCGTAATCGGCTGGGGATATGGGGATGAAGCCAGAAAATACACAGACGGACATGTGGGAAACCAAAATTTATTAATGCATAACGGTGTTATTGGGTATCTTTTCTGGTTAATGTTGTGGTTAAACTTCGTATTAAAAATGATTAATTTGGATAAATCTATTACATCAGCAAACCCTTATAAAAATATACCAAAGTTGTTTATAATAATGTTGTTGGGCATTTTAATTATTAATGCCTCCGCGCAATGGTTTGGGTATCTGCTGCAATTTCTCCCCGGTTTTACCATTCTGTTCCTGTTTACTTTTGCCAGTTTTGTTTATAAAAATGCATGGCAAGAGCAAATGACAATACAGAAATACAAAAATTAAAATTTAAACTGCATGCGGATACTTATTTTAATTCCTGAAGGCTATACATTGCTTAATACCATTAAACAAAGTTTTGAAAAAATGGATCATGAAGTGATAAATCTAAATTATCTTTCGTTTTTCAAGCCCTGGCAAAACAAACTGATAACAAAAACAATCGGCATTCCACACACTGTCCGGAATAAGATTAAAATTCACAAACTATACCGAAGAAAGATCAACCAAATATATCTGCAGCATGTTTATGATTATCAGCCCGATTTGGTTTTTGTATATAATGACCAATATCTTTCGCATGATACCGCAAAGGAAATTCAGAAACTAACTAAGCTGGCTTTTATTCTGGGCGATAATCCTTTCTTTTTCCATAATCATCCATTGTATGAGTTAAGAATGTATCTGAATGCCGATTATGTGTTTTCCTGCGATTCTTTTATTACTGAATCTTTTAAAAAAGCCGGACAAGTAAATGTTTCGGAAATCTATTTTGGATATGACCCTGCGGTTTGTTATCCTAAACAACCATCGCCGGAAGAAAGAGAAAAATATTCAAGTGATGTGGTCATGATCGGTAGATTGTATCCAACTATTATTTCTTCATGGACATACAAAAGACTTTGGTTCTATAATCAGTTCAGAAATTTGGACTTAAAAATTTACGGACCAGGTTGGCATAAATATAAAGAAACTTTCCCTGAATTAATACAAAAGGTGATCAATCCTGGCCATTATCTATCCTTTGATGAGGTAAATACTATCCTGAGTTGCTGCAAAGTGTACCCGATTGAAGCAAATCCGGGCATTATCAATGGCATACACCTACGTGTTTTTGATTGCATTGGTTCTGAAATATTACCGCTTGTGGAATACACGAAAGATTTGAAATATGTATTTAAAGATGTTGAAATCCCCATCATTAAATATTACGCTGAAGCAAAAAAAATGGCAGACTATTATATTAAAAATAACAATAGGCGCAATCAAATTAAAAAAGAATTAAAGCAGTTTGTGGCTATAAATTTTACCCCCCAAAAAGCTGCCATAACAATATTAGATAAAGTGTTTAATTAAAATATAGAATGCTAAAAGTCCTTTATCTTCGTTCCTCTTTCGATCCTGGTGGCACTGAGTCCTTATTGTTAAATTTATATAATTATCAGCAGAATAAAATTCAATTTCATTATGTTTTCCTGAAAGACGGGAGTTTAATCAATCAATTGAATTCTGAATCGAATAAATACTATAAAGTTTCCCGCAAAAACAAAATCGACTTTGTTGTATTGCAAAAGATATTAAGAATAATTAGAGCTGAAAATATAGATGTGGTACATACCCACCAGATGTTAGAATTGTTCTATGCCGTCCTTCTTAAAATTCGTTATCCAAAATTAAAAATATTCCATACAATTCATGGTTATTTTGAAGAAAAGAATAAATGGGCACCTCTGTTAGAAAAGTTGCTTATTAGGTTTACTGCAAAAACATTTACTGTTAGCCATGCAACAAGAAATATCCTGCAGAAAAAGAGATATCCGATAAAAAGGATAGAGGTCCTTTACAATGCTGTAAACCTTCCGCCTAAAGCAAATGAATTTGAGATGCATGATTTTAAGAATAGAATTAATTACAAACCCGGTGATTTTATTGCCTGTATGATAGGGAATTTTGTGTGGTGGAAAGATCAGATTACTATAGTTGAAGCTTATAATTTAATTAAAAATGATTTCTCTGATCTTAAAATTATTTTTATCGGAAAAGAAAGTGAATTGAGTAAAAAATGCAAAGAACTATTGGATAAAAATGACATAAATAAGCGTGTATTCTTTTTTGGGTCTTTAGAAAATGCCGGTAAATATTTGCCGGTTTTCGATTTATTTATCATGTCCACGCTTATGGATACATTTGGCATTGTTGTTATAGAAGCTTTAATGCAAAAAGTTCCGGTCATTGCCTCAGATATTGAAGTGATGAAAGAATTGTCTCATAATGGAAAATACTTTTATTTATTTGAAAATCAGGATTCGAATTCTCTGGCTCAGGCTATTATTATACATTTTCAAAGAAAAAATGATCAAAAAGTAAGAGAAGCTTATAAATATGCAAAGAAATATTATTTGTACAGTAATTATTTAGAAAAATTAATAAAATTTTACAATAGTTGATGAATACTCTTATAAAGTAATGCTACCTCAATACATTAAAAAAACATAGCTCTTTATTTCTATAATTAGCTGGTTTAATTTGAAATGCACTTTTAGACAATGATCGAATATTAATTACTAAAACCGATTTTTATCTATAATACTTTTTTTAAAACAAACATAGTAAATGATAAGAAATCTTACAATTTTACAACTTTGTGCATATAAATCTGAATTTCCTGGTGCAATTGTAGATCATTTTATTGCAACTTCAAGGGTTCTTAAAAGAAGAAATTCAAAAATGATTGCTGTATTTATGGAACGCAAACATTGGGCCGCTATACTTGAAAAAGAAGGAATTATTGTAGAATCAATACCTATGAATAGCATGTTTGATATTAATTCAATAATTAAACTTTTTCATATAATAAATAAATATAATGTTGATATTATTCATACTCATTTTGGAAGGGTTACAGTTTTTTTTGCAGTATTAGCAAAATTCTTTTCAAATGGAAAGGTAAAAGTAGTTCAGCACTGGCGATCAACTCCTCCTGAACAGCTAAGAATAAATATGGGAGAAAACCTTACTATAGAGAGAAAAATTAAAAATTCAATTGGGCCATTTATGTGGCGAGGTCTGAATAAATTTGTTGATTATAATTTTGTTAACTCTCGTGCTATTCATAATTATTTAGAACAAAAAAGAATAGCGAATAAATACAAGATTGAATTTTTAAACAATTGCGTAGATTTAGAACGGTTTAGTACATCAACGGTACAAGGCTTGCGGAAAGAGTTAAACATAGCTGATAATGTTATAGTAATAGGTAGTATAATTAATTTCAGACAAGAAAAGGACCCATTTACAATTTTGAAAATTGCCTCAATTATTGCCAAAAGTGAGGAAAATGTAAAATTCATTATTGCAGGAGGAGGCCCAATGCATCAGGAACTTCATGCATTTACAAAACAAAATAGGATAGAGAATAAGGTATTATTTATTGGTTTTAGATCTGATATTAATAGGGTTATTGCTACTTGTGATATAATCCTACTTTCAAATTACGCCCCCGGAATATCTAATTCTCTTTTAGAATCTATGGCCATGGCAAAACCTATAGTTACTATTAATGCAGGCGAGTTAGAAACTATAATTAAGAATGGAATTAATGGTTATTTAGTTCCACTTGGATCTATTAATATCTTTACGAATAAAGTGAAAAAACTTATTAAAGAAAAAAGTTTGGCAACAGAAATAGGTAAAAGTGCTCATAATACTATCACAAAAGAGTTCAATATTGAAAAATGGTCAATGAAAGTGGTTGAGACTTATTTCAAATTAGCATATAAAAATGTTTTATCAAAATGATTTTTCCGAGAAAAACAAGAATTTTGGCTTGATAGTCCCAATTGTATTACAATCTAAAATTAACTTATGAAAGATTATTTTAATGATTTTGTATTGGTCAATTTAAATGAAAAAAATACTGATCTTAAGAATTACTTTACAAAACAAAAGATTATAGGAAATTATATTTTATATTTCAACCCTAATAAATACCAAATGGGGACTTTTTCTCTAAATGAAGAAAAATATTCATCTATTAAGTGTCATAATTCTTTATTACCCTTTTTCAAATATGAAAGAAATAATATTGAACTTTACACTCCAAATTTCATAAACATTTTTAACTTAGGTTTGCCTTTATCAAAGAATGAAGATGCGATTAAAGAATTTGTTCTTTTTAACACACCTGTTGATAGCCATACTTTTTTTAATGAAACAAAGAGGCTTACCAAAATTAAAGAAATTGTATTTACAAAGTTTAATAAATTAACTTTTAAAAAAGAAGATGTAGGTTTCAAAGAACAAAGTTTATATAAAACTTTTTTAAACTTAGTTGAAGAAACAGTAAAAAACGTTCAGGATTTGAATCATGGGATTTTGCTTTCTGGAGGCTATGAATCCAGAATTAACGCTGCAATTGCCCACTATTATGATCTTAATAGAAAATTCTTTACATGGGGTCATCCAGATAATATTGAATGTTTGATTGCTAAAAAAATTGCATATGAACTTTCAATATTCCACAACAATCTAAGAATTGAAGTTTCAAAATTAGAATATATAAAATTCCTTGAAAAAACTGGCTATCTTGCACACATGTCACATACCCACACGGATGTTGCAGTAAAATCGATTATTGATAATTTTGATATAGATATAATATGGAATGGTTGGGGAGATATAAACGGATATATCCCTATTAAGACAGCTTCTGAAATTTTTTCAACATTTATTATTAATCTATTCCATGGAAAAAAATTGTACCCGAAAGGATGGAATCATGATTGGCTTGAAAGTTTGAATATGAATAATTTTGAATGGTATAATTTATCTATTTCATACACTGTTAATAAAATATTTAATTTGTTGGAATCATTATTTGCACCTCTCATTATAGGACAAACCTTAAGTGCACAAAACCTATCAGCCACTATTATTTCTCCCTGGTTCTCTAACGATATTTACGAATCTGTTAAAACAGAAGAGTTTAGAAATCCCAAACTTATTGAACATAAATACCATCGTGTTTTGTGGAAAAGAAAATTTTATTATCTGTTATTAAAAAAATATTGTAACACTCTAAACTATATTAAAACTTCTCAGGGTTATTATCCTTTTTATTTCAATCCAAAATATTACAACATATTATCCCCTATAGCTGCAATTCAATATTACCATGAAAAGAGAAGAAACTATCCTTTTACTAAGCTTAATAATAAAAAATTTATTCTAAGTGAATTAAGAAAAATTGAAGAAGATAACTATTCTATTTTCAATATAAATGAAATAACTGAAATAATTAATAATTACGATAATATTCAAAAATACGATATATATAAGCTTATACAAACATACTGGCTTTTACAAAAATTTAATTGTTAAATGATAAATATTGAAAACTACAACTATAGTACTAATAGTTTGCAGTGGTAATTCAAATTCTATTTCTCCATTTATTGTCGAACAAGTTGAAGCGCTAAACAAATTCGTTGTGCAAACAGATTATTTTCTTATCAAGGGCAAAGGAGTCTTAGGATATTTAAATAATTTAAGATCCTTATTTGAAAAAATTAAAAAAATTAATCCTGATTTAATACATGCACATTATGGTTTTTCAGGGCTTCTGGCAGGCCTACAGCGTAAAGTACCGGTAATAATTACTCTGCACGGAAGTGATGTAAACTATATAACAAATAGATTTTATTCAAAACTTGCTTCAAAACTTGTCGTACACACAATTTTAGTAAGCCGAAATATGGCTGAAAAAATTAAAATAAAAAAGAACTACTCAATCATCCCCTGTGGAATATCATTTGACGATAGTTTACCTATTGGCCAGCAAGAAGCAAAAAATATAATGAATATGCATTCTGACAAGAAATATATTCTGTTTTCCTCCTCATTTAACCGTCAGGAAAAAAATGTTGATCTTGCCTGGAAGGCATTAAATTTAATGCCTGATGAAATTGAATTAATTGAACTAAAAGGATATAATCGAAAAGAGGTAACTATGTTATTAAATGCTGTTGATCTTGTGCTTATGACTTCAATTTCCGAAGGATCACCTCAGTTCATAAAAGAAGCTATGGCATGCAATTGCCCTGTTGTTTCAACCAATGTGGGTGATGTACGCTGGGTCATCGGAAACACTGAAGGATGTTATATTACAAGCTATAAGCCCGAAGATGTAGCAGAATCTATACGAAAAGCACTTCGTTTTGGAAAAAGAACTACTGGAAGAGAACGAATCAAACAATTGTATCTTGATAGTGAATCAGTAGCAAAAAAAATCATTGCTGTTTACAACAAAGTGCTGAATTGTTAATCTATGGAAAATAAAGTCCTGCCAAAATCTTTTTTAAAAGAATGGAAAAAATTTGTATCAAATCATCCCAATGGCAATTTCTTCCAAATCCCGGAGTTTGTTGACCTGTTCAATTCAGTTCCGAATTACAAAGCAGGTGTTATTTTTCAAAAAAAGAAAAATATACTAACCGGGATACTGGTCTATACAGAACAAAAAGAAGGAAGTGGTATTAAAGGTTATTTTACCAACCGGTGTATAGTGTATGGTGGTCCGCTCGTATTAAATGGGGAAAATGAGGACGAAATTGCCGGTTCCCTGTTAGAAAAATTAAAAAAACAAACCGGTGTTATCTATATTGAATTCCGGAATCTTTTTGATACAACCGGGTTGATGAATGCATTTGAATCATGTAATTATTCTTACCAACCTCACCTGAATAATATTGTACCAATCCCTCCGGATCCTAAAAAAACAATTCTTTTACTTAACAGCTCACGGCGCAGGCAGGTGAGAAAAAGTCTGCAATCCGGTGCAGAAATTATTAATCCAACATCAATTGAAGAAGTACAGGAATTCTATCAAATTCTTATCAAGCTATATAAACAAAAGATTAAGAAACCCCTTCCTCCCTGGTCATTCTTTACAAAATTTTATCTAAAAAAGAATATTGGAAAATACTTTTTGATAAAGTTCGAAAATCAGATTATCGGTGGAATCATGTCCCCGATTTATAAAAATACTGTTTATGAATGGTATATTGCAGGAACAGATGGTATTTATAAAAACATTTATCCCAGCGTGCTGGCTACCTGGGCACCGATCGAATATGCTGCCAAAAACAGGCTTAAGTATTTTGATTTTATGGGAGCAGGTAAACCTGATGATGACTATGGGGTGCGACAATTTAAATCAAAATTTGGAGGCAGGGAAGTAGAATATGGTCGGTATTTATTCGTAAATAAACCTCTACTTTACAAGGTGGGGGTATTTGGATTGTGGCTTTACAAAATGATCACATGAGAATATTAATTGATATAGGTCATCCAGGGCATGTGCATCTTTTTCGTCCATTTAGTGAAGAAATGATGAAAAGGGGGCATGTTATTTTTTTTACTTGTAGACAAAAAGAATTTGAAATTGAACTTCTTGAAGCTTTCTCTTTTGATTATAAATGCTTTGGACGACATTATAAATCTTTTTCCGGTAAAATCTGGGGCTTAGTGAAATTCAATATCCAAATGATTTTTATTACTGTGAAGTTTAAACCGGATGTTTTTCTAAGCCATGGTTCAATTTACGCTGCACAAGTGGCATGGCTGCTAAATAAACCTCACGTTAGCCTGGAAGACACTTTCAATTTTGAACAAATCAAATTATATAAGCCATTCACTTCTTGTATCCTTACTGGAGACTATCCACATCCAGACCTTGGTCAGAAAGAAATCAACTATTCAGGTTTCCATGAACTTGCGTATCTTCATCCCAAGCGTTTCAATCTTTTAAAAATGTCAGGTCAGGAAATCCTCGGACTAAATAAAAATGAAAAATATATAATCTTGCGTTTTGTTTCATGGGAAGCAACTCATGATAAAGGACATTCAGGGCATACTCCCCAAATGAAGCGAGAGATTGTCAGGAAATTTTCAAAATACTATAGAGTTTTTATTTCATCTGAAAAAGAACTGCCAATGGAACTTGAAAAATATAAACTTGCAATTAAACCTGAAATGATCCATTATGTGTTGAAAGATGCATTGTTGGTTTTTGGTGAAAGCGCTACAATGGCAACCGAAGCTGCTATGTTAGGTACGCCAAGTATATTTATTGATTACAATAGTCGTTTTTACACAAAAGAACTCGAAAAAAGGCATGGCTCAATATTTAATTTCACATCATCTCCTATTGATCAGGAAAGAGCTTTAAAAAAAGGATTAAAGTTATTACAAGCTAAAAACCTGAAAGAGCATTTCATTAAAAAGAGAAATAAAATGCTTGC
The DNA here is from genome assembly GCA_019057775.1 of Promethearchaeota archaeon. The sequence goes on from JAHLWT010000305.1 coordinate 14,683, forward strand.
CGATAAAATAGACGTAACTGCTTTTCTGGTTTGGTTTGTTGAAAATTACCCGGAAAGTATAAGCATTATGAAGGAGAATACTGATTATCAGTATCGATTTAGGTAATAATAATCAAGATTTTTCTCATTTTTATAAGTTCAATTGAAAAAAAATTACAATAAAAAATATTAAATAGTGGAAAATAAAGTTTTATCAATAATTATCCCTGCCTATAATGAAGAAGAAACCATTCAAACCATTTTAGAGAGAATCATCTCAGTACAAATGATAAAAAAAAATATAAAAAAGGAAATTATTGTTATTGACGATCACTCAACTGATAGGACTGCTGAAAAAGTAATAGAATTTAAAAACAATCATCCTGATAGTAATATCACCTATTTAAAACATAAAAAAAACCAAGGCAAGGGAGCTGCTATACATACAGGAATTCAAGAAGCTTCCGGTGATTTTTTAGTGGTACAGGATGCTGACCTGGAATATGATCCTAATGAATACAACTTACTGCTGAAGCCAATGATCGAAGGGCGAGCAGATGTTGTTTACGGCTCCAGATTTATGGGAGGTAATCCACACCGCATTCTCTTTTTTTGGCATAGCATAGGAAATAAATTCCTCACTTTTTTTTCAAACATGTTTACCAATCTCAATTTAACTGACATGGAAACGTGTTATAAGATGTTCAAAACTGAAATTATTAAATCTATCAACTTAAGAGAAAAAAGATTTGGTTTTGAACCGGAAGTGACCGCGAAAATAGCAAGAATATCTGGGATAAGAATTTATGAAGTGGGGATTTCTTATTATGGACGCACCTATGAAGAAGGGAAAAAGATAAATTGGAAAGATGGATTCAGAGCCATTTATTGTATTCTAAAATATGGTTTGTTTAAAGCAAAATATAATGAATAATATCTTACTAAAGTTAAACAAGTTACTGAATAATCCGTTTATTAGATTTTTCCCATTCCTGTTTCTTTATATAGGGATTTTATTCATTTTCTCAAAAGATACCCTGGTAGGTGATGAAGGCAGGTATTTGCTCTATGCTAAGAACTTAGCTCAAGGTTATTATTCTCCTCCTTTTCCAAATATCAGTTTATGGAACGGACCGGGTTATCCCATACTCATTCTTCCTTTTGTTGCATTTAATGGTTCTTATCTTATTATTCGCCTGCTAAATCCAATACTGTTGTATTTTTCCCTTATATTAATTTTCAAAACATGTCTGAATTATACCTCAAATAGAACTGCAAATTATACAACCATTTTATTTGGACTGTACTACCCTATTTTTGAATATATTTCGGTAATTTTAACTGAAATATTTGTTATTTTCTTAATTAGCCTTTTCTCCTACTTTATAACCAAAGCTTATCATTCCTCAAAAAGGAATAATTGGTTTATTTTTTCTGCCGGACTGGTCCTGGGATATATCGCACTTACTAAAATATTATTTGGGTACGTATTAGTAATTGGTATTGTATTATTTTTTATAATATCCATATATAGAATTGCAACAAAAAGAATTCTCTATGTTTTCATAGTCGCTCTATTAGTTACAACCCCATACCTTTTCTATACTTATAATTTAACCGGAAAGATTTTTTATTGGAGCAATGCGGGGGGTAGTTCACTATATCCATTGAGCACCCCTTATCAAAATGAATGGGGGGATTGGTTTAGTTCAAGCTCATTTAAAACGCTTGAAGAAAGAAAAGATAATCATGAAGTTTTTTTAAAATCTATTGAAAACCTTGATCCAATTCAAAAAGACAAAGCTTTAAAAAAACAGGCACTCAATAATATAAATAATCATCCAAAAAAGTTTTTCTTAAACTGGATTTCCAATTGGGGTAGAATGTTTTTTTCTTATCCTTATTCCTATGCAAATCAAAACCCCAAAACTTTCTTTACATTAATACCTAACATGTTTATTGTTGTATTCATAGTAATATTCTCCATTCTCGGTTTTATTAATCATAAAAGTATTCCATGGAGCTTGAAAGTATTATTGTTCATTGCATTTATATATTTACTCGGCAGTTCCTTCCTGAGCGCATATCGTAGAATGTTTTATATTATTCTTCCAATAGTTTCTGTTTGGTTGGCTTTTATCTTCCATCATTTTATTAAAGTGGAAAATAAGTAAACGGCTACTCTATGATCAACTTTGCCATTCTATATTATCATAGGCTTCTCGTCATATTGAAAAAGGAAAATACTCTTTTTCAAACCTTTCCAAACTGCCCCGTTGTAATTTAGCAACATTAAATCTATCGTACAATTAGTGTAGTTAATAGTACACGCTTTGAAATACCTTTTTGTATTCCCGATGAGAGACTTCACCACTTCTGTTTATAAAAATTTGCTCCAGTCTCTTAAGGAGCATCACTATCAATTCCAAACATTCCGGGAATTCATTGAAAAACCTGAATCGAAGGTGATTATACTTCGTCATGATGTGGACAGTATTCCAATTAATGCTCTTAGATTTGCAAAGATTGAACATGAATCAGGAATTCAGGGTACATACTATTTTCGTATTGTGCCGCAGAGTTTTGATGAAAAAATCATTGAAGAAATTGCAAAGCTCGGTCATGAAATAGGATATCACTACGAGGATATAGATTTTGCTGCGCAAAATCTTAAGATAAAAGATAAAAGTAAAAAGATAAAAGTAACAGCCTTGTGCTACGAGGCGATTGAGAGCTTTCAGAAAAACCTAGAAACCATGCGGAAAATTGCCCCGGTGAAAACTATATGTATGCATGGGAGTCCGATGGGGAGGTATGATAACAGGGATTTGTGGAGGAAGTATGATTATAGGGAGTTTGGGATAATTGGAGAACCTTATTTTGATTTAGATTTTACTGAAGTACTTTACCTTACAGATACTGGGAGGAGGTGGGATGGGGGGAGTGTCTCTGTTAGAGACAAGGTGGAAGGAGGAGGGCTGAAGGCAGAAGGATACTTATGGCAGAAGGCAGAGGGCAGAAGGCGGAAGGTCGAAGATTCCGACCGAAGAGTCGGAGTTGAAGAGTCATATTATGATTGGAAAGTAAAGCCGAAGCCCGGGAGTTTGATGAATATGACGGAGAAAGACGTTAAGTTTCAAAGCAGGTGTAATTTAAGGTCAACAGATGATATAATCAGGGCGGCTGTGAAGGGAGAGTTGCCGGATAGGATTATGATGACGTTTCATCCGCAGAGGTGGAGTGATAAGACAGTGCCTTGGGTGAAGGAGTTGGTTTGGCAGAAGGTGAAAAATGTTGGGAAGAGGGTTTTGGTTAAAATAAGGCAATAGGCGGAGGGCGGAAGGCGGAAGGCAACTGGCAGAGGGCCGAAGAGATAACAGTATTAATTATGGAATAAAATATTGTTTAATTTAAATCACTACATTATGAGTTATTTTGAAGACCTGAAAGTCTGGCAAAGGTCTGTTGATCTTGCTGTAAAAGTTTATAAGATTACAAAAGAAGAGCCCTTTAACAGAGACTTCGGTTTAAAGGATCAAGTTAGAAGGTCTGCAGTAAGCATTTCAAGTAATATCGCTGAAGGTGATCAATTGGGATCTGATAAATCAGCTATTCGACATTTTAATATCGTTCACCCTGTGAAATAGAATAAAGATTTAGGTAGATGTATTTTGTTTATGTTTTACGTAGCAAATCTGATAATAAGTTTTATACAGGATTTACATCAGACTTGATAAAAAGATTGGAAGTTCATAATTCCGGAAAAGTATTGTCAACTCGAAAGAGAATACCTTTTGAAGTGATTTATTATGAGTTTTGTTTAAATAAAGAGGACGCTATTCATAGGGAGAAGTACTTAAAAACAATCTACGGGAAAAGATATATTAGAAATCGACTTAAAAATTATTTAACTGGAGTATAAAGAATATTTCACAGGGCAAGGGATCCACTGCAGAATTATTTACTCAATCAATTATTGCAGAAAGAGTTGGTTATCTGGCATCAGAAGACTACAAATTTCTAATAAGTGAGACAAAAGAG
>JAHLWT010000306.1 GCA_019057775.1 Promethearchaeota archaeon
GGGCAATGCCTACCGGATCCTGGCGGAGGTAAAAGATAAAGACCAAAACTGCCAGCTAGCTATAAAAGCCTACCAGGAAGCTCTGAAGATCAGAACTCTGGATCGTTTCCCCATGCAATATGCTATGACCCAGAACAACCTGGGGACTGCCTACGGGACCCTGGCGGAGGTAAAAGATAAAGACCAAAACTGCCAGCTAGCTATAAAAGCCTACCAGGAAGCTCTGAAGATCAGAACTCTGGATCGTTTCCCCATGCAATATGCTATGACCCAGAACAACCTGGGGACTGCCTACGGGACCCTGGCGGAGGTAAAAGATAAAGACCAGAACTGCCAACTAGCTGTAAAAGCTTTCCAGGAAGCCCTGAAGGTCTATACTCTGGATCGTTTCCCCATGGATTATGCCATGACCCAGAGCAACCTGGGCAATGCCTACCGGATCCTGGCGGAGGTAAAAGATAAAGACCAAAACTGCCAGATAGCTATAAAAGCTTTTCATGAAGCCCTGAAGATCTTCACTCCGGATCGGTTTCCCATGCAATATGCCGAAACCCAGAACAGTTTGAAGGTTGTCCAACGAACGCTTGCAGAAGTTGAAGATAATACAGAAGACTAAAGAGATACAAGCGTGAACTGGGAAGCTGAGGGGTAAAAGAGTAGGGTAAAAAGGTCAAGTCTTGAAATATAACAAAGTCTAGGTTATGTAACAGCGGGCAGTTGCATAATTTAATAATTCGGTAACTTTTAGCGAAAAACTTATAGGATCTTGGGAATTTCTTAACCAGATGGTTGAGGCTTTAGGTATTACTATAGATAGATGTCCCAAAGGAAGACCCAGTGAAATGGAAAGCTAAACCATAGAAAAAATAGAATGTGTCAGTATTTAAAAGAGTAGACCAATATGAATATATTAAGAAAGAGTAGGTGTATTGTGGTATTTATTAGAAATATAAGAGAAGATGATGGAGAGAAATTTCTTTCTATGTTAATTCAATTAGACAATGAGACTAAGTTCATGTTATACGAACCAGGGGAAAGAAAAAGGGATATTGATAAAATAAGGTCAATAATAAAAGATGCACATCAATCTTCATTTATATATGTAGTAGAAGATGATGGGAAATTAGTTGGGTTTTTATCGGCGAAAAGAGGACATGTAAATAGGATAAAACATAGTGCTTATATCATTATTGGAATAATGAAGAGTTATACTGGAAAAGGAATTGGAAGAAGACTTTTTAATGAATTGGATAATTGGGCAACAGATAATGGTATTACAAGACTTGAATTAACGGTTATGAAACATAATGAAAGGGCAATTAGTCTATATAAAAAAATGGGGTATAAAGTTGAAGGAGTAAAGGAAAAATCTGTTGTTGTTGATGGGGATTACGTTGATGAATACTACATGGCTAAAATAATAGAATAATTATTATTTTCTGCATATTAGATACGATGTTAGTATTCATATTTGAAAATGGTTTATTACAATTATTGACCATTATGCGAACTTTATTTAGGTTATATATAATAAATAACAAATTGAGACACATCCCAATTTCTTAGATAATTAATATTTTACTTTTAAATTAGATAAAAAGGGAAGGTGTGCTACGTCAATAATTCGCTAACTTTTAGTAGAAGACCTCGTAAAATGGAAAGCTAAACCATATATAAAAAGAATGCAAAGGAGGTTAAAATGAGTGAACTAAAAGATGTTTTTATCTGTCATGCAAGTGAGGATAAATCTGATATTATTAAACCCTTGGTAGCTGCTTTTAAAAGAGAAAGTATTTCATATTGGTATGATAAAGCAGAGATTAAATGGGGAGATAGTATTATCGAAAAAGTTAATGATGGCTTTAGAATATCACGTTATGTAATTGTTGTAATTAGTAAATCTTTTTTATCAAAGAATTGGCCAAAAAGAGAATTGAACTCAGCACTAAACATTGAGGCATCGACCGGAAAAGTAAGAGTATTACCTTTAGTTGTCGGAGCAGATAAAGTAAGAAAGGAGATATTCCAAAAGTACCCACTTCTCAATGATAAGCGTTATTTAACTTGGGAGAATGATGTACAAAAAATTGTTGATGCCTTAAAAGATTGTTTGGGAAAAGCGAATAAAATTTCTAAAGATGAAAATTTGGTAATAGAAAAGTCAGATTATGATATTCCAATTCCTAAAATGCCTAAAGAATTTCCACAATTAGACAAAGATCGTTTTATAAGAAACAGCTTTGATATAATAAAAAAATATTTCAAAAAAGCTTTGGATAAATTGAAGGAACAATACTTCAACTTAGATTCTGAGTTAGTTGAAATTAGCAATTTTAAATTTGTTTGTTCGATCTATCAAAATGGAGATTTACTTAATAAATGTAAAATTTGGATTGGTGGTCCTCTTTCTGAAGATTCAATAGCTTATAGTGAGGGAAGTTCTAGTTATGAAAATGATAGTTCATTCAATGATTGGCTTACGGTAAATGATGATGGATTTAAATTGGGATTAACACCATCGGGTTTTTCTATAAATTTTAATAATGATAATGAAGGAAAATTACTATCTTCAGAAGAAGCTGCTAAATATTTATGGGTTCGTTTTACAAACCGTTTAACTTTCAGGAGGTAAAAAATGAAAAAGCAAAGATTTATATGTCAAAATTGTGGGGAAGTTTTTACAGTAGAAATATTTGAACCGGGAGAAGCAGAAGAAAAAAGAATAAGACCAGTTCCGGTAAAATGTCCAAAATGTGGAAACACGAATGTTAAACATTATTAGGAATAAATGGGGACACAAACATCCCATTTTCTTAGACAATTATTATTTTCCTTTTAATTAAATAAATATAGAAAGTGTACCAGGTCGATAATTCGATAACTTCTAACGAAAACCTATAGGATCTGGAAGTTTCTTAACCAGATGGTTGAGGTTTTAGGTATTATTATAGATAGACGTCCCAAAGGAAGAACTCGTAAAATGGAAAGCTAAACCATAGAAAAAATAGGATGTGTCAGTATTTTAGTTAATTGTAATTTTATTAGTAAAGATAAACCTAGGTTAGATGGTCAAAAAAGCTAATAACTATGGTGGTATTGACTGAGTGTAAAAGGAGGGCAAGTTGATTATGACAGAAGGTGAATACTTATTCGCATTTTTTCCCTACCTTAAGACCTTAAAGCCAGTAAATTATCAAGAGCTCGTTATCAGGAGTAGCGATGATCTAACTGACCTACCGTCTGACGCAGTTCAACATCTAGAAAACATCCGCTCCATGTTCTTTCTACGCGATAATCTCCGAATTCAGAAGATGTCATATGCTTTCTATGCTTCTAAAGATAAAAAAGGTATAGTTGATTTTGTGCAACGACTTGTTGAGTTTCAAGCGCTTGTATGCTTTATCTACTCTACACCACATCCCACGTCTGGAGATCCGTTTTTGAGATATGAGCATTCAAGCCTCTACTTTCTCCAGCCAAAGAAAATTTCCAAGCACTTAATCCTAAATGATCATAATGTAGAGATCCTTCCAGAAGCCGAATGTCTGGAGATTGACGAGAAGGAAGAGGTGGAAGGCTACGAGGGGCGACTGAACAACAGATCATATTTCTGGGTAGCTAAGGGAAGCCGTATATTCCCACCAGCAGCGAGGTTGTGGCTCAATATTTCACAGGACTTATATGCTGATGTGAACTATCGTATGAAACAGTCTCGTCGTTACCGGCAAGTATTGGAATACTTTACAACAAGAAAAGAAAGTAGCACGCTAGACGAGCGGATACTAACAGCAATTACTTGGTATAACCGAAGTATAGAGATTGATATTGATGAAGAAGTAGCTTTGGTTAATCTTGCGATTGCTTTTGAAAGTTTACTTGATCTTGAATCAGGAGAGAAAATCACAGAACGTTTCAAAGAGGCTGTTGGTTTGCTCGTCGGTGGTGTGCCTCGTCTTGATAGTTGGTTAATACAGTTTTACAATGCTCGATCCAAGATTATTCATGAAGGCCAATCTCAAAACTTAATGTTCGTAGCTGCCGATGATCCCAAAAAATGTCCTGATGCTTCCGAGTTAACGTATCGTTCATTGGTCTCGTACGGTCGGCAAATATTTCAGATCTGTGTTGCTACCAGATTGACTGGTGCAAGTCTTGCAGAGCAATTAAAGCTTTCCTCACTGTTAGTAACGAATCAGGAGAGGTTAGAGCGGATTTGTCGTGCGCTTAGCAAAAGGGAGAGTACAGCTGCTGATCGGATAATAGCTACGAGCCAGGATGTTCGTGACATTGAAACCTATAAATTTGTTTCGGAAAAGGGTTTGAAGATTGGCCAATTGATAGGGACTGCTAAACTGATGGTTCAACAGTTTCTTGACTTGCTCACTGATGAACCGTCTGATCTGATTAAAAAAGTGAGAGACTTTGCTGAGGTTGATTCCGAAGATTACTATAAGGCGTTGTCACTCTTAAAGGAAATTCGAGATGGTTTTGAGGTGGTGAGTGCATCACAACCATCTTCACCGGCTGATATACGGTCTATTGTCGCATCGCTCATAGACAGTATATGGCATTATACTTTTATGTACTATTTCCATCTTGAGTTTAAACGGAGAAAAGAGGATTAGAAATAGCTGCTCAACCAGTCGCTGAAGGCGACTGTTGTACTAGCTCAATAATTCGGTAACTTTTATCGGAAAATTTATAGGATCTGAGGAGTTTTTTAAATAGATAGCTGAGGTTTTAGGTATTACTATAGATAGACGTCATAAAAGAAGACCTCGTAAAACGAAAGGCTAAACCATAGAAAAAATAGGATATGTTGTACC
>JAHLWT010000307.1 GCA_019057775.1 Promethearchaeota archaeon
CTGGTTATTTGAAGTTTTTTCATGAATTTAAAAGCAGAAAAAAGCTTCTTGAAAGAGTGTAATATCCAGGTGATATGAAAGGAGAAGTCGTGAGGATGCCAAATTATTTATTTCGCTATAAATAGTTGAGTTTAATTGAATAGATGGGAACCTGTCATTACCAATATTTTCCTGAAAATTTGTAATGAGCCGTTTAGTTAAATATTCATTCTCACGAAAGAAAAAAGTCTTTAATAAATCTAATAAAGATATCTCAGTTCCATCAATGAAACGATATATTAATGATTTTCTATATAATTCATGAAAAATTAAAAAAAATCTTGGACAAAGACCATAATTCTTTAATCTTATTTTTTTTAATAGTAAATCGTTTATAGAGCTATTAATATCAATATTATTAAATTCATGAGAATCTATTCCATGTTGTCTTATTTTTCTCTTTATTTTTTTTTCTTCTCTATCATCTACTAATCCCAAATTATCGAAACTATCTATTTGATTAAAATGTAGATTTATGAAAAATGCAGATAATTGTTCAATTCCATAAAACATTAATAACGGTTTATTTAAATAAATTACATGTTCTACATTTTCTAAATAACTAAATCCAGATTTACCGTAATAAGAAATTATTTTACTATATTTTTTTAAATCGTTAGAATTATTATATTTTATTTTTGTATAATCTAATTGATTTGAAATCTTCGAAAAATATTCCTTAAATTCATCATCTTTAGATGGAAAGAATTTTCTTTTATTTGAGTTTTCTTGAGTTTTAATAAGATGTTTTAAATAATTATTTATCGTACTTACAGAAAAATAAATTTTATAATCCTCGTCCATTAATTCACTATTATCCTTAATTTTAAATCACTGTCTTTATTTTTGAGATTTTTTTATTCATAAGCAAGTAAACTATATGATTTCAAATAATTATACAAAATCTTTTTCTTCTAATTTTTAAGAAATTTATAAATTATTAAAATTATATTATGGCTTTGTTAACATCTCATTAAATCCTATAAATTTACTTACATCATAATATTTGCCATGTATAATTTATCTAAAGATGAGTCTGAGACCATGATGATGGTGAGATAGATTTTTATTTTACAAAATAGTAGTCATATATATGCCAAGTTCGTTTATAGCAACTTCTTTTATTTTTAAGGATCTCAAAACCTTTGAAAATTTGGATGCTGTTAATTCAGTTGTAAATTCTATATGCAATGAAAATTTAAAGGATAGCGGTGGCAACCTAAACGTTTCAAGATTTATAAACCCTGTTTCTGAAATAATTGAAAGCATTAATCAAAAATTTCTCATCATAAAGATTGGTTATAAGATAATATCTTCATCTAATACTCTGCAAGAGGATTTTGATAAATTTTCATTAATAACACACGGGATAATAGTTTGGGCTTTTCAATCTCGGGTACCTCAAACAATTTCTTGCAGTTATACATATTTCGGCTATTGCAATGATAATTCGTTTGTACAAGAAAAATTAACAGAGAAATTAACTACAATCCTAGGATCCCCTCCAAAAGATGTATATTGGTGGTATGATCCTCTAGGTGCGGTTATAGAACCTGATTTTATTTATAAAATATTTCCTAAGAAAAAAGTTACTTTGAGTTGGAAAAGAACTTAAAAAGAAGGTTGATAGTCCCATTTGTTGTAAAAGTAGTATTCTTTAATCCATTATCAAGAGTTTCCATTCATAAGCTTTTCGCCAAAGACTTATGTAGATTTTTATTTATAAAGGACAGATTTATATTAAGATTATATATTTAAGTAACTGGCAAAAATTATCATAGAATGCAATTATGATAAACCCAAATTTCAATTTAAAAAATGGTCCCTACATACACCCTGGATTTTTGTCTTTTGGGAGTGTAAGTGATTACGCTCTGATTTCGCCCTCCTTCCCCTATTATATTTTGACGCTTGTTTGCGTCTTGTAGAGTAGGGATCACCCTTTCTTTTAATTATTTAATTTTCTTAATATGAAATTTTCTACTCTCATGAACCTTAAATTATCTTGATAACAAGCATTTGCCTAATGAATAGTAATAATCCTAAACATGTAGAAGCAAGAAAAATGATGGTTCAGAGTGCAATTGATGAGATCATTAAAGTTCAGAATTTTAGCAACTTTTACCAACGATCTTTCTATCAGATTGCCAAATTCGGTCTCCAATTAAAAGCGAGAGAAGAAAAGTTATTTGCTTCTGATAACTGGTCGGATCCACAATGTAAGGATGAGTTAATAGAAAGCATTAGGAAATTTTTAGAAAAACATTTAAAATAATTAAGTATTACTTTAACCCTTAAAATCGCCGAACAAATTCATTCTTGATATGCTTTTTTTTTCATTTTCCTTCACTCTACTTGTCAGACCATTCATTTATTTTTCTATATTTTGAGGGGTCGACTCTAAGTTTCATATTTTAATATTTCATCTAATGCGCTACACCCACACACACGTGAGGATAATCAATAATTCGTCTTATATTCAACATTATTTTTTACTCCATCCGCATGAAAAACTTGAGTTCTTAATTCTTCTTTACCTATTCCATTAATGTATATCTTTATAATACAATTGATGAACTGTTTGAATATCTGGAAAGATTTCATTTAATTGTGTGATATAAAGACCAATAATTTTTTTAGGAGGGCACCACGGCGGGAGACACCAATTTTTATAAAAATCTAATGATGATTGAACTTCTTTATGGATAGTGGAGTTTTCTCTAATTCTGTCGATTAAATAATCGACAACTTTTACTAGATGAATATCATCTTTATAACGATTAATTAATGTGGCTTAATTTTGAGTTCTTCTGTTACTTACACTAATTTCAAAATCAAGATCAGGATTATGCAACCTAACATATTTCCAATTTCCTTCTCTTTTTCTAATTTCTCCATTAGATGCTTCCATACTTTATTTTATCATTACGTTAGATTACTATTATGTCAAAAATTATTTAATGCTATTGAAACCTTAAATAAATTTATGCTGTTTTGATAGGATTCGGTCACAATTATTCCTCATTTCTTAAAATTTTGTGAAAATCTAATAAGTATGAATCGTCAGATTTTGAAATAAAATCTTCAAAAATATCTTTTACAGAAACCAGTATCTTATTTATAACTTGTTTTGGTTGATTAAAAAATTCTAAATAATTATTAAATATGACGAGATAAAACGTAATTAAGAAAATTAAAACCTTATAAAACTCTTTAATAAAATCTTCTAAACTTAAGACAATCTTCACTCTTCGATCAATTAGAATAATTTTTTTATTTTCAATTTTATGTTCCTTGGTAAAATATATGTTTTGATGAAAAATTGAATTACGATAGTTAGCCAATAAATAGTCTGCATTTAACAGTTTTAATGTAGATCCGATAGATACATTCTTTTCATCCAAATTATTATAGGTGTTTCCTATAGAAATATTTTTTAATTTTAAAAGGAGTAATAGTGCGTTTTTTAGAGGTCCTTCGATAACCTGAGCATACTTAAGTGTCCAATCACTTAAATATTTCTTGTATTCAATTTCATCTTTATTACCCAGAACTTCTTCAAATTCTCTTTTTTCGTGAAAAATTAAAATGCTTCCGATTATTGAAAATAAGTCTATTTCTTTAAAGATATTTGCAGAAAATGTGGTAGTTAATTCTTTTAACTTGATACTATTGTGCTTACTAATACTTTTTAAAAATTGGGTGAACGATTTGTAAAGAGCCTTATCAATACCAGGAAAATTCAAAAAAATTTCCTCGAAATTATCAAAGAAGATTTCTATTATATTCAAAATTGATTCTATAACAGTTTCGTCCTGTAAAAAACTTTTTAGAATTTCATGTACAAGTTTACTTGCTTCTAACTCTGAATTCACTTTATTAAGTTTTTCTAATTTAACAACTAGCTGGGGATCATTTTTCAACTTAGTAAATTTGTTTTTTAATATATTATAAGTTGGTTCAAACAATTCCATAATTTCTTTAAGATTTGGTTCCAAATTTTCAAAAATTTTATCATTTTTGAAAAAGATATTGATTAATCTTGATATATTTAAAGCCATTAGTTGTAAAATACTTGCCAATTTTTATCCTTAATAAAAATTAAATTATTTGATTATTTTACTTTTATGGTAAAATCAATCAAGTAGCTAAAAAATCAGCCATTTATAGTAATAAGATTACAAAGTTGCTCTTGTATTTAATTATCTTATTTGAACGCTGAATTGCTTTTCCGCATGTTCTTATCGAGAACTCAAATTTAGGGCTCATATCATGGTTGTATAATAACCTCTTAGGAAGACAGAAATATTTTGAAAGTGTTTTGATTTGGCTAGACAAATGTATTGACCAAGATCGTAATGGGATCGATGATTTCTCTGGAGAACCTGCTTTGAGTTTTGGAAATAGCACAGATCTATATTTCAATACGTGTTTAATGATTAAATTTGAAGTACTGGATATTCAGAAGACTTAATCTTCAAAGCAAGCAGTGTACAATACGGGAAATGAATACTTTCCTAAAAAATTACTAAAAAATCGAAATTAAAAAATATTTTGATGTATTCGATGAGAATATAACTTACAATTTCGTGTATAGTAATTGCTTGTCGAATCAAATTACGGACACTTTCTAAATAGAAGAGTTTGAACGGATTTCAAATGATTTACTCATTATTTAGACAAATTTCAACTTCAAACAACAAATAAAAATAAAAAAGGTGAATAGCTCATGGAATATGTTGGAATAATATAATTAAAAGCCTACTTTCTTTGAATACCTTAATTATGAAAATTATGAATCATTCTTATATTCATATCTGCTAATTTTGTAAATTTGTTGAGCAATTTTTTTACCTATGTTCTCAACTTTAGTTAAATCTGGAATATCTGCTTGGAAAATGTTTTGCAGTGTTTTTAATTCTTTAAGTAGATTTTTTGCACGGTGAGCATTAACACCAGGAATTCCGGCAATAACATATTCTAACAAGTGAGATGTCTCTACTGGAGCTTTATCAAATCTTAACTTTAATGAAGATTTCGAAACAACTTGTTCTTTTTTTGCCAATTGGTATAAGAATTCTGCAGTCTCGGTAGTATTTTTAGTTTTATAAATAGAAACCCCCAAATTAATAATGATTGACGTTACTGCCCCATACAAAGCATTTTTGCTAATATTTGAATCCATAAAAGGGTCTCCTTCTAAAATTAAAATAGGCCTTAAAAATTTTTCTTTAAGTTTACTTAATTCTGAAAATAACCTTCCATCTATGATAGAATCATTAAAATCCTTTGCCGATTTTCGCTCAATCCCTACTCTCTCTGATATAATATAATCAGCAACAACTAACTGCTCAAGTTTAAGATTGAGTCCCATTAAAGAAAGAATCCTAACAACAGAAGAGGCCGTCTCTCGATGATCACATATAATCTCAAAGTTCTCAGCTCCCTTAATAATTTTAATAGATTTTTGCTCAATTTTATTTTCTTCTGTCGATTCACTAGAATCATCTATCTCAGGTAATATAAAACTTTTTAAATCCGATTGGCTTGATTTAGTTAGAGATTCAGAATTTTTAATCTTCTCTAAACTTGATTTCATATTTTTCTCTTTTACTCTTTCAGCCCAATAATAACCCTCATCTCTAGTCCCTTCCGCCATCAAAATATACACTTTCCCTTCTTTTTTTCTACCTGTTCGACCTCTACGTTGAATAGTGCGAATTGCACTAGGTACAACATCATAAAAAACTACTAAATCACATTCTTCTATATCTAAACCTTCTTCCGCTACACTCGTCCCTATCAATGTGTTATAAATTCCTTCTTTAAAATCTTTTAACAGCTGGATCTGCTCTTTTTGAGTTAATCCTTTATCAGATCCTCTTGTTGCTTGACCCACGAACTTATGTACTTTAACTATTTCATGGTCTTTAAAATATCTTACTATATTATTGACAGAATCTCTAAAATGACAAAACACCAGTATTCTTGAAAGTGGATTCTTGCTTATTTGATCTGTTAGAAGTTCTTTTAATTTATTAATTTTAGGGTGAACTATTCCTTTTGATATTAATCCTAACGTTAGCTTTTTAACCTGTTTAATGTCATTATCATGAAATAATTCTTTTAGGGATTTATTAGCGGTGTTATTTTTAATTTTCTCATCATTTTTCTTAAAATAGCTATTTAGAGTGTTAATTCCCTGGGTTTCTATTAACTCAACCATATGAGATAAACGTATAGCATTGGCTGCTAACTTCTTAGCGTAAAACATCTGGGCTTTTTCATCAGTATTTCTTGCACCAGAAATCCTACTGTTTATTTTCTTGTCTACTTTTAATAATTCTTTTCGAGTTATTTTCATTAAATCAAAGGACTGAAGAAGATCATTCTCTTTGAGGAATTTATAACATTGTTTTAATTTCTCCTCTAAAATTTTTTTGATGTCTAAAAACTCGACTGGAAGCTTAATTTTTATCCATTCCTTGTCAACATTTTGAACATACGGTTTCACATCTGAATCTTTTTCTGTTCTGATTTCTAAATGATCTATCATTAAATTTTGTTTAATTTCAGTGATTTTTTCTACAGAAGATCCAGGACTTGCTGTTAAACCTAATATTTGTGAGGATTTTGAAGAAGAGATATATTTTTTTGCGATAAAACAATAGGCATATTCTCCTACAGCTCTGTGGCATTCGTCAAAAATTATTAATGATACGTCTTTTACAGAATATAATTCTGAAATTAAATCATTTTGGAGAACTTGTGGAGTCATAAAAGCTACTTTGATATTTTTCCATATCTCTTTTCTTTTCTCAGGGGCAACAACTCCGGTAAGGGTTTTTAATGATTCCGTCGGAAGGATTGTTAAATCTAAAAATGACTTATAATGTTGTTCTACTAGTGGTTTCGTTGGTGCTAAGAAGATTACTTTAGAACCCAGAATTTCTGATAATCTTTGTACAGCTAGCATCAATGCAATAATAGTTTTCCCTAAACCAGTAGGGATAACGACTAAGCAGTTACAATTTAAACAATTAATAAATATTTTTTCTTGGTATTCACGCCGAGAAATTATATTTTTTTTGATTAAAGGATGAGATATAAATTCATCTTTTATTGAGACTTAAATCACCAGAAAGATTATTACATTCTAACTTTTGATAATAAAATTTATTTGATAATATTTAAAATTACAGAGTATAATAGATCTTTAAAATATACCTAAATTCTTAAATCGTTTTACTAGTATTTTAATAATTGAACTTTAACCCAATATGCAAAGTAATATTTATTTCATATTACTCATTAATCCTTCATAAAATTGGGCCAATGATCTAGTGGTATAATATAAGAAAAAATATATGCCAAAGATGCCCGCTTCACATGCGGGAAATCGGGAGTTCAATTCTCCCTTGGCCCATTTGAAAAGAACTCTCAAGAACAGCGAACATTCAAGATTCTAGTATTAAAACCCTTTCATGTATTTACTCATTCTACATAAAAATCGAAAAAGTTATATGATATTATACATTTTTAGAACCTAATTAACCTATTTCTTATTAAAAAAATTAAAAGAATGTCTTCTTTCTTAGAATCTCGAGAATTACGGCGCCAATATAAAAAAGTGAGAAAATATGTTAAAATTGGATCAATTTTCTTGACTAGATATGAAAAAGCACGTATTCTAGGTGCAAGAGCCTTACAAATAAGCTACGGAGCACCAATACTTTGTGATAAACCCAAAGATATAATAGATCCAATAAAAATCGCTCAGGTAGAATTAAAGGCTAAAATCTTACCGTTAACTATCAGACGTGAAAACCCTAATGGGGAGTACCAAGATATTTCTATAAATGAATTAATCCTTAAAAAAGATTAAAATATTAATAGATACTTACTAATCATAAGTTTTAATTCAAATTCATTAAATATCCCATTATATCTACAATTCTTATTGAATACGATATTTTCCTCTTTCAGTAAGCATATACACATTCTTTTCGCCAACTTTTTCAGTTTGTAAGTGACCCTTTGAAATTAAGCTACTTAAAATTTTTTCTAATTCTGCTTTTTTAAAACCAGGTATTCCCAAGGGTATCCTCGACTGGTTTGCAATTATAGCGATTCTCTCTAAAAATAATCGCTTACTTATGAATGATTCAAGAATTGTAATTTCATCATTTGAAAGCCGTTCAAACTGATCGTGCTCTAAATAACGCTCCTTAAGAGTTTGAGCAAGATCTCTTGTTTCTCGACTTATTTCTTGTTTTTTCACTTCAACATGTTTCAATTTAACTAAATCTTTTGCTACTTGGTGCTTTTTGCTCAATTCTTCATCTTTTTTACTGGAAGGATCTTTTTCATTTTCCATAATAATACCATAAGCAATATAATTATAAAAGTTTATATTTAAGTAATGAACAAGGTCATTACACTTAAAAAGGGAGAAAAAATCATCATACGCCATTTAATAAAATCAGATATAGACGGTGTGTGGAATAATTTTAATGACGTTATTGATGAAAACATGTACTTACCAGTATTATTCCCTGTAAGATCTCAACTAGAGAAAGATTCATGGTACAATGATATCAAGAACCAGAACCAAATTTGTGTAATCGCAGAAAATCCAAAAATTACACCTCCTCATAATATAATTGGACAATGTGAGGTTTTAAATTCAGAATGGGATGCGGCTATACATGTTGGGAGTTTAGGCATAATTTTAAAGCAGAAGTATCGAGATTTAGGTATTGGAAGATATTTAATTGATGCCGCAATACGAGAATCTAAAAAATTAAATCATAAAGAAAAAATCATACTAAGCTGTTTTTCTTCAAATAAAAGAGCTATTCACTTATATAAAACAATGGGATTTAAAGTAGTTGGAACCAGAAGAAAACAGTTTTATATGGATTCACAATATTATGATGAGGTTCTTATGGAACTTTGGATTGATGATTATTTAGACCAAAATAACCTAAAATAAGTTTGGCTATCACTGATCTTCAGTAAGCCCAAAACTAAATTCGACAAAATTATAGAAATTTATTAATAATATCCTATTTAAATTTAAATTAATAAGAATTTTTCTCGATTAACCGATTTATGTTAAAATACAAAATAGTTTTGGCTGGGGCGAAATACGTCGGAAAAAGTTCTCTCATCACGCGTTATTGCGATAATATTTTCAACGAGTATACTAAAGAAACTATGGGAGTCGCTTTTAAAAGAAAAGAAGTAAACGTTAAAGATAATTTAACTGTTGAATTAAATATATGGGATTTTGGTGGGGAAGAAAAATATCGGATACTCTTTCCCGCTTATATAAATGGTGCTACTGCTGCTTTATTATTATATGACACAACAAATAAATCATCATTAGAAGATATTGAAAATTGGGTAAAGTTAATTGATGAAAATTCTAAAGAAATTATAAAGGTAACAATTGCAACAAAAATAGATTTAAAAACTCAACGAGAAATATCGAAAGCTGAAGCTATAAAATTTAGTGAGAATTTTAATTGTTATGGAGACCCTATTGGAACTTCCTCAAAAACCGGAGAAAATGTTGAACAAGCTTTCCTAAACATTATTAATGCTATAGTTGAGAAAGAAATGCAATTATGCAATAAATGCGATGAATATTTCTCTATAAAATTAAAAATTTGTAACTATTGTGGGTGTAAAGCCGAAAATAATGCAATTTTAACCTAATTTTTATAAGTCTTCTTCTTCTCTATTATAGAGAGATGGCGGGGGCTGTACTTCTTCGAGTGGTCTGCTTTTAAGTCTATCTACAAATGCTTCAAGTTCCATCTCCGCATTTTCTATTGAGGATTCAATTTCAATTCTAACATTCTCTTCGCCTAAAACATAATTACCATGACTAGGAAAAAAACTATTTATTTTTAACGTGTTCAAAATTTGTAGAGAGTTGATGTATTCTGAAATTGAGCCAGATTCATAAATGTTAGTGATCGCCCCTTTAAAAAGGGTGTCCCCTGTGAAAATATAATGTTGATACGGTTCATAAATACAGATGCATCCTGATGTATGACCGGGAGTCTCAATAATTTTGAGTATAACGTTTCCTAAATCAATAATATTCCTGTCTTCAAGCCAAATGTTAATTTTTAAGTTGGACAAATCCACACCCCATTTCTTACCTTTCGTAATTAATTCATCTGAGTGTTGAATCTTGGTAGCTGCCCATCTATGAGCCGCTATTAGACAATGGAGATACGAATTTGAACTAATATGATCAAAATGGGCATGCGTGTTTATTACTATATTAATGTCTTCAATTTTTAGCCCTACTTCAGTCGTTAATAAATAATTTAAGCTATTAAACTTTGAAATTATACCTGTGTCGATTAGAACATTTAAATCCTCCCCAATAATTAGAAACACATGTGATCCTGCCCCTTTAGCATGAAATTGATACACGTTCGGTTTAACTAGATTCAAAATATAACCTTGCTTACCATAAATGTCATCTTTTTTAATTAAACGGGGAGTAAAAATAGTTTCCTCTTTTCTTTGCGTCATATTAATTCACAAATAGCACTTTCAAAATGATATTTCTAAGTATATCTTGTGTTAAAAATTATAAAAATGAATCCTTTTGATAATAATAGACAAATATATAATTTTACTCTTTAAAGTAGTCTAAGCCTATTCTTATAAAATATATGCCAAAGTATTACACCTCTAAAATGTCTGACAAATACAATAAAAAAAGAAAAATAAAAAACTTGAAAATATTTATTCCTGTTTGATTTTAGGTAAACATATTTGACCCTTTAGAAGCAACGGTGAATTACCTGTGGACCCATCTCTTTATATTCACGCCTAGTAACCCACATGCGATGGAATGTTTTCAGCGAACTCAGAATTGATCCACCAATCCATACGGAGTACATACGTTCTGGGGGGGCAATAATCTTTACGTCTACGCTCTCTGGGATTTGTTCTTTTATCTCCTTGGTTAAGCGTTCTTTAATGCCGGGGAACATAGTACTTCCGCCCGAAAGAACGATGTTTGAGTAAAGATCTCTTCGCAAATCGACATCGCACTCTGAGATGGCACCTACGATTACATCGTCTAAAGGTTCTAACTCTTTACCAATTACAGATGGATTAAAGAAACATTCCGGAGCTAAGAAGCGCTCTACACCAACGTTAATAGTCTCTCCGTCAGGGAGCATGTAACTTTTTTCCATTCCAGCGACCTTCTTCGAGAGCATCATTTCTTTTTCCGGATCAATTGCAACATAACACAATTTCTCCTTGATATCTCTCACAATCTCCTTTTCAGCAGATGTCGTGAAAGAATATCCTTTCTGCCTCAACAACCTCTGCAAGTAAGTCGTAATATCTCGACCAGCAAGATCTATTCTCTGGATTGCGTGGGATAAGGCAAAACCTTCGAAAATTGGAACTACGTGAGATACACCATCGCCAATATCTATAACGCATCCGGTAGTACGCCCCGAAGCATATAAGGATAATACTGCTTGCATTGCGACATATAGAGCTGGAGTATTAAAGGTTTCAAACATAACCTCAGCCATTTTTTCACGATTAGGTCGCGGATTCAAAGGAGCCTCTGTCAAGAGAACAGGGTGTTCAGAAGGATCGATTCTAAGATCTGTATAAAACGTATAGTGCCAGATCTTTTCCATCGCGGTCCAATCTTCAATGATACCATGCTCTACTGGGAACATTAACTTCAGGACACCTTTGAGTTGCATTGCTTCTTCTCCGATATAGTACTCTCTGGTATAGTGTTCTACGTCAGTCATAATACTCTCGTATTTAGGATACCCAATTAAGGTTGGGAATACTGAACGAGGTTGATCTTCACCGGCAAATCCATTCTTGGAGATACCTGTACCATTATCTACTACTAATGCTTTTGCATTTAAAAAAGATTCTTCTTCAGCCATATTTAATTTCAGCCTTGTTTGTTTTTAATTAATTAAAAATTTTTTTACTTAGATGACATATTAAGTGTATGATAATAATTGCAGAACATGTTTATAAACTTGAGTTAAAATGAATTCCAGACTTCTGGAACTCACTTAAGGAAAAAATTTCTAACAAAAAATATATATATCAGCATTTTCTTACTATGATTAATACAATTCGGAACATCGAAAATTCATCAACTTCTAAAATCACGGAATTTATATTCTAAATAAAATAGAACTCAACCCCATATAGTAGAGCGTGAGTAATATGAAATTAGACCGAGCTATCAAAGTGTTGGAAATTTTGAAATATATTCATGTAAATTCACCGTGTATTGCACCTGAAATTCGCGATTATTTAGGAATTGTTCATGAAAACCCTCCGTCCAAAGAGGAGAAAGATCTCTATAATGTCCTAAATGAATTAAATCGGGGAGAAAGCATCGAGAAAATACCGATTAAGAGAAAGGGACCCGGCGGACCTAAGTTTAAACTCAAAATCTCGAATAATGGATCAAATATGTTGGCGCGCATTCGAGATTATGACCTTTTAACTAAAGGTAAAAGCTTTTCTGAACTTGATAAGAAGATACAGCTATTATCATTAGAACGCATGCTAAGGCTCTTCGGTTCGGATATTTATAATGTCATAGAATCAGCTCTGGAAACGATCATCGAGGACCTGTTCAAAATAAATGTAGAAAATATTGACTATAAAAAGCAGATGGAGGTTGTAGATATTATTAATGGAGCGGTGAAAAGCATTCAAGAAAAGACGTCCGAGATCGCCACAATTTTTTCAAGTAAATAATAGTAAATCTTCGATAAAAGTGTTAATAAGGAATAAACAATGAATTATGAGAATACTTATATTTCCTCTCTAAGTTGAATTTGTCAGACAATTGAAAGATTTATAAGAAGATCATGTTTGCTTGAAAAATACAATAAAATAAAAAAAGAAAAATAAAAAACTTGAAAATATTTATTCCTGTTTGATTTTTGGTAAATCTATTAACCCTTTAGAAGCAACGGTGAATCACTTGTGGACCCATCTCTTTATATTCTCGTCGGGTGACCCACATGCGATGGAATGTTTTAAGTGAACTCAAGATTGAACCACCAATCCATACGGAGTACATACGTTCTGGAGGTGCGATAATCTTTACATCAACACTTTCAGGAATCTGTTCTTTAATTTCCTTGGTTAAGCGTTCTTTAATACCAGGGAACATTGTGGAACCACCAGAAAGAACTATATTGCTATATAAGTCCCTTCGAAGATCTACATCGCATTCTGAAATAGCACCCACAATTACATCATCTAAAGGCTCTAACTCTTTTCCGATTACGCTTGGATTAAAGAAGCATTCAGGTGCTAAAAATCGCTCTACACCAACATTGATCGTCTCTCCATCGGGAAGCATGTAGCTCTTTTCCATTCCGGCGACTTTCTTACTCAGCATCATCTCCTTTTCTGGATCTATCGCGACATAGCAAAGTTTCTCCTTGATATCTCTAACTATTTCTTTTTCTGCTGATGTTGTAAAAGAGTAACCTTTTTGTCTGAGTAATCTTTGCAAGTAAGTTGTAATATCTCTACCAGCGAGGTCAATTCTTTGGATAGCGTGACTTAAGGCAAATCCTTCAAAAATAGGTACGACGTGGGAAACCCCATCACCAATATCTATAACACATCCAGTTGTACGACCAGAAGCATAGAGACTTAGAACTGCTTGCATTGCTACATAAAGAGCGGGTGTATTGAATGTCTCAAACATGATCTCAGCCATTTTCTCTCGATTAGGTCGAGGGTTTAATGGTGCTTCTGTTAAAAGAACTGGATGTTCGCTAGGATCGATACGTAAATCTGTGTAAAAGGTATAATGCCAGATTTTTTCCATTGCTGTCCAGTCTTCAATGATACCGTGCTCAACAGGGAACATTAACTTTAAAACACCTTTTAATTGCATGGCTTCCTCACCAATATAGTATTCCCGAGTATAGTGTTCAACATCAGTCATGATGCTTTCATACTTGGGATAGCCAATCAGTGTTGGGAAGACAGATCTTGGTTGATCTTCACCAGCAAATCCATTTTTGGAGATTCCAGTACCGTTATCGACAACCAGTGCCTTTGCATTTAAAAAGCTTTCTTCCTCTGCCATATTTCTAATTCAGCTCTTAATTTTAATAGTTTTTATAATTTGATTAATTTCTTCGATTAGTTCAATTTTCTAAAATTTTTTCTTAATTTTTTCTTACCACTTATCTTTAAATTGATAAATTGCAAGATTAAAATTAAACTAATAATAAATTTTATGTTTATAAATTTTTTTGTATGTAAAATCGTTTTTATTTCTATGTAAAAAAGTTACGGGTTTTTAGTTGACATGGACAACAAATTATAGATCGATTTTAATAAATTTAAATTTGGAATCAAAAAATGTTAAAAAATTTTTAGAAAATTAAAAATTGTGGGTGAAGCTTTATTTCTTCCTTAGGAAGTGTAGTAGGTCCGATACTTGGAGGGATTGTTTGGGATTATATTAGTCCACAATTTCCTTTTATAATTTCAATATTTGCTGAATTATCATTAATTCCACTCTATTTAATAGTAGTTTACTATTTAATACCACATCTGGCAGAAACTTACGAGAAAAAAAAAATAAGTAAGAGAAATTAACAATTAGTATAATAAATATATTTATTAGGAAATCCTAATATTCATCTGGGAGTTCCTTGAGCTCAGCAAGTGAAAATACTGGTCCGTCAGTACATATAAACTTATTTCCGATATTACAGCGCCCGCATTTTCCAATTCCACACTTCATTCTCGCTTCTAAACTATTGAGAATTTGTTCCGGGCCCCAATTTAGTGCTTCCATAACGGCGATTGTAGTTTTAATCATTATTGGTGGCCCACAGACAACTGCAATAGCATTATCGGAACTTGGGGCTACTTTCTTCACGATGGGTGCAACAAACCCTACTTCTTCGGTCCATCCTTCCGCCTCGCGATCGATTGTTAATACAATTTTAATATCGTCTCGTTTTTTCCATTCTTCTAAAACATCAGTATATAACACTTCGCCAGGATCACGATTTCCATAAATTACGGTTATATCTCCATAATCTTTTCGATGCTTCTCATCAAGCAAATATATTACAAGAGATCTCAATGTTGAAAAAGCAAATCCTCCACCAATAACAACAATGTTTTTACCCTTCATATCTTCAACGGGCCAACCATTACCGCATGGTCCCCTCACTCCTATGGTGTCTCCTATCTCGCTACTATGAAATCCTGTGGTAACAGTTCCCATCTTTTTAATTGTGAATTTAATTGTTCCTTCTTCAGTAGGGGAGGATGCTATTCCAATTGGGCATTCTCCTTTTCCAATTAAACTAATTTCAGCAAATTGGCCAGGAATATAGTCAAATTTTTTATATTCTTCTTCTTTTTTAAATTCTAGTTCAATAGTTTTGATATCATTAACTTTGTTTTCTGTAACTATTGATTTAACCTTTGTGAGGTAAGGTATATATGGATTAGACAACTGCTTTCTCATCCTCCTTCTTTTCTATTTTATTAATTTTATCAATTATTACTCTTAGATCATTATTAACTGGGCAGAGGTACACGCATCTTCCGCACCCAACACAACCGAGTAGGT
Organism: Promethearchaeota archaeon; assembly: GCA_019057775.1. The sequence continues at coordinate 15,695 of JAHLWT010000307.1, forward strand.
CATAATTTTTAGGATAATAACTGAATTTATGCATAATTCGGTTTCGGCAACGTTGGATTTTAGTATTTCTTGGATTATGACCACTTGTTTCCTTTGTATAAAGACAAGATTGACATGTATCCCAAATTCTTATTCTCCTACCCCGTTTATTATACTGGTCGGTTTCGTCAATAACATCAAAACATGTACACGTTGGACATAAGTAAGCACACGTACCGCATCCTACACATGCTTCACTGATTTCATCCCATATGGGGTGCTCAAAACTAGTTTCCAAGATTTTAACTGCACCCTTAGCATCTATTTTAGTGACAATAGCCTCCTCAGCTTTTTTAGCTAACTCTTCTGATTTCTTCAAATCAGCATCTTTAGCGTTAGAAAGCCATGATAATCTCTCAATTAAACTTTTACCTTTATCACTTATTCCCTCTACTAAATATGAATCTCCTAAATCTGTTAAAAATAAATCCATATCATCTTTTTTAAAAGGATTTCCATTAACAGATGTACAAAAACATGTAGTTCTTGGAGTATTACAACCAATTCCTATCAGTGTTGTATTTTCTTTTTTCTTCAAATAAATTTCGTCTTTCACATTCCCGTGAGATGAAAAAAAGTTAGCGAACAATTCGAAACTGTAAGCATCACACGGTCTGATTCCAAAAATTATTATTTTTTCATCTAAATCCTGTCTATCAGTAATCTCAACATCTTTTTCATCCAGAGTGTATTCGAATAACACTTCCATATTTGGAAATAAAACTGATTTAGGAGGTATCTTAGAATTTAAGTAATCAAGCAAAATTTCTTCTGGCTTTTCAATCTGTTCAAAGGAAATGTTGCCCTTATGATTTTTTGGAGCATAGAATTTATACTCACCCACAAGTTCATTAAATAATTTACCTATTTGATCTTTTTTTAATATCTTGTTTTCCATTAATTAAGTCACCTCTTTAATCTTCCTCCAACATAAACTCTTCTGAATCTTCCATTTTAAAATCCATCATTGGAGGAAGTGTTTCAGCATTGAGACCTGAAGTGAAATTATATCGATCCTTCACGATCTTTTCTAATTTTCGTGTGATCAAATTAAGATCAATCCCAACTGGGCACACACTACTACAAGCACCACAAGCAACACATCTACCGGCCAAATGAAATGCCCTAATCAAGTGGAATACTATTATATCAGATAACTGAGATGTTTTCCCAAACCAAACGGGCAAATTTTGATCTACGAAACAAAGGTTACAATAGCACAGAGGGCATGCTTGACGGCAACTATAACAAAGAGTACATGGTTCTAGGGTTTCTTTAATATAATCCCATTTCTCTTTGGATGATTTTAATTCAAAATCAATAACATCAGCAAATTCATCATGAATAGATTCTAATTCTTCACATTCTCCTACACATGTCTCATTACTAGCTGAAGGGGATTTTACTTTACAAACTTTACATAGATCATTAATATATTGATCGTAGGGAAATTTCTTTTCCCAATCTTTCCCCTTTACAATAATATCATTTCCAGATATGGAAACTTCAAGGATTTCTTTCTCTCCAATTTCAAGATTGATTTTACTTCTGTTAACAATTCCATTACAGCGTATTCCAATCATCTTTACGTTTTCTAGGTTTACTTGTTTCTCCACTGCTAAGTGATTTACAGCTCTACCTACACAACCTTTAGCAACAATCCCAATCTTTAAAGAATTTCCCTCAGAATCACAAAGTTGGGGCATTAGAGGAGCTAAATAATTTGCTAAATTAATATAGCATAAATTATTCCAAATTAGCTTATTTACGTCCTCTTCCCTCCTAATAAAAATTGGTGTGGAACTTAACGGTATTGTACCTTCAGCATATCCGATAATAACATCTACTTGGTTTTCACTGAGCAATTTTTTAGCAATTTCTCTTATAGAATTTTCTATTTCTTGGTTTTCTGTATCTATACCCATTTTTTACCACTCCTTTTGAAATTTAGTATTCGGTCCAATTTTTTTTACAATCTTTGTGGTCTTTTTCACTAAATTGGCAAAGCGCTCGCCTTCTGCCGCAGATGCCCACATAAAATTAACCCTACCTGGTTCAATTCCAAAAAATTCTAAAAGCTCATTTAATATTGCAAATCGCCTTCGAGCAACCAAGTTTCCGCTAATATAATGACAATCTCCAGGGTGGCAACCTGAAATTAGTACGCCATCCCAACCATCCGTTAAACTCTTTATTATGAAATAGGGGTTAATCCTTCCAGAACAAGGAACTCTTACAATTCTAATGTTTGGTGGATATTGAATGCGTGAAACTCCTGCAAGATCTGCTCCGGCGTAACTGCACCAATTACACAAGAATGCAATGATCTTTGGTTCCCACTTCTCATCAAATTTCTTTTCTTTCAAAACTGTTTCAGTCATTTTTTTTTTAACCTCTGGACGCGTTACTCGCGCCCTGTTATCATGGCATAAATTTGTTCGTCTGTAAAGCCTAAAATATCTATAGCATTACATCGACAATTCCCACTACAAGCTCCACAACCTTTACATAAGGCTTGATTTATAGATGCTATTAAACCAAATCTTCTATCTTCGATTAACTCAATAGCATTATAAGCACAGTTGTCTACACACATGCCACATCCAATACAACGAGATATATCAATTACTGCCGTCTTACCTTCTGCTTCAATTTCTTCTTTAGAAAGAATTGTGCATGCTCTTGAAACAGCAGCATTAGCTTGTGAAATTGAATCTTCAATAGTTTTTGGACAGTGGGCCATTCCAGCCACAAATATTCCCTCTGTGGCAAAATCAACTGGTCGAAGCTTAACGTGGGCTTCTAAATAAAAATTATCATCATTTAAAGGAACTTTTAACATTTTAGCAAGTTCTTCATTATCCTCTTGAGATGCTACGATACCAGTACTTAATACTAATAAATCTGAGGGTATTGATAAATCTCCCGCTTTTATAGTTTTAACATTAATGTTTAATAATGATCCCTCTGAATTAATCTCAGGAGGTTTATTTTCATCATATCGAAGGAAAATCACTCCTGCTTCTCTTGCTTTTCTATAGTATTTCTCTTTAAATCCATACGTTCTGATATCTCGGTACAGAATTATAATCTCACTTGATGGATTTATTTCTTTAATTAATAATGCGTTTTTAATAGCCTCCGCACAACACATCTTACTACAATAGGGATGTTCCTCATTTCTAGAACCTACGCATTGTATCATTACTATAGATTTCTTTTCTTTGATTTTTCCATTAGTATTTAAATTTTTTTCCAATTCAGATTGTAAAATAACATTTTTATTTTGACCGTAAAGAAATTCTTTTGGTTGATATTCTTTAGCACCTGTGGCTACAATAATAACTCCATGATCGAATTCCACTCTCTCTTTACTTGAACCATGAGTAATCGTTGATTTAAAATTTCCAATATAACCATCTATGGTTTCAATTTCAGCATCAGTATAAACGTGAATGAATTTATTTGATTTTACTTTTTCAATTAAATCATTTAAAAAAGCTTGAACATCCCCTCCTTCAAGTGTATGATAGATATGTTTTGCAAAACCTCCTAATTCTGATTCTTTTTCAACTAAATAAGTTTCAAATTCTTGATTCGCAAAATTAAGAGTAGCGACTAACCCCGTAATTCCTCCACCAATAACCATTGCTTTCTGTGTAACTCCGAGTTTTATTCTCTCTATTGGAGCAATTTTCCTTGCTTTATTAACAGCCATTCTCACAAGATCTTTTGCTTTTTGCGTTGCTTCTTCAGGTTGATTCATGTGGACCCATGAACACTGATCCCTAATGTTAGCCATCTGAAACAAGTATCTATTCAATCCTGCTTCTCGGATCGTTTCTTGAAATAAAGGTTCATGAGTTCTTGGTGTGCAAGATGCAACAATAACTCGGTTTAAATGATATTCTTCTATTTTTTCTTTTATTATACCTTGAGTATCTGCAGAACAGGTGTATAAATTTCTATCTGTTAAAACAACATTTGGAAGAGTGCTCGCATACCTTGTTACTTCTGGCACGTCCACATATCCACCTATGTTAATTCCACAATGACATATAAAAACTCCAATTCTGGGAGGTTGTCCTGCAACAAAAATTTCTGGTGGTAATGTTTTTTCTGTAATTAATGTCCCTCTCTTTTCATATAGAACTTGATCGACACATCCAGCAGCCGCACTTGCTTGAGTAACTGTTTCAGGAATGTCTTTGGGTTGAGAAAAAGCACCACATGCAAAAATTCCTTGTACAGTAGTTTGTACTGGATTAAAAACATCAGTAGATGCAAAATTATATTCATTCAATTCTATTCCAAATTTTTCAGCAAGATATTTTGCATCATTTGGAGGATTTAAGCCAACACCCAAAACCACCATATTGTAAATTTCTTCAATAACTTTCCCATCTTCTGTCTCATATCGAAGTCTAAGATCTTTTGTTTCAGGGATTTCTTCGACAGAAGAAATTCTACTTCGAATATAGCGGATTCCATATTGTTCTTGAGCTCTAATTATATATTTGTCAAAATCTTTTCCATAGGCCCTAATATCCATGCTGAAAATGGTAGGATTTACTTCATGTTGATGTTCATGAGCAATCACAGCTTCTTTTGCCGTGTACATACAACATACTGAAGAACAATATGGTTGTCCTTCTCCTGAATAATCTCGAGATCCTACACATTGAAGAAAAGCTACTTTTTCTGGAATATCCCCATCAGAAGGTCTTAATACTCTTCCAGCATAAGGACCACTTGCGCTTAGTATACGCTCGAATTCAATACTCGTTACAACATTCTTGTATGTTCCATAACCATATTTATTAACTCTTGGAGGGATGTATTCATCAAAACCGGGGGCTAACACTATGGAGCCAACATTGATGTCTATAATTTCATCCGATCGGTCATATTCAATTGCTTTAGCTTTACAAACACCAGCACATACTCCACATCCAATGCACAAACTTTTATTGATCGCATAAATGAGTGGAACTGATTGTGGATATTTAACTGAGGTCGCAGCAAATTTTGCCAATCCTTCATTGAATGTGTCAATAGCCTCAACTGGACAACTTCTGCCACACACACCGCAACCAGTGCATATATCTGGATTAATAAACAAAGAATTCTTTTTTACTTTAACTGTGAAATGTCCTGCCTCTCCAGAAACCTTTAAAATCTCACAATTAATGCTTAAATCAATATTTTGGTGACGTCCTGTTTCTACTAACTTTGGGCTTACAATGCACATTGCACAGTCATTAGTTGGAAACGTTTTATCTAATTGTGCCATAACACCACCAATGCCGGTTGTGGACTCGATTAAATATACTTTGAAACCTGAATCTCCCAAATCTAGCGCAGCTTGAGATCCTCCAATTCCCGCGCCTACTACCATAACTGCTCCTACTTTTTCCATATTTTACCCTTTTTATAATTTATAAAACATTGGTGTAATTCCAATAATTTCTCCAAAGTCAACTTGACCTCTACTTTTTAAAGTTATCATATGTTCTAAAACAAGGCTTGGGTCAATTTTTAAATTTAATGCTACGTCTTTAACAGACTTAGGATCTTTTTCTAAAGAATGCAGAATCCTATGACGGTCATATTCTTCTATTATCGCTGAATCAAAAATTTTAGTAAATTTCTCAATTGATACAGTCTCTCCATATACATTTTCTTGCTCCGTAATCTTTCTCTCTCTACCCACAAGAGCTCTCATTCGTTCTCCAGCAGCTGCCTCTTCCATAGCCCTTAATTTGCCAAGTATTTCTTCATCAGGATTATCTCCTCCAACAGGAGATGGTCCTAATGATTTTATGTGTTCTGTAAATTCTGTGATTACTCCTGCATATCTAGTACCCTCTGAAGCTGAAACCCACTCCAATCTTACTCTATTACCAAGGTTTATAAGTTTTAAGAATTTTTGCACCATTTCGATTTTTTTTACTGCTTCATAATTACCTTCAAGGTAATGACAGTCTCCTAAATGGCAACCACCAATAAAAACTCCATCGGCTCCCACTCGCAGAGCTTCGAAAATAAATTTGGGATCAATTCTTCCAGAGCACATAATACGAATAACTCGGATGTTTGGAGGGTATTGCATACGTGAAACTCCTGCAAGATCTGCTCCTGCATAACAGCACCAATTACATAAAAATCCCAATATTTTTGGTTCGAAACTCATTTTAATTCCCTCCAAATGCATAAATTTCTGATAAGATTTGTTCATCCGTAAAATTTCTCATTATAAGTGCATGATTACAACAAGTACTAACACAAGTTCCGCAACCTTTACATAATACTTGAGTTATTACAATTTCATCTTCTTCATTTTTATTTATTGCCTTGTAAGGGCAAACGCTTATACACACTTCACAACCACTACATAAGCTTTTATTATAGTCTGGTAGAAATGATGTTGCACCTTCTACTTCAATGGTATCGTGAGATATAATTGTACTTGCTCTTGCTGCTGCTGCGTATCCTTGGGTTATGGATTCAGTAATATCTACTGGCCATTTTGCTGAACCACAAATATAAATACCCTCTGTAGCAAAATCCATTGGACGAAGCTTTACATGAGCCTCTAAAAAGAAATTATTTTCTTCCAACGGAACTTTTAACATTTGGGCAAGTTTTTTATTATCATCATTTGCAACTAAAGGTGTTGAGAGTACAAGAAGATCATAAGGAATAATTATTTCATCTCCTAAGTACTCATTATATACTTTTATCTGTTTTTCTTTTACCATCGGCTCCTTCTCAAGTTTATATTCCATGAAGATAATTCCTTCCTCTCGTGCCTTTCTGTAATAATCTTCATAGTGAGTACCAGGGGTATATAAATCTCTAAATAATATTATTACATTTGCTTCGGGATTATTCTCTTTTATTATTAAGGCGTTTTTCAAGGCAGTCATACAACACACATTTGAACAATAAGCTCTCTCATCATTGCGGGCTCCTACGCATTGTATCATGACAATATCTTTAGCTACCATGTCATTATTCTTTAATTTGCCCTCTAACTCATGTTGAGTAATACGTGTTATGCCATCATACCCAAATTTTCCAGTTGGCGTAAGAAGAGAGGCTCCAACGGCTACGAGAATAACACCTATAGTTAAATTGAGACTACATCCATTTTCTTCAACCTCTACTTCATAATTACCAATAAAACCCTCGATATTCTTTACCTGGGCTGAAGTATGTACGGTCAGATTCTTATTACTTATAACATTTTGCCTGAGGCGATCTAATAAGATTTGTGCTTTTTGATCAATTGGGAAGAGTTTATATAGAGATTTTAGCCTTCCTCCTAATTCATTCTCTCTTTCAACTAAGTGCGTCTTAAAGCCTTGATTTGCCAAACTCAATCCAGCTGTCATACCTGAAACACCCCCTCCAATTACTAAAGCAGTAGGATTTGCATCAACCGTAATGTTCTCAAGCGGTTCTAATTTTTCGGCTTTCGCAGCACCCATCTTTATTAAGTCCTTTGCTTTTTCAAAAGCCTCTTCAGGGTATTTCTGATGGCACCAGGTGTTTTGATCCCTAATATTTACGAAATTAAAGAGATATTCATTAACGCCCTCTGCCTTAACGCAATCCCTGAATAAAGGTTCGTGAGTTCTCGGAGTGCATGATGCAACAATTATTCTATTCAAATTATGCTCCTTGATTCCATTTTTAATTTGTGCTAACCCCGTTTCTGAACAAGTATAGAGATTATCTTCAGTAAACACTACATTTGGTAAAGTTTTAGCGTATTCGGCAAGGGCTTTGACATCTATAAGGCCACCAATATTGCTTCCGCAAGAACAGACAAAAACACCAATTCTAGGTTCTTCTTTTTTATCAGTCACTCTTTTATAAACCTCCTTTAATTACTTCTGCCGCTCTTGCTGCTGCTCCACTTGCTTCAGCAACAGAACGAGGAATATCCATTGGTTCTCTAGCGCAACCACAAGTATAAATCCCTCCCACACTTGTCTCTGCAGGTAAAAAAGGATTTGTCTTCACATAATCATAATGGTTTAAATCAATTCCTAAAACATCTGCTAATTTGTTAATCCCTCTAGATGGGATAATGCAAGTTGCTAATACGACTAAATCTACTGTTAGCTGTTTAATTTCAGAGGTTTCATAATCTTCATATGTTATTATTGGATTTTCATCTTCATCAACTTCAATATAAGAAATTTTACTCTTGATATATTTTATATTATATTCTTCGGCTCCTCTTCTAAGAAACTTTTGAAATCCTTTACCACCCGCTCTCATATCAATATAAAAGACATATGATTCTAATTCATTGTCATGTTCATATGCGATCATTGCCTCTTTTGTAGTATACATGCAGCAAATTGAAGAACAATACAGTTGTCCCTGATGAGATCTTGAATCAATACACTGTAAAAATGCAATCTTGCGAGGGTGTTTTCCATCATTTAATCTGCTTAAATGACCTGCTTGTGGACCTGAAGCACAAATTAATCTCTCTAATTCCATAGCAGTAATTACATTGGCATATTTCTGATAACCATACATACTTAAAGAATGAATATCTTCTGCTAAATCCAATCCGGTAGCAACAATAATCGCACCGATATTCTCTAAAGTAAGTACTGAATCTTTTTGCATTAAATCAATAGCGTCTGCTCCGCAATTTTGATAACATAACCCGCATATTTCATAATTTAAAAATAAACATTTAGTAGGATCAATACGATATGCGGCAGGGACTGCAGCAGGGAAAGCAATTTGAGCAGCTGCTTGAGTTGCTAAATCAGCATCAAAGAAGTTAGTAATTCCCCTAACTGGACAAATACTACCACAATCGCCACAGTTTGTGCAAACTTCTTCCTTCACATACCTTGGATGTTTAAGAACGTCAACTGTGAAATTCCCAACTAAACCTCCTATTTTTTGAACTTCTGAAAGTGTATGGAGTGTGATATTAGGATGCCTGTAACATTCAGAAAGTTTTGGGGCAAGGATACAGATAGAACAATCGAGTGTGGGAAAAGTTTTATCCAACTGAGCCATTCTTCCCCCAATATAGGGTTGTTTTTCAACAAGGTGTACATTTATTCCCATATCGCCTAAATCTAGAGCTGATTGAATCCCAGCAATGCCTGCTCCAATAATGAGAACTGATTTTGAATCTTCTCCCAAATTTTTCACCTATTTTGATTTATTAATTTTTTTTTTGGTCATATTTCTTAATAAATTTATTTTACTGGCTTTCCATTCAACGATTGTTGATTTCTTAGGAGTAAATTTTTTAATATATCCAGCAATGATTACATCTCTAATTAAATCTTGACCTTTATCTGTGCGAATCAGCACCATTGAATTTTGTTGAACTGCTCCGGATCCTCCAAAGCTGATATCCGAAAATCTACTGGTAAATTCATCGCATTCATGGCAATGATTCCTCACGGCATCGTCAAACTTTTTAAGCTCGATTTCATAAACGTTATTTTCTTTACTTGTTATAAAAAAATTCTTTTTAATATTCATCTTGGCGATATTTGTTGGTTCCTCATTAGTCTCCTTTTTTATTAGCTGGAACAACTTATCATGATCAAAGTTTTCCATGCAAAATAAGCCAAACACATATTTTATAACATGAGTAGGACTAATATTTAGAAGTTGCATTTTTCTTACTGCCCTACATTGACAAGGAGTACCAACGAAAGCCATACGAATTTGATTAATATCATAAATTTGATGGTGTTTTTCTACAATATCTTCAGCAATATTATAAAGATCCTTTAATGGCAAAATATTTGATGAGATAGAATATCGAGTTCCGGAAGATTTTAATAGATCTTCTTTATTGTATATGATTTTTGGAGTAGTTTGTAATTTATCATCATATTCAGACACAATTACCGCATCAATTTTATTCTTATCAAATAAGTACATCAATAGTGTTGTTACTAAACCTCCATCTTGCCCCATTTCTTTTATCTTCTCATCTGTTGTCTTGGCAGCGATAACATCTTGAATATATCCAAGTTTATCCTTAATTCGATACTCATCATTCAGCTGTTTCATAAGTGCTTCTGTTTGAGGGCATATATAATAACAAACGCCGCACTCCTTACAATTTTCTACATTCGCATCTGAAATAAATTGAGGCGTAAAATCCTCCATTTTAATGACATCAAAACCTTGAGCGGTACAATGGGCTACACAAGCGCCACAGCTACAACACTTGTCAGTTTTTATAATCTCCTCCTCAAGATTCTTGAAAATTTTAACATCTTTTAAAATAGTTTTCTTAAGGTTAACTTCTGTCATATCTTATCAAATCTTTATCTGTTTATATTTATTATAAATTTAAATCGTAAAATTGATACTTTCAAATAATTTACTTGGCTTTATCCTATGAAAATTAAATCCTAATTCTTCAGGTTTAAAACCAAATGCAAGTGCTACCAATTCTGAGAGGTAGAACACAGGAAAGTCATATTTAGTATTATTTCTCTTATTAAGCTCTCTCTGATTAAACTCAAATTGTTGATAGCAAGCAGGACAAACGACGGCTATACAATTTGCTCCAGCATCTTGAATAGCATTTAATTTTTTATCAATCATTAATAGTGATAGATCTTTATCAGATTTATCAACGGGATTTCCACAACATTCCATTTTCATTTCATAATCTACAGATTCAGCTCCTAATGCTTTTATAACTGTATCGATTGTGATTGGCTCAAATGGATCATCCCAATTGATTATTTCAGAGGGTCGTAGATAGTGACATCCATAATGTACCGCAATTTTGAACCCTTCTAATGGTTTTTCAACATAAGCTTTAACTTTATCACAATACTCATAGAGAACTTGAGCAAAATGTTTTACTTCGACATTACCGTCATAGGATTTCCCAACTTTATTTAGGATTTCATTTACTTCTTTTTTTGCTAACGCGTCCTTTTTTAAAATGTAGTTAATACCTTTTAAAGTCTCTACACACCCAGAACAAAATGATAATACCCCACCATTAGCATTACATAAACTTAAATTTCTTGCTCCTAAAGATAACCATGTTTTATGATCTAAAAGTTCTATCCCTGTAGGATCAGGGCAGCAACTAAAACCATCTACATCATTCAATTTAATACCGAGTTTTTCAAATACTTTTCTTGACGCAGTTTCTAAAAACGGTAATCTTGCTGGAATTAAACACCCTAAAAACAAATCATAAGCCATTTTCTACTCACTCTCCCTCGAAATATGACTTTTAAAATTTGTTTCTGCTAAAATAGTCTTTATCTCATCAACGGGAGCAGTTTTAATTAATGGAAGTGATAATTTCTCACGACGCGTTAAAATAGCCTTAGAATAGGGAATTGCAACACCAAAATCTAAAATTGCTTTAGCTTGGGCGATAAATGCGTCAGGAACCTTACCGTTTTCAAAACACTTATTCTTGATCAATGTAAAAATTTCTGTTAATTCTACTTGTTGTGGACATAATTCCACACACTTTTGACAAGTTGAGCATAACCAAGGATTGGGTTCTTGGTCTCCGATTAATTTGTCTTGTAAGTCCAAAATTGCCTCTTCAATAATTTTTCTAGGATTATATTTCCCATTTGTAATTACAGCAACAGGACATCCCCCAGAACACGTAGAACATTGATAACAATAACTTAAAGAAGCGTTATATTTTAACACTTGATTTCTAAATTCAAAATTAATTATACTCATATTGAATTTTTTTTTTTTTTTAGATTGATAAAAATAATTAAAAAAAATATAATAAATTTTTCAGAAAATTTCTTAAACCAAAATTAGACAAGTTGTATACCTAGACCTTTTATGTTTAAATTTGATAAATTTTCAGTAGGTAACTGAATGATTATAGTAATAATATAATAATTTGTTATTCTTTTGTATAGTTTTTCTTTTAAATGATCATAATTAGCATATCCTTTAATGAAATGTACATTTATATTTTTCAAATACATCATAATTATATTTAAATATCTAAAAATCTATTAGTACAATTGAAAGAATATCGCATTATAAGGATTGAATTAATTTGTGTAAAGAATGCTCCTGTGATAACTACGAGAAATGCTCGATTGTTGATTTTATGCCAATAGGTTTTTGTTGTGAAAATTGCATTTTATTTAGTAGTGAGTCTGTATGCGTAAATATTTTTTCTAAAAAAGAGATTACAAAATCAAAGACCTTAGAAGATAAGATAAAATTAATTCATGCTTCAATAGAAGGTGAAACATTGAAAATAATAATTGAACAGAAAGGAAAGATAATGCCTCTTCATTTTGATCTCAACAAATTTTTAGCTTCTAATTAATTATCATAAAATTAAATATTATTTAAATTAGAGAAACTACATATTACGAGGAATTAGTATGGTGGATATTGTTGACATTAAAATATTAGAACTTTTAAAAGAAAACGGTAGGAAATCATTTAATGATATTTCTCTTGAAGTTAAAAAAACTGAAGCGACTGTTCGAAGACGAGTTAAGAAACTTGTTGATGATGGTATAATCAAAAAATTCACAATTGAATATGATATTGATACTAAACATAAGACACACGCAACTATAAAAATTGAACCTGATTTTAAAGATATAAAACGAATATTAAAAGAATTATTGGGAATTGATGAGGTTTCTGATATTTGGCGATTGTCAGGAGATTGCGGTCTGCTTCTAAAAGTGGACATTGATTCAATAGATAAATTTAATCCATTAATAGAAGATAAGATCTCTCAAATTGTTGGAATCAAGATAATAGAAACTTGTTTTATAACTGATATTATTAGGTAAACTGTTTCTTCTTATAATTTTAAAGAAAACTAGATTTTAATATGATTTAGATTTTAATATGATTTAGAATAAAAGATATTGAGAAGAAGCAAAATATAATAAAAAGCATTAATAATAAAAGTTTAATTACTTAAATTTTAAGAAAAATAATTTGTAAGATTAGGAAAATTTACAATAAGCTCAATTTTTGTTGTCAATAAGGTGTTAAAAATCGAAAAATTAGCTGTTAAATTGGCCATATTCGGATCAGGAGGCGTCGGTAAAACAACATTAATAAGGAGATTTGTAACAAAAATCTTTGAAGAAGATATAAAAATGACGATTGGTGCTGATTTTAGTGTAAAAAACATAATTCTTGAAAACAATACAATAACACTTCGGATATGGGATTTTGCAGGTGAAGAACGTTTTAGAGTATTATTGCCCGCTTTTGCAAAAGGAGCACATGGTGGAATCTTTATGTTCGATTTAACAAGGTATTCGAGCATTAAAGAAATTGAAGATTGGTTATCTATTTTTGAATATTTTGTTTCTAATAAAACTACTAAAATACCTATTATTATGGTTGGTGGAAAATCTGATTTGGAAGAAAAAAGGTCTGTTAAAGCTGAAGAAGCTTTAGAGTTGTGTAATAAATATGGTTTAAAAGGTTATTTTGAATGTTCTTCCAAGACAGGAGAGAAGATTGAAGAAATTTTTACATTTATAGCTCAAAAAATGATAGAAAACGATAAATAAACCAGAATTTTTGTTTTTCTAATATCAGATTATGGATTTTTAAACATTCAAATTATTATGCTCTTTTAATCACTTTTACTAATCCTTTATTTCTCAGTTTTTCCATCATTTTCTCAATCTCTTCTGTACTACATTGAGCTATTGACGCTACTTGTTCAATTGTGTTTTTACCATCACAAATTTTTAGCACTTTGAATTGTTCTTTATTAAGCATTCCGAGTTGGACCGCCATGGGAGGAATTTCTTTCACAATTATTGGAATTCTCACTTCTCCTCCTTCTTCGACTGTTCCTCCTCCAATTTCTTCTGTACTTGGAGATTCACCAAAAAATACTTTTACTCCAGTTATATCATAATTATCATTTATGTAAATATATATGGTATGTTCCTGCCCAGATAAATCATCAGGATCATCTGCATCAAAAAATTCATTTGAATGTTTATATTCCTTAGTATAAATACCCATCTGAAGACTGCTGATAATTTCTTTTTTATCTATACTCAATGCAATCATATCCTCACAAATCGGACACCACGCCCAGGCTTCAATAAGTCTGAAATACTTTTTCACTTTATTTTCTGGCATTGCAATATTCCTTACAGATAAATCTGATTTTAAGATAATTTATATAAGAATTAAGTTGTTTATTAATTTAAATCTTAATTACATTTTCATTTTAAGTCACAAAAGCAATAAAAGCCATTTTCTTAACTAACGCAATTGTAATCTCTGACCTTTAAAACCAATTTTAAAAACCAAAAACAATTAAAGTTATAATATATTTTTAAATCCAAGTTTCATATACTAAGATGTTATAAATTCATGAGCTTATACAAGAAAAATATCTGTTTTGGCTGTGGAAGACCCGTAACGCCTTTTGAACATGCAATTTCTTTCCCTTGTCCAAGCTGCGGAGACGTAACAATATGGAGATGCGAGCGTTGCAGAGAAATGGGAAAAACTTATCGTTGCTTGAAATGCGAATTCGAAGGGCCGTAAAATCAAAAGAAAAGAGGTTTGATTATGGGAGAGTTTATAGCGCTAATTGATATTATTCCAGAAGATATAGAAACAGATTTTGAAGATTTTGTAGGGAAACTACGTAATATTTTACCTGAAACTTGTTATCTTGAACATTATGAAATATTACCAGTTGCGTTTGGGTTGAATAAAGCAAGAGTGAGAGTGCGATACCCAGATGAATGGGGAGGTACGGATAAATTGGAAGAAATATTTAGCCAAGTTGAAGGTATTCAAGGAATTGAAGCTATTGCCTTCTCAAAAGCATAAAATGTAAGTATTTGATATTATAAGTAACTTCTTTTTATTACTTATCTTGTTCTTAAAAATTTCTGAATTTCATCTATAGTTGAATCAAATTCTTCTTCCCTTTCGTCCTTCTTTATTTTTTCCTCTGTAATTTCTTTTTGAAAAGCGTTAAACCTAATCCATTCTTTATTGTCTTTTGTAATAAGATCTTGAACTATTGGAATTGACTCAAATTCAGGAAAATCGTGATACTTATTTTTGAAATCGGCTAGAATCTCATGAGCTTTTTCTATTTTATTAGTTTTTGACAATGTTTCATAGATTTGTTGTATTCCAGTTGCCACATCTTTAATTTCAGATACAAGATACTCTTTTTGAAGTTTATCTGCGATAACATTAATGAATTTTTCTTGATCTTTTACATATGAAGTTATATTACTTTGAACTGCTAAGTTAATAATTTCTTCGGCATATTTAATTGCTTCATTATAGTTTCTACTTAAATAACTGTTTTGTGCTTGTACTTTTAAATCGTCAATTTTATCAGCAATCTCAAACCTGTTATCTAATGATGTTTTTTTGCGTTCTTTTAGTTCTGAATCCTTACTTTTCTTATCTTTTTTTTTCATTGTGTTATAATCAGAATTTTATATTGTAATTTACTATCACAATGCTCTAGTTTTTTTTAAAATATATTAATGATAATATATCTGATAAATTTTTTAAACTATTCTCTTAAACAGTTTATCTAGTTCTTTAAAAGAAAAAAATCTTAAAGTAGGTCTTCCATGGGCGCAGTGGTACGGGTTTTTACATTTTCCTAAATTTGTTAATAATTCTTTTATATCTTTCAGAGAGAGCTCATCACCTCCACGAATACTCTTATGACATGCAAGATAGTTAATGATTTCTTCTTTGATATCTGAAAAACTTTTATCTTTTCCAATCACTGTTATATCACTGATAATTTCATTGATAATATTAATATTAGGAATTTTCCCCATTATAGTGGGAATATCTCTTAAAATGAAAGTATTTCCTCCAAAGTGTTCAAAATTAAAACCCAATTTTTCAATCTGGTCCAAATTTTGTTCTAAAAAAAACTTTTCACTCGGAGAAACTTCTATTTTTAAAGGAGAAATTAAATTCTGTCGAGAAACGTTTGCTGTTTCGTAGGCATTCATTAATTTTTCTTTTGTTATCCTTTCTGATGCTGCATGTTGATCTAAAATAAAAAAACCTTCTTCGTTATTTTCATTAATCCCCTCCAATACTACATAAGTTTTATTATTTAGCTGACCTGTATAAGAGATTAAGCGTAATTTTGGAAGATTTTCAGAATCGATATATTTACATCGCAAAATGGTATCAGATAATGACTTTGAATCTAATCCATCTTTTAAAATATTATCATTCAAGTGGAGTTGAATAGTTTCTTCTGTTTCTATACGTTCTGTTTCAGAGGTACTTCCTCTTTTTCCTTCATCCTTTTTAATTTTTAGTATTGTTTTTATTGTTTTGCTTTGATTTTTAACATCTGATGAAGTAAAATCGCCAAACTCAGTTGCTATGTATCTTACCTCTTTTTTTATAAATAAATCTTCTATAAAACTTCGAATAATATTGTACACTCTATTATAAATTAAATCTTCGTTTTCAAATCTAACATGGAGTTTTTTGGGATGAACATTAAAATCAATAATAGAAGGATCAAGGTTAACAAAGATAACAAAAAAAGGATATTTACTAATCATTAGTGTTCCTTCATAAGCTTCCTCTATAGCTCTATATAAAACATCACTAATAATATAACGTCGGTTAATGAATAAACTTGAATAAGATCGATTTTTTTTCGATATTTGGGGGTGACCTAACAAACCGTATATTTTGAACTTAGTATTTTTCTCAGTGTAATCAACAAACTCCATATTACTCGCAATTTTTTTTCCGTAAATATGAAATACAGTAGTTTTTAAATCATCAGTAACTGGACAATTGAGAATATCTAAGTCATTATGTCGATATATAAAGTGACATTCAGGATAAGCTAATGAGAATCTCTGTATAATATCAGTAATGTGCCCTAATTCCGTAGCATCTTTTTTAAGGAATTTTTGTCGCGCTGGTAAGTTATAAAATATATTTTTTACCTTGATATTTGTTCCAATAGGACAAGCTATTTCACTTCTACGAGTAATTTTTCCTCCTTCTATAAATAGCTCTATACCTTTATCATTTAACGCGGTACGTGAAGTTATTTCTAATTTACTTACAGCTGCGATACTTGCTAATGCTTCTCCTCTGAACCCTAAAGTTGACAAGGTTTCCAAATCAGAAATACTTCTTATTTTACTACTTGTGTGCCTTTTAAAAGCAATAACGATGTCTTCAGGTGGAATTCCGATACCATCATCAATTACTTGGATTAAAGATTTACCGGCTCTCCTCACTATAACTCTTATTTCTGTTGCTTCCGCATCAATACTATTTTCTATTAGTTCTTTGACAATATTAACGGGTCTATCAACAACTTCTCCGGCTGCAATTTTATTGTATTGTAAAATTGGTTTAATTCTTCTATACTTCAATAAAAATCCTATCCTATTTTCTTAATTTTTCAATATTCAATAATTTATAGCAGTTTAATAATCCAAATTACCATCAAATTTAAAATAGTACTCTATTAAAGATTAAATAAATTTTAAAATATTAACAAACCTTAAGAAAATAAAAAGAATAAAGCAAAAATAATAAGAAATATTATTAAGGAAATTCTTGCGCTTTAACAAGAATTCTTTTTCAATATTTTTGAACTTAGGATAGTTTTCCTGTTAAACTTAATTGTTTAAATTCTTCAAATTCCATTCTAAAAACCCTCCTAAAATATTCAGGCCCGTTACGTGCTATTGTAGTGATTGAATACTCTTTTATTATTCCAGAATTAATTAGATCTGTTAAAATTTTTGATGCTCCGTATCGGTGAGTATCTTTATTTTGAATTATCAAATTCTTGCCTGCAGCAAAAATATGATTCATTATGTATTGTCTATTACCTCCTATTAATCTATTATAACCTCCCATATTGGTCCTTATAAAAAGTGCTATTGATCCAGTTGGATTAACCCTGTAAGAAGGAGTATCTTTCTTAAAACCTGGAAGAACTACTAATAATGATGCAAGTGTATAGTAACCTTCTCTTACTTTTTGAGTAATAATTTCTTTCATAATAATATCCCTTATTTCATTTATACGTAAAGTGTCTATATTAGGAATTTCATCCTTATATATTCTTTTAATCATATTGGTTAAAGGAGCAACTAATCTTGTCGCCTTACTAAAATCAAGAGGTAAAATATCTCTAATCTGCGTGAGAGAGAAACCTAGCTCAAACAAATACTTAACTTCTTCCGAAACTCTATCCTGCAAGATATCCATAACTGAAGTAGTTCCATAATGCCATTTTAAATTAGGTTCTAGTGTCGCTCGATCTGTACCAAGAATCTCTAAAAGTTTTACTCTTGGTCCCTGATTTCCGTAAAACATCCCATATTTATATATCAATCCATCGAAAGCATCCTCAAGTTTATGAAGAGGGATTAAATCTCTTGGTTTAATATAATCGGAACCTCCTTCTTGTATGTTTAATACAACTCCAGTTCTTTCAACACCACTTATAGTAATTAACTCGGAACTGAAAAATTGAGATTTATGCCAAGCAATCCAAAATTTCTCAGCTGAGTCTACTCTTTTAGACATTGATGCTTCATTTCCATCATAACGTATAATTTGTAAAATTTCATAATCAAAAGAACTCCAAAACTCATCAAAAGTCTTAAAATCAAATTTATCAAGGTATTCTCCAAGCCTTCCATGCCAACCCCAATATTTTTTTTTAATTTCTGCTTTAACCTGTTGTATTGATTTACCCAAATAAACAAATCCTGGGAAGTCCAAATAATTACCTTTCTCATCCTTTTTAAATCGAATTCTATATATTGCTTGATCGTTAGGTCCCTTCTTCTGCTCCAATAATTTTAATTTTACTATATTGAAATCTTTATTAAAGATATTCTCTGTTGCTTGAAGGTTAGAAAGTCTGATACTTTCGCCGCATTGTTCGCATTTTAGCTCTTTATAGCTAAGATAATTTGAAATAATAGAATAAATATGTCGATTATATTTCTGACCTTTATATTCAAAATAACAACCTCGGTCTTCTTTTAATTTTACCATTCCATAAGTACTAAAACCAACTAATGGAGCGATTAATGCGCCTAAACAGTTAGCTAATGTATTAAAAATTGTACCAACAATAGCTGTAGCTCCTACACTAATTAATTCAGGTTTATGTTCTCTGATCCAGTTCCACGCTCTTTTTAATAGATTTTCTTTTATGTCCGGTTTATTATTTTCTGAAAGTGAACTAACTTTCCCTTCTCTGGTTAATCTTTCCATATTTTCCTGAAATATAGTGTGTGCGATAACTTGTGATTCATGTGCGTCAATAGATGCCTTTATATCGGATTCAACATATTCTGGGTGCGGATGTACTTGTCTGAGCATGGATTTGAGAACTCTTGCGTCCTTGATGCCCTGAAAATTTTTCTAAGTTTCAAATTTCTCGATTTTTATTTCTCATGTTTTCTTGGGTTATAATAAACGTTAATGTCTTCAAATTTAAAATACTACTCTATTAAAGTTTAAATAATCTCATAAAAAATTCAAATTTCTCACTTAAAGAATAACTGAAAGAGAAACTATTGTTTTAAGTAAGCCTTTTAAAGTTCTTAAAATAAAATATAATAAAATGTGTAGAAAAATAAACTATAATCAGACCAGCAACTATGAGTGAAGAAGAAAATCATTCGATTCAATTGTTTTTCATGTACATTTTTTCGATTATCACAGGTTCGCTAATAATAATTAGAATAATCTCATATTTTTTTGAAATCTCTCCTTGGGTTGAAGCTACAAAAGATATAGATTTCAAAATACTAATAGAAGGTATGGAGAATGGATTAATAGATTTCTATGATCCAATATTAATCTCAGATTGGCCTCCTTATTACTTATATTTCTGGTATTTTCTGTTTTTTCCTATTTACATTATGCCATTTAACGTTTCCATTGGGGTTTATATATGGGATGCATTACGGTTGATATTAACAATTATGGTTGTTAGAAAAGCACCTACGATTTTTAAGAATAAGAAAGATCTACTTATTTTTTACATATTTGGTAGTATTGGCTACACAATAGATGCGTATTATAATAATGTTAATTTCATCATTGTATTTTTATTATTTTTTTCGTTCTATTTCTTGGAACGTGATAACTATTGGAAAGCTGGATTTCTCTTTACTCTTGCCACATTTAAAATTACAGCTATTGTTTTTCTACCAGTCTTATTAATAATAAAAAAATTAAAATGGAAAGATCTTAAATATTTTCTAATCCCATTTTTACTAATTTGTATTCCCTATATTATTTTTCCAGAATACCTCTTTCAAATGGTTGGAAATTGGGGAAACAGTGATGCTGAAATAAAAGGAATTTTCTTTTTTGATTCAGTACTTTGGAAAGCTTTGCAACCCTCACATTTAATGTTCATCGGGTTGTTACTAATAATATTTATAGAAAACATAAAAGATGACAAAAGAAAGAAACTTTTGAGGATTATCTTAGTTTCAATAATCAGTTTATATTATGTATACTTAACTACAATCGTTTTTATAATTCCTGTTATTATGGCTTAGATCAATCTATCTAATTTTCTCCTTAACTCAACTATTTGCTCTCTAGTATCTTCTGGAGTCTTAGAATCCATTTCAATTCTTTTTAAACTTCTAAATATCTCTTTTAACTGCTCGTAAGAGATTTGTTTATTAATACTAGAGGGTTTAAATAAACTTGTTTGTATATATTTTTTCTTTCTTTGATTTTTACTTGGTGATACTTTTAATTTTGTAACCTTTTTCTTAGCATCTAGATCTTCAATTTCACTACTCTTTTTCGCTAGTTCTTTTTCTTTAATGCTAAGTTTCTCATTGTAATCACCTATAATCTCTTTAATAGACTTTAGTTCTGAGTTTAATTTATCAAGTTTTTTTTTTTTTCCATTAATCATTTTATTATAGATCTCACCAGACGACGATTTATTCCCATTTTCTTTTACAGTTGTTTTAAACTGATCCTTCTGCTCAATCTGTTCTAAAATTTCAAAAGCCCTAATTATTACATCTTCAGGTATTCCTGCTAACTTTGCTACGTGAATACCATATGATTTATCTGTACTACCTAATTTTAGCTTTCTAACGAAATTTATGCTTCCATCACTATTTTCTATGATGTCTAAGTGATAATTTTTAACTCCTGGTAAGTTAATTTCTGTTAATTGATGATAATGAGTACTAAATAGAGTCTTGATCTTTAATTCATCCAGTTTTTCTAGTGTAGCCATCGCTATGCTCTGCCCATCGCTCGTGGAAGTTCCCCTACCAAGCTCATCGATAATAACAAGACTTTTGGGGGTAGCATAATTAAGAATTTTTGCCGTTTCTGTCATTTCTATCATAAATGTGCTTAATTTTCGAGCAAGATCGTCTGAAGCCCCTATTCTTGTAAAGATATGATCGATGATTCCTATACTTGCGGATTTTGCTGGCACAAAACTTCCCATCTGAGCGATAATACATATTAGTGCAATCTGGCGGAGATAAGTACTTTTTCCTGCCATGTTTGGTCCGGTTATGATTAATAGTTGATCATTTTCAGTATCTAAATAACAATCATTCGGAATGAATTTATCAGAAATGTTCATATGCTCAACTACGGGATGTCTTCCTTGCTTTATTATGA
Source organism: Promethearchaeota archaeon (assembly GCA_019057775.1). Next base: position 37,430 of record JAHLWT010000307.1, read on the forward strand.
TTTTATCATTCTCCATTATTTTTGGGCGGCAATAATCGTATTTTTCAGCGATTTCAGCAAAACATGTTAATACATCGATAATAGCAATATTCTTGGTAGTTTCTAAGATTTTTCTGGTTTCTTTAACGACTGTGTCACGTATGTTACAAAAGATGTCATATTCGATAGTATTAATTTTTTCTTCCGCAGCAATTATTTTTTCTTCCAAATCTTTCAATTTTTCAGTAGTAAATCGTTTTGCGTTTTTTAGAGTTGCTCTTTCGTGATAATCTTCAGGAATTTTAGATATTAAATCTAGAGATTTATTTGTTATTTGTATATAATATCCCATTATATTGTTATGCCCTACTTTTAATCCTGAAGATAAATTCCATCTCTTTTTTTGCTCCTCTTCATATCTTAGAATATAATTCATTCCATTATTCAAGATGTCTCTTAAATCGTCAAGGTTTTCATTGAATCCATCTTTAATTATATTTCCTTCTTTGACTGTTATTGGTGAATCATCTTTAATCGTTGTTTCAATTAAACTCCTAATTTCTTTAAAATCATTAATGATTGCTAAAAACTGTGAGATTTCGGGAATTTCTGCTTTTTCAAGCAAAGTGCGTATTTTAGGTATATTTTCTAAGGAGTTTCTTATATTAATTAAATCTCGAGCATTTGTTCGAGTCGTGTAATTAACGCGGTTGATGAATCTTTCAAGATCTCCAACAAATCTTAATTCTTCTCGTAGATCCGACCTTAAAAAGATATCATCTTTGAATTTTTGGACAATGTTTAACCGCCGTTTGATTTCTTCCCTGTTTAAAAGAGGTTGTAGTATAATCTTCTTTAGTAACCTTGCACCCATTGGAGTATGGGTTTGATTGAAAACAGAAAATAAAGTTGAGTCCTTGCCTTTCTCCCATAACGGAGTTACTAACTCCAAGTTTCTTTGAGTAATATAGTCTAAATGTAAATTCTTTGATTCATGCAACAAATTTATTTTAAAAATGTTAGGAATTATGTCTCTCTGAGTTTCTTTAAGGAAAGCAAGAAGACCACCAGCGGATTGTATTGCTAATTTGAATCCTTCTAATCCAAATCCTTCTAAATTAGAAATTTTGAAATGACGAGTGATTAGAGTGTATGCTTCCTCAATATTGAAGACATAATCATCATAAGATTTTATTATCGCCTTAGTTAAGTCAGTAATGTGAAGAAAAAGCCTTTTATCTCGCTTAAGTTCTGAGGGAATAATTAATTCAACCGGGTCGTATTGAGAAAAGATACTCAAAAGTTTTTCTAAAGGATCAATATCTTTAGAAGAAAACTCTGTAGTTAAGAACTCTCCAGTAGATATATCTGCAAAAGCAATTCCAAATCCGCCTTTTTCTTTGACTAATGATGCAATATAATTATTATCATTCGACTTAAGCATGTTTCCATCAATAACTGTCCCAGGTGATAATATTCTCGTAACTCCTCGTTTGACTATTCTCCCCTTAACCGTTGCGGGGTCTTCTAATTGATCAACAATGACGATTGTCTGCCCTTGGTTAATTAAGTTAGTAAAATGATTTGTTACTGCGTGATGTGGGAAGCCAGCTAAGGGATATGAATCGTTACCGATCTTTCTTTTTGTTAAAGTTATTCCGATTAATCTTGATATTCTTTCGGCATCATCATAAAAAAACTCAAAAAAATCCCCCATCCGATAAGCCAACAAATGTTCTGGATATTTTTGCTTAATGGACCACCAGTGTTTCATCATAGGTGTTAATTTTTTAGGATCAATATTGTCTAGGGCCATGGAATATCCAACTAAATCTATAGAAAATTCTACTTTAATAATTTAATTTTTGTTTGAAATAAATTCTAATTATTAGGATTTTAATATCTACTTTTTAATTTAAAAAATAAGAGGCCTCACAATTATCTGAGTTATCAGATAAAGGGCAGAATTATATAAGACTCAAAATTTAGTAAATAAATTTTTTTTTAAGCTACGTAGGATTTATTTTTCTTCTTCTATTCCATAACTATTCTTCCGTTTGATATTTTTTTCTGAGCCTTTTTAGCATATCGTCTTTAAACTTTTTCAATTTCTTATTATGACGAAGTAATAGGATAATAGATACATTTGCAAGCACAACAGCCGATATGGTTATAATAACAAAAATCGAAAATTTACTTTAGATGTTTTTCTAACCAGATATACATATCTTGAAAGACTTGAGCCCTTCCTTTTTCATTCCATAACTCATGTAAAAAACCATCATATTCTATATATTTTTTATCTTTGCTATTCACACCTACAAAAAAATCTTGTGTCTTTTCTTTATCGACAATTTTATCACTACCAGCTTGCATTACTAGAACGGGGCATGTTAAATTCGATGCGTTATCCATTGCCCATTTTGAAAACTTATCGATTTCACTTACTGACTTAGCTGAGATAACATTAATTCTATTTTTATCAGAAATGTGTTTTCTCAATATCTTTAAATCACTTGTTAGTTGATTTTGATCGATAATGTTATTTAAAATCTTAGTTGGTGCCAATTTTGAAATCGTTTTAGATGCTGTTTTTAAAATTTTTTTACCAATTGATAATTTCTTAAACATTCCTAACAGTGGAGAAGAGATTAGAACCCCTGATATCGCAGGATGGTTTATAGCAAAGATAATGCTTACCAAACCGCCAAAAGAATGTCCCATTAGAAAGATTTTTGTTTGATTTGCTTCTTCAAGAATCAGATCCTTAAAAAGAACAATATCTTTTTGGATATGATCCATGCTATCAATATGGCCAGGCAATTCTCCCGCGTTTCTCCAATGCCCTCTCAAATCAAATGAATATATCGCATAACCTTGTTCTACTAAATAAGATGCAGGAATTTCCATTCTATCCGAATGGGTCCCCCATCCATGAATTGCGATAATATTTGCTTTAATATTATCTGAAGTTGGTAACCATTTTTGGAAAAATAATTTCTTTATTTCTCTCCCTTCAAAATATCCTGTTTCTTTTCTCATTTTAGTCTCGCTTCCTTTAAAAGATAAAGAGTAATAAGCTCAATTATTATGTATCGAAAAATTTTATATTAATTAATTTTATGTATATAACAAGTTGTTATACCTTTAACATAGTTCATACATTTTTATTAAAAAAATTTTATATTGTTTTGGAAATTTCTTATAAAATAGGATTTTTAATTAATTTAGTATTAAAAAAAGGATTTCTTCATATCGACATGTTTAATTTTTGAGGTTTTTTTCATGACTAAAGATGAAAATAATAGTTCTGATGTTATAACTATAACCATACATGGTAGAGGAGGCATGGGATGTGTAACCGCATGTGAAATTATAGCTGAAGCAGCATATTTAAGTGGGAATTATAAAGACGTACACGCGTATCCCTCTTTTGGGGCAGAAAGAAGGGGAGCTCCAGTTCAGGCATACGTAAAATTGTCAAGAGAACAGATAATTTGGGATAGAGCTCAAATAGAATTTCCTAATATCCTTATTATATTTGATGAAACAGTCTTAACTCATGAGATTTCAAGATCCCTAAAAAAAGGGGGTATATTCATTATTAATTCAGATAAAGAACCCGAGTTTTTCGCAAAAACTTATAATCTCACAGATGACATTAAAATTATTGTTGCTGATATTAGTAATTTAGCTATAGAAAAAGATTTAACAATTGATGGAAATCCGGTAATCAATACTCCCATTCTAGGATTGCTTTCAAAAGCATTACCTGAACTTCAACTTAAGAACTTAAAAACTGTTGTTCTAAAACGAATGGGTGAGAAACTAGGTAATAAAAATTATGAATTAATTGAGCAGGGTCATAATTTAGCGAAAATATTGTAAACTTTATAATTTAAAAAAGAAATTCAAGTGGATGGTAATTTTATTATAAATGAACTCCCTTTATTCCTTCCCTCTGATTCAGCTTTAATATTACCATCATGTAAATTTATTATTTCTTTAGATATAAATAATCCAAGTCCCGATCCTTGAATATTTATATATTCTAATCCTTCTCCATATCTCTCAATTTTTCCAAATCTGGTAAAAATAATATCCATTTCCTCACTTGTTAATCCTACACCGGAATCAGTTACAGAGATAATAACACAATTATCTTTTGTTTCAACAATAATTTTTATTGTTCCATTAGGAGGTGTATTCTTAATAGCATTTGATAATAAATTAAAAAACACTTCTTTTATTCTAACTTTATCAATATTTAAAATAATTGGATCGGGAAGGTTTAAATTAAGGGTAAGCTTTCTTCGCTCTATTAAGTGCATCATTTCTTTAGTTGACTCTGAAATTAACTCGCATAAATCACTTGGTCGTTTTTCTAATTTAAATTTATCATAATCTATACGAGAGATATCAATTAGGCTATTCACCAGATCTGTTAACCTTTTTCCTCCTCTATCGATTAATGATGTTATTTCTAACGCTTTAGAATCTAAATCTTTACCATAGACAGTTGTAAGAAGCTCTGTTCCTCCGCAAACCGAAGCAAGAGGTGTTTTTAATTCATGAGCAACAATCGAAATCAAATTTTTTCTCATCTGCTCTAGCTCTTTCATTTTTAAGACTTCTTTATTTACAAGAAATTCGGCTTCCTTGCGTTTTGTAATATCAGAAAAAAGCGCTTGGATAAAATATTCATCATCCTTTTGAATTAATGAGGCTTGTAAATTTACCCAGATTAAACTTCTGTCTTTTCTATACATTTTTAAATCAAGACGGTGGACATTTTCTCCTTTAATGAATTTCTTAAATACCGTTATAAGATTTAGTAGATAATCAGGATGAATTGCTTTGAGTTTGTGAAATTTCTTGCCGATTAAATCTGTCTTTAAATACCCAAACATAGTTTCAGTGGTGGGATTACAATCAATTATTCTACCCTTAGAATCTATTAAAACAATTGAAAAGGGGGTATTTTCATATATGAACTGATATTTTTTTTCAGATTCTAAAAATTTCCTCTCTGCTTCTACTTTATCTGTAGTATCAATAATGGTAATAAAATCTGCGGAATTTCCTTGATAAATAATCGTTTTTGAATAAATCTCTCCATAGATTAATTCTCCAGTTTTTTTAAATCCTCGAAATTGATAATGTGTGATTGCATCTCTTTCTCCTATTTGTTTTTTTCTTGCTTGTTCAGCAATCATTTGTCTATCTTCTGGATGCACAAAATTAATAAATTCTCCTGGTCCCCAATCTTTCATTTCTTCTTCAGTATTACCTGCGATATAAGCAAATCTTTGATTTACATACTTAAATTTTCCATTTTGTAAGATTGCTATCCCTAATAATGATTGTTCAGCAATATATCTAAATTTTTCCTCAGATTCTCTTAACTCTCGTTCTAACTTGAAATTTTCAGTAATATCTAAAAATGTACCATCAATTCTTATTGGTTTCCCTTCACTATCTTTAATAAGGTGCGAATTTAGTTCTAACACAATTTTTTCCTTATTCTTTTTAAATGCGTGGCAGACATAACCTCGAACGAAATTATCTTCCTTCATTAGTTTCAGGTATTCATCACGGATCTCCGGTTGTTGCCATAAATCTGTTACATTTGTATTTCTTAAATCTTCAAATAATTCAAATCCTAAGATTTTGTTATAAGCAGGATTGTGCGTTAAAAGAATACCGTCAAGAGTTACCTGATAAAAGCCAATATCTAAATTATTAATCATGTTTCGATATTTTAATTCAGATTCTCTTAACTTTTCTTCAGCAACCCTTTTATCAGTTATATCTTCTGTTTGAACTATTATCAAATCTGGTTTTGCATAGCCGTAGTTTACTAAAAGATATTTTTCTTCATTATCAAATTGAAATTTGTATTTCATTTCTCTAGAAATATGGATTTTGTCATCATAACATTTGTGTAAATCAGTCAAAATATCTCCTCTATTTTTATACATTTCAGAAGCTTTATGACCTAGAAAATTAGCAACCTTCCCTTGTGTTAGTTTTTCAGCAGCATTATTAAAGTCAATAAAAACAAAATCATCATTAAATCTTTTCCATGTGTATGTCGCAATAGGTCCTTCTTTGTATAGGGTTCTAAACATCTCTTCAGAACCTTTTAATTTTTGTTCCGCCTTCTTGCGATCTGTGATATTTTTTCCGATTCCTAAAATTGCAACAATTTCACTGTTTCTTCTTACAGGTATCCCATATGTCTCAATATTTATGAAATTGCCATTTTTAGCCTTTATTTTATAATCTTCACGTTTAGATTGTTTTCCCGTTTTTAGAATTTCTTTTAGAACGCCAAATGCTTTTTTTATTCCATCTTCTTCAAGGATATCAACAAATTTTATTTGAGTTATTTCTTTTCTTTCATATCCTAACGCAAGTAAGGTAAGATCATTAGCATCCAGAAAATTTCCTTTCAAATCATTAACATAAATTAAATCCAATGAATGTTCAAACAAATCTCTAAATTTTTCTCTAATTTCTTCTATAAGCTCATATCTATCATATGTCATTTCACAATCCTCTTTTATTTAAGTTAAGATTAGTTATTAATACAATAATTAGGCTATTACATCTTTTTTTATACTTTTACCTTTACTTCAATCATTATTAGGAGATTAATGATGTAATGAGTATTTATTTTTTATTTAAATGGAAGTATTACTTTATTTATAGGTGTATTTAAATCGAGCTTATATGTTAATCAAAAAATACGTAAATAGTTATTTTATAAATCATAAGAATTAAAAATTTGGTTGCGTTTGATTTTATACAGAATCTAAGTTATTTCTAAAAAAGATGTACTTATGACAAATTCAAAAAAAGATTATCAAAAAATTCTTGGATCCGTCCAAAAACCAGTAATTGGAGAAGCTGGTAAAACTGGTTCTTGGAGTTCAAAAAAACCAGTAATAGATTTACAAAAATGTATCCCTGTTAATTCTGGGAAGCCAAGTTGTTTCAATTGTTGGTTATTTTGCCCTGAAGCAGTAGTATCGAGAACTATTCCTCCTAAAATTGATTTGGAATATTGTAAAGGTTGTGGAATATGTATGGAGGAATGTCCCGTAAAAGCAATATCGATGGAGGAGGTGAATCCTGAGTGACTCAATCTGAAAAAGATGGTTCAATTACATCTGAAAATATTAAGATTTTAACGGGAAATCATGCAGCTGCCTATGCTTTTAGACAAGCGAGAGTTGGAGTAATTTCAGCATATCCAATAACACCTCAAAGCCCTGTGGTAGAGAAAATTGCTGAGTTTATTGCAGAAGGTAAATTGAATGCAAGATTCGTTAAAGTCGAATCAGAACATTCCGCTCTTGCCGTGTGTTGTGCTGCCTCTGCAGTAGGATCTAGAGTGGGTACAGCGACCTCATCTCATGGTCTTTTATTGATGTTTGAGCTTTTACCATGGGCTTCTGGTAACCGCTTACCAATCGTGATCAACCTCGCTACCCGTGCACTAGGTGCTCCTTGGTCTGTTTGGACTGATCATCAAGACTTTATAACCATACGTGATGTAGGATGGATTCAATTATTTTGTGAAACAAATCAAGAAATTTATGACACCAATATTCAAGCATTTAAAATTGCTGAGGATCAAAGAGTTTTCTTGCCTGTGATCTGTGGATTTGATGGTTATATCCTGTCTCATACAGTTATGCCCGTTAAGTTAGAAGATCAAGAAAAAATTGATAAATTCTTACCGCCTCTCAAACATCACATTAATTTATCAGATATTTCAAGAGTAAAAGGAATTGATCCGGTTACAACACCTCATATCGTTTCAAGAGGAGAAGGAATAGCACCAGGGTATTATGAATATAGATATGCATTACAAAAAGCTTTAGAAAATTCAATAGAGATAGTTAAGGAAGTTCATGATGAATTTGCTCAAAGATTTGGGAGATCATATGGAAATGGTATTTATAAAAAAATAGAAATGGATGATAAACCTGATACCATCATATTTGGCATGGGCTCTGTAGCTTCACAAGCAAGAATCGCAGTAAGGGTACTTCGGCAAAATGGGTTAAAAATCGGATTAGTTAGTTTAAAATTGTTCCGACCCTTCCCTTCTGCTGAATTAAGAGAACTTCTAAGAGATGTAAATAATATAATAGTCTTTGATAGGGATATTGGGTACGGTTATGAAGGTGTTTTATCTTATGAATTAAAAGCTGCTCTTTACAGCCTTAAAGGGAGGCCAAATATTAAAGGCTTTATAGTGGGATTAGGCGGAAGAGATTTAAAAACAGATCATATTATTACTGGTGTCCATAAAGCTTTGGAAGATTTTAAAAAAGGCATTTTTACTAACGAAACAGAATTTTTGGGCTTAAGATTAGAGGAATTAAAAGATTATGATGAAGCAACCTTTTTTGAGGAGGGTGAGAAATAATGGTAAACGTAATGGATCTACCTGAAGAGGAATATATTTTCCCAGGTACGCGTGCATGCTCGGGGTGTGGTATGGCATTAATATACAGGATTGCACTTAAAGCTCTTGGGCCAAAAACTATAATTACTGTTCCTGCTTCTTGCCTTACAGTATTACACGGTATGCAAGGTTTCTGTACAACTAAAATATCTGTTTACCATACTCCATTTGCAACAACGGGAGCTTCTGCTTCTGGAATTCTTGCGTCCCTCGAAGATAAAGGATTAGCTGATGAAATAACAGTACTAGCTTTTGCAGGAGATGGAGGTACTACTGATATTGGAATCCAAGCGTTAAGTGGAGCAGCAGAACGTGGAACTAATTTTATATATGCCTGTTATGATAATGAGGCATACATGAATACTGGAGTCCAACGTAGTGGTTCAACTCCTTTAGGTGTTCAGACAACTACAACTCCAAGTGGAAAAATGGTTCCTAAAAAGAATATGCCTAAAATAATGGAGGCTCATGGAATTCCCTATATCGCAACAGGGATTGCATCTTATCCTTTAGACCTGTATGAAAAATTTAAGAAAGCAAAAAAGATTTTTGGAACGAAATATTTCCATATTTTATCTCCATGTCCTCCTGGGTGGGGATACGAACCTAAAGACACAATTCTGATAGGTAGATTAGCGGTTCAAACAGGATTTTGGCCATTATATGATGTTGAAAATGGTGTATTAAAGTTATCAAATCCTAGCAAGAAATATTTAGATCCATCCAAAAGAAAACCAATAGAAGAATATTTAAACGCTCAAAAAAGGTTTAGATCAATAGATAATCGTATTTTAAAAATATATGAAGAATATATTAATAATATGTGGAACGAAATAAAGCAAAGAATTGAAAACTAGTAATATAATTCTTATATATTTTGATTTTTTTTCAGTAAAAGATAAAAAATAATTTTTGTTAAATTAGATATAGAGAAAATGCTAAGAACATTTACATTCGATAATTCTAAATCTGTTTGGATAGAGGAAGAACACAGGCTCTTACTCCATGATATTTGTGCTATTTTGGATGAAGAAAAAGAAATTATCTATCTATGGACTGGTCCAAAAAGCAGTAAGCAAAAATTTAGAAACGCTTATAGACAAGCTAAAGAATTACTTTCCAATTTTCCTGATTTAAAAATCCAATTTTTTTTGGCAGAAGATAATTTTCCTGATGAAATTCAAAAAAATCTTGATTCAATGTTAGGAAACATCGATTTGGGAAAGAAGAAGAATTTAAAGTTAAGTAGGGTTATATCAATCCGTCTCTACAGCATTTCTATTATAGTTACTGTATTCTTTCCAATTTTATTGATTTTAAATTTATTTTCATCCTTACTTTGGCCAATTTTTAATGGATATTATTGGGTAAGTAATACTCTGTACAATACATGGATTAATAATTCCAAAATTTACGTGATAATTACTTTAATATTCTTAAGCACTAATACTTTAATTGGAATTATTGAGACTGAAAATCAGATTATATTATTTTCAATAAATGGTTTAATTATCTCAATAGGATTCCTTATATATTTTAACCAGGGTATTTTTTTGTTTATATTTCAAGAAGGATCAACTTTAACTGATTATTTAATATTACCAAGTGATATCATCATTTTTCTGCTCTTGAATTTAACTGCAACACTCATTTTTGAAATTCCAAATATATATAAATTGATTTCTTTTTTTAAAACCTACAAAAAATTCATATTTTAGCTGAGAATAATATGAATGTAGCAAATCTTCTTACGAGAATGGAAAAAGAAGATCTCAGGATACTAATGGCAATTGAGATTGGAATGAAGCGATCTGAGTATGTAACTGTAAATAATATCAAATTTTATTCCAGATATAAAATGGAGGAAACTCTTTTTCGCTTAAAGAGAGTTCATAAACTTGATCTAATTTTTAGAGATTCTTCTAAATATGAAATAGCTTATACATTGAATTCAAAAGCGTATGATTTACTTGCTTTGCATACATTAGTAAAGAGGAATATAATAAGTCAACTAGGACCTTTAATTGGAAAAGGAAAAGAATCTGATGTTTACAGCTGCATGGACGATGATGAGAATATATATGCTGCTAAATTCTTTCGAATTGGGAGAACGAGCTTTAAAAATATTAAAAGATTAAGGGATCTAATTGGTGAGCGAGGGCACCTTTCCTGGCTTTATGTAAATAGATTAGCTGCTAAGAGAGAATATGAAGCTCTTGAAAAAATTTATAAATTTAAATTAAATACTCCTAAACCAGTAGCATATAATAGACATATAGTCATTATGTCTTATTTAAGAGGAAAAGAATTGGTTTATTTTAAATCCATTAAAAATCCTGCTAAAGTTTTTAATAAAATTATTAAACAAATGAAAATAATTTTCCAAAAAGGAAATATGATACATGGAGATTTGGGAGAATTTAACATTGTAATAGATGAAAAGGGAAATATTCTATTAATTGATTGGTTACAATGGGTTTCAAAAGATCATCCAAACGCAAAATCACTTCTTACAAGAGATATTACAAACGTATGTAATTATTTTAAGAAAAAATATGGTGTTCGAAGTAATATCGACGAAATTTTGAATACTTTTTATAATAAATGAATTTTTATTTCTTTCTTTTGAAGACTTTACCCTGAATTATAACATCCTCTAAATTTTCCTTATTTAAAACCTGATCTATTACTACAAATGACTTTAAGGAATCTACGAGTATTTTTAAATTTATTTTCTTCTTTAATATTGAGAATTTAAAATCAGCTCTGTTTCTACTTACTCGTAACAATTCTCTTATCCCTTTTTCAACATCTGGTAAATTTTGGAATGAAGTAAGTGAAAGAACTGAAAAAAATTGATTGTCTCTAAATGGTAAATTCTCTATATCAGATAAGAGAAGAGATATGTTTTTACCCTTTAATTTTTCAAGTTTGGATCTAAATTCTAATAGCATATTCCATGATATATCTAAACCGACGTAATAATCTAAATTTTTTTTTTGCTCTAATTTTCTACGAGAGATATATTCAATAAAAAGTCCTGTACCACATCCGAGATCTAAAATTACCTTTCGAGTTAAATCAAAATTTTTAAGAATAATATGATACTTAATTTCTTGGATTTGTCTATACCTAGAATCATAAAAAGATGATGAAGAATTATATTTTTTAATAATTTCTTTCTTTTTATTCGAATATTGACTATTATTCATTCCCATAAATTGCCATATATCCAAGGATTAAAAATACTAAGGTTTTAATTCAAAAAAATCTATCTTTAAATTATCTTTTTTAGATTTATTATCATAATTATTAATGATTTGGGAAAAAAATGTCAAGCCGTAATGATAATCAACAGAGATCAAAAAATCCTCTACATATTTTACAACAATCTCAAGGCTCAATAATCTTGCTTAGGCTAAAAGATGGAACAGAATATAAGGGATTATTAAAAGAAATTGATGCCTATATGAATTTAATCTTAGAGAATTGCACTGAGCTCATGGAAGGGACTCCAATAGCTAAGTACAACGAAATTTTCATCCGTGGGAATAATCTATTGTTCATCAAACCAGATGCATCTCAAATTTCATAAACTGAAACTATCTAAATCCTTCAGGAAAACATTCACCCTCTCTAATATGCTACTTTAGGTTATTAAGTGTGGATACAAAATGTGTATGTTTTATTAAATCGCTTAACAATGTATTATCAATCATTCTATCTCAGATAGAAGGCATTTTTTAATTTTTTCTAATAGATCTTACATTCTTATTATAGTTTCTTACATTTTTAAAAAATAACAATATCATAAATTATAAAAATCATAAACGCTATTTTTGAATTTCGATGCGATCTGATAGAACTCGACATATTTTTGCTTCTATAGAAAAGATTATTGAAAACTTCGACATTGAGAAGTCCACTGGAAAGAATGATAAAAAAGATTATGGTATAACTTACACACCTAAAATTATTGTCGATCATATTGTTATTAATATTTTGAATATATTTTTTGATGAATTTATTAATATTAAGCATTTAATGGAGGATATTTCTTATCGGAATAAAATCTTCAAAGATCAAGAGTTAATTGAACTAGTATTTAAAAAAATCCAAAATATCAAGATTTTGGATCCCGCTTGCGGATCTGGAAGGTTTTTAATATCTGCCGCAGAAAAGATATTCCGATTACATAAGATTTTAAATCCAAATCTTCCAGATTTTGAATTAAAAAGAAAAATAATTGAAAATAATATCCATGGAGTAGAAATTCAAAAGTCAGCATGCTCGATATCTAAATTACGGTTAATATTATGGTTGTTTTCAGATAATCAGAACTTATTAAATCATAAAGATTTATATTTAAATAATGAAAATGGAATCAATATCGACCAATTTATTGTTGATTTAGACTTTAGCTTTAAGATTTACAATTTGGATTTTCTTCTAGACTTTAACTTAAGTAATTATGATATAGTTATCGGTAATCCTCCTTATATTGAAAATAAAAAAATAAAGAATTTGAAATATAAAAAAAAATTAGCAGAAAGGTTCAAATCTGCTTATAGATTATTTGATCTATCAATAATCTTCTTGGAGAGAGCTCTAGAGCTCATGAGACAACAATCAGGGTGTTTATCTATGATCATGACAAATAAATTTTTATCCGCAGATTACGGCATTAAAATTCGACAATTACTCATAGAGGAAACCGAACTTAAAGAGATTATTAACATATCTTCAATTCCGATCTTTGAGAAAACAGCTGCTTATCCTATAATTATTTCTTTCAAAAAATCAATACCAAATAGTAATAATTCTGTTATTATAAAGAAATATAAGGAAGTAGATGAATTAATCAAAAACGTTCAAGTAGAAATAAATAATGTACCACAACAGTTAATCAAACGTTTACCAGGAACAGTGTTTCCAATTTCTAGCAATATTAACTTAATAACATTTCTTTATACACATTATAAACCTATTTCGAAATTAATTCAAGATCTAAAAATCATTTATAGACCATTTGGATTTTTAAATTGGGCTAAGCACCTTGATAATCTATACCCTAATAAAACTTCTGATGAAGATCTACTACTAATTGGTACGGGAAATATCGGAAAATTCCATATAATATTTGATAAGCAGATTAAGATCGCTAAACGGACCTTAAATATCTCCTTTATTAAATATCAAAACGAATTTAAAAAAATTTGGAAAGAAATACATAGCGAAAAATTAATATTCAGAGAAATTGCGAAAGAATTGACATTTGTTTACGATACTGGAATATTCACTAATGTAACTGGCCTTTATTTCCTTAGAATTCCTTCTTTTAATGAAGAACGATTATTATGTCTTTTGACAATACTAAATTCTAAATTAATAGATTTAGCCTTTAAAGCTTTATTTGGTTCACTTCATATGTCAGGGGGATATTTGAGGTATAACGGGAGCTTTATAAAACGGATACCAATGCCAAATAAATTTCCTCTATTTTTATCTCAAATTGGAAAAATATTACAGTTCCTCTCCCAACTACAATACGATTTAAAAACTTATTTTTCAGGGAATTTTAATAAATTTGATATAAATGGAAGAGATTATGGTGAAATTGACCGGTATTTAGATTTCTTCAAAAAATTGAGCAACTCACTAATAAATGTATTGTATTTAGAGAAATACTACATACATTCAAAAATGGAATTTCAAAGTTTAAAAGAATTGTTATATTCAAAACCAGATCCAATAAAAATTCAATTGAAATTTCTTTTGCCACGTTTCCGTATAAAGAAATATGAAATTTTTCAAATAGAAGAATTAAAATCAATGGTTGGTGAAATTAAACACTTCTACGACAAGATTAGTAAAAATAAGGCTTTAATTAATGAGATGGAATGCATTAACAAAGAAGATTTTTTAATGGATAAAAAAGTATATTTCAATAACATATAATACAAAACTTTTTTGCTTTTTAAATGTAAAAAAAATTAAAAGCTATTTTTAACATAGATTAAATACTGAAAAGATTAATAAAATAAATGAATTATAAAAATTAGTGAATATTATGGCAAAAAAAAAGAATACCCCTACTAATCAAGAAGAAGATGATGTTCCAATTGGAAAAACAGACGAGGATGGAGATGAAATTATTGATCTAGGTGATTGGGAAGATGATTTAACTGATGACGTAGATTATGATCTTTCAAAAATTAAGGATGATATGTTAGCAGACGAAACTGAAGAAGAAGAATTGGGGATGGAAGTTGATGATATAGTTAAAATGCTTAGAGCAGTAAAGTGCAAACCTTGTCCAGGTTTAAAAAGCAAACCAGATTGTAAAATCGCTCATGATCATGGGTGTCCAAAGCCAAAAAAGCCATAAAATATTTTGCCTTTTATTTTTTACTTTACTTATCTTATACTAAGTAATTGTTTATATTTCGTTAGTGAAGATATTGAGCCCAAATACTATAAAGCGTATAATCTTAATTATTATTGACCTTATATTTAGTTGGTATATTTTCCAAGTAAACATACAGTTAGGAAATCCATGTTATACTACAGCATTTTCAAGGTGCTTTATTTTATCTTTAACCACATTTTTAATTATATATATACCTTTTGAAAGCTACTGGGCATTCAGAGAGCTCTGGTTTGATCGCTGGGTGAAGATTTCTCATAAGGATTTAGATATATCATATAGAAAAATCCAAGTTATTGATGGGTTTTTATCTGCTGATTTAATACGTCATAGGGATCAAGAAAAGGTTAATGAGAAGAACTCAATAATCATAATTTGCCATGGTTTTTCAGATACAAAAGAGAATCTCCAATATTTTTACCTTCCTTTTGCCTACCAAGGATATCTGATATTAGCTTATGACGCAAGAGGAACAGGTAAATCAAAACATACAGGAAAAAAAGGTGAGTTTTTAAAAAGAATTAACGATTTTAACAGCGTAATTAAATGGGTAATCACTCAGGAAGAATTTATTAATGTGAGAATTAATTGTATTGGTTTTAGCATTGGGGCTATTACAGTATTATGTGGAGGATTTGCTAATGAGAAAATTGATAAAATTATAGCTATCTCTTCAATGTCTTTTTATAAACAGAATATCCCAAAATTCAATCCTATAGTTGTTTTAAGCTATTTAATGAAAGGAGTTAAATTACGCCCCGATGCTGTTGAGAATACAAAACTTTCTCCTTATCTCCAAATTGAGAAAGAAAAAGATGAATTATCAAGGATAGAATGGCAAATGTTATCTAATCGGGTTATGCTAATCCATAGTAAAAACGACAGAGTAATTAAATTCAAAAATTTTAAAGAAAATAAATTTATTTTAGAATCACCAGAAGAGAATATATTAATATTGAAAAAGGGAGGTCATTCTCAAAAAAAAAATGAATGTGTATTAGTTGGTGCCACACTCAAATTCTTGGATTCATGATTTTAATTTGATCTATGAGCGATTAATCTTAACCAGTCAATACTAAAATTTCATCTTATTCAATTATTTTATCCCATCCGGAGAAATTCATGATTTTTTGGTAATTGTTTACCATGCTTGCAAATAATACACATCCAATACAAAACATATTTACAAAATCCTCTTTTTCTAAGGATAGAAGAGAGCTATTTTTTACGGAGATTCCCAACCCCCTAAAGACTTCAATTTGACCATCAAATCCAGACAGATTCACAACGAATTCTTGTTTACTTAAATTTCCACTATATTCTCCGCGAGCAATACGCGCCAAACCACCAATAGGATACACTTTTCTGTTTCTTTGAGCTAAATAAATTCGTAAGTCAAACGTATGTTTGCCTTCCTGCCAGTCAATTAATGCAAAATCAGCCATCTCTTGTATTGTATATGGATAAGGATTACGATCTTCCATGAATTTAGCAAAAAACTCATTTTTACTTTCTTCAATAATATTTTTTATATTTTTATAATTCTCACCTTTAGAAACGGGCATAACTCCAGTTCCTCCTGAACCACCGTTTGGTTTAATGATAAATGATTTGTTGTAATGTTTTAAAAGAAATTTCAATTTATTTACTAACTCCTTTTCATCATAGGCTTTTGTAAATATAAGATATCTGAGATTGTATTTTTGAAGAGCCTCCTTACTGAAAAAACTTGCTAAATATGTTAAAGATTTATCATCTGTAATTCTAAAAATTGGATTAACAATAATTGATCTAATTTTGGTGAGATCATTCCTAATTAAATTAGTAAATTCTGTATTGTTGAAGCGTCTTGTGATCCCATCTCCAATTATAACACTAACTTTATCACCCTTGTATTTAATCCAGTTTTGAGAAAATGATAAAGTTGTGGAAAGTTGTCTATAATCAGCAATTAGAAACAGGATTTTTGCGTTAAATTGATTGTTGTAATTATCTGTATTAAAAATTTTAACCGAAATTCCATTTGATTTTAATTTCTTACGTAAATATTCTATCATTATAACTTTTTCATGAATTAAGCCATCATTAACAGGGACTCCAATTAAAACAATAACACGTTCATCTTTACTTGTCGAATGGCTCGTTGCTTGAATTATTGCTTCATAATAACCATCATACAATAATCCTTGTTGTTTTTTAGTAAGTATTGAAAGACCCCTATTAGAACCACCATTTGTTTCTAGCAGAAAAATTTTTTTACCTTCTAGTCTGTCAGATACCATAAAATCAATGCTCCCTACATAGAATGAGCCTTTTTTCTTTAGTGTGTGTTCATTTTCCTTCTCCAATCGTTTTAATGCCATGGCTCGTACATCATCGGTATAAGTATCTTCTTGTGATGCTCGCAACTCTGCAAATGATACTAAATCCAAACCTAATGAATGTCCTAATTTAATTAATTCAAGATCATCTTCTGAAATATTAGTTGACATTAATTTCAGAAACTTAGTAAGAAGATCCTCTTCCATAAATTATTTAGTAACGACACAATTTAAAAAAATTAGTTTTGTGATCATTGAGATTTTAATGGTGGATATTACTTATTAAAAGATAAATTAGAGATATAGATAACCTTGATGATTTCCTTTAGTTGATAACCTAAGACTCCCAAGTAATATTTTTTTAATTTTAATTTGTTGTTTATAAGTTAAGTTAGAATATAACAAAATGTAATTTTTCTCAATATTAATAGTAAAGAGAAGTCCTATTTCAATTAATTCAGAATCCGCAGTCATTAACCCAATAATCACGTAATGATAAGGAAGATTAATTAATTCTCTAACATTAATTTCTCTTTCAATAATTATTTCTTCTTCATTGTCATATTCAGTTTTGATAAATTTCATATCATCTAAAGGAATTGATATCTTTCTAAACTCTTCAAATTTCTTTGAAAATTGGCTTTGGCGTAAAAATCTTCGTTCATCTTTATCCTTCTCATAAAAATACTTGTTGTCTTCTTCAATTAAAAATAATTTTCGTTCTTTTCGTAAATTTGATGATTTTTCTTCAATTATTTGTAATTCTTCAACTGTATCGTCATGAAATACAATAAGGATGTCTGGATCAACTGTTTCAATAAAAAAATTCTTATAAATTATCCCCGCTTCGTTTTTTATCCAACCATCAGTATCTATTAAAACAAAATCAGCATCTTTATTTCTCGCAATATATCCATCAATTAATTTCTTGCTTGAATGAGAAACTATATATTTATAATCTCCTTTAGGAAATGTTACTCCTATGAATTCTGTTTTTTCTGAGTTTATATCGTGACTTGAAATAAGATAATTTTCAAGAGTCCCTATGTTGATTGTAGTAGGAACATATATTATTTGTTGCCCTAGATCAGAATCAAGATATCCCCCCTTGAATCCTTCTTTTATAAAATTATTTGCCAGATATTTGATCAGGGTTGTTTTTCCACTACTTATCCCTAAAACCATTATCCTTAAAGGAGATTGAGAGCCTTTTTTTAATTCTTTTATTAATAAGTCTTTAATTTCCTTCCATCTAGGAGAGATTGAATTTTCTTCTATGAGTGTAAGATTTTCCTCATTGTTGGTATATACTTCTATTGTAGCGTTTTCAATTGCGAATATTGGATAACAATGAGAACTAGGTATAATTATAACATTGGGATCATCCATATTCGTATCTTCTGATGCACTTAAACTCGCCTTAGAGTCAAAAATTTTACCTATGACACTAATCTGACCTTCTAATAAAGTAATTCGAGCGGGCCCCCTTATTAATAACGTGAATCCGTTACTTATCTCCTTTATCATAATATATTCATCTTCTCTCGAAATTTATTTAAAAGCACTATAATTTCACTAAACTCTTCAAGAATTTTAGCTATATTTTTGTAATTAATTTCTATTATTGGTATTTTACTTCTCTAACCACTTGATTATAAAATATTAGCAAAATTATTTTCAAATTTTTTAAAATTACACCAATCTAAAATTTGATATTTTAAGTAATTTAATTAAAAATATATAATTTAAGTACAAATTTTATCAATGAAATTTGTAAGTTCTAAGATAATTTGTTTGGAATCTGGACTGTCTAATATCGCATGCCCATTATGTTTTAACCAAAATTTTTTTTTATATTGGGAATTGATATTGTTAAAAATATAATCTAAGCTTTCTTTTTTAACTTCTGAATCTAAACATCCTTGAAATAATAATGCCGGACACTTTATTCTCAACAATGAGTTTTTCGCTTCAATTATCAATTTCTTTACTTTTATGGCTATATTTATTGGAATTTTATCATAACCTACCCATTTTCCGTTCGTCTCAATTTTTAGCTGCTCTGAATTTACAGAATGATATTTCATAACAAAATTGATAAATGGTACTAGTTTAAATCCTAATCTTTGAATGCCTATGGGAGCATTAATGGTAAAAAAAGCATCAATACTAAAGTCAGCAGCTAGTATTAACGCAAGAAGACCTCCCATAGAATGACCCCCAATAATAACCTTTTCGCATTTCTTTCTTAATGCGATTATTTCAATACCCAAAGCATTTTTCCAAGAGGATATAGGCGTTTTCCTTAGATCTTCAGGAGAAGTGCCATATCCCGGAAGTAGTGGGAGACTGATTGTATAATTTCTCTCTCTATGCAAATCTTGAGCTAGAGGTTTTAAATCCGCACACGTTCCCCCTCCTCCCCCATGTATTATCATTATTCCTATTTTGTTTCCCTCAAAATAAAAAGGACCTGCACCAGGTATTATTTTTTCACTCTGATCTTTCATTTGTTTCCCTTAATTAAGAGTTGGAATATTTATTACACGTTAAATATAATTAACAAAAGCAATCATTCCTAAAACCCTTATAGTTGAACAGTCATTATAATCAAGATATAAATTTTTCTACTGATTTCTCATTTTTTTATAACAAGGAACACACATATCAGAATTATTGTAAGCCATTAATCTATTGTTCATCGTAAGTTCCCCGCATATCTCACAAGGTATTGATTCTTCTATCTGCGCTAATCCGGGAGGATTGAAATCAACTTCTTCAATAGTAAAAATATCCTCTGGTTTAGAATGTAATAAAACTTGAATTTTTTCATCTCTAGAGAGCTTTTTTTTGGTAACCCCGTTCTTCTTCAAGATTAATTTTTTGCCTTTTTCTATTCTTCTATCATAAACGTAATAATTAATTTTTCCGTAATCTTGATGTATGAGATTACCTTTACCGAATGTAGTACCTAATAGAACTTGGAGAGCATCAACACTGCAGTTATCATTTTGAACAACTGCTACCAACTCTTCATTAGGAGAATATTTATAACCATGATCTAAAAGATATTTAACAGCTAAAACTCCTATCGCTAAACCTGGACAGATATGTCCATGAAACCGAACAGCTTTTTCCATCAGATCTTTAATTTCCATATTAATGAAATTGTTTCTAATTAAATTTCGAATATATAATTTATTAGAAGTATTAAATATATTTAACTTAGACTTATCTGATAGACAATCTTCTCATAATAATGAAATTTTTAGTAGATGCAATGCTCGGCAAATTAACACGCTTTCTTAGAATTTTTGGATTCGATACAGTTTATGCGATTGAATTACGAGATTTTTATTTAGTGAATCCTGTTCCAGACAAGAAGTTAATTGAATATGCGGAAAATAGAGGGAGAATTTTAATTACAAAAGACTTTCCGTTACATATTGCTTGCAAAGAAAAAAATGTTTACCTAACAGGTGAAGGTGTATATAGCTATTTAGAACAACTTCACAAAGAGTTAGGTATAGAATTTAATTTTAATATTAATAAAGCTAGATGTTCTCTTTGTAATGAAAATTTGAATAAAGTTGAAGATAAAGACTTTATCAAGGATCTTGTCTTAAAGGAAACTTTTTGTAATATCGATGAATTTTATCAGTGCTCTAATCCTCAATGCAAGAAGATTTACTGGGAAGGAACTCATATTGAAGACATTAAGAATAAATTAAAGCAGAAGTTTGAAATAGATTAAGTTTTTTTTTTAAAATATTTTTCTTTAATTTCTAAGAATCTCTGTTTAGTCTTCTCTGCCAGTTCGTTGTAATATCCTTTCATATACATTCCATATGCCTGATTTAATAATTCAAGGCACTTTCGGTATTCTATATTCTTGAAATGGTTTTCTGAGAGGGAAACTAAATAGTCACCTTTTTTTTTGTAGAATTCAATGAATTGGGCAGATGTATCAATTTTTCTACTCATTTAA
The DNA here is from genome assembly GCA_019057775.1 of Promethearchaeota archaeon. The sequence goes on from JAHLWT010000307.1 coordinate 58,627, forward strand.
TTTTTCTACTCCTAAAAGTAATTTGAGATATATTATATTTTATTATCTCAATCATATTAAAATTAACTAAAAATTTATTCCCCGCATTTATTGAAAGATCGTGCTGAATTTATGCAGATTGAAATAGTTCATTTTAGTATCTTACCATATCAAATTAAATCCAATATGGAGAGCAGAAATATTAGCAAAAGCCATTATATACCTATTAAGTGGATTTCAAGTATAGATTATATAGTGAGACAAACTCTAAACTTAGTAAATAAATTTGATATGTAATTAAATTATTGAATTTCAATTTAGAGAGGAAGGTTTTTCTCTCTATAACTATAAACAATTTTAGCAACTTCTCCCAGATAATTAAGCGGGTTCATAGTCTTTCCACATTTATTGCATTTAAAATCAAGCATTCCTTCAATAGTTATCATTATTCCATCTTCACAATAAGCACAGTGTTCAAAAGACCATTTATCGATTATTTTAATAATCGCCTCTATAAATTTTTCTTGAGATGATGTAGTCATATTCATTCACATATTAATATGGTACAACTATTATCAATAATTTTTATTTTTTTTCCATTTATAAATTGATTTATCACTCGTTCTGATAACCTATATTTTTTTTTAATCTAGGATTTGAAAATTTTGGGTATATATCCGTCAACCAACAAACAATCAAGTAATACGGTAGCTGTCATCGCCTCCACTACAGGAATTATTCTAGGGACAATACATGGGTCATTTCGACCCGAAAATTCAATTTCAACATTTTCCATAATCTCAATATTTACAGTTTTTTGTGGTAATCCAATAGAGGCTGTTGGTTTTACAGCAACAGTAAATTCAATTGGCATCCCGGTAGATAAACCCCCAATTATTCCACCAGCATCGTTCTTAGTGGTAAGAATTTCTCCATTTTTGATAATCCATGGATCGTTGTGTTCAGACCCCCTCATTTTAGTTCCATCAAATCCTGCTCCAAATTCTATCCCTTTTATTGCCGGAATAGCAAATATTGCCTTACTTATGTTTGATTCTAGGGAATTAAAAACCGGTCCACCCTTTCCTTCTGGAAAATTCTTAACAATACACTCCACAGTTCCTCCAATTGAATCTTTTTTATCTTTAACTTCCTTAATTAAACATTCCATTAATTTTCCTTTCTCAGTGTTTAGTGCCTTGATATCTGATGTTTCTCTTTTTTCATATAAACTTTCAATATCATGGAAGTTATAGATGTTCTCATCTAAAATATTTCCAATACTCTTTGTGTATGCAAATACCAAAATATCGAATTTCTTTAATATTTGTTTTGCTATAGCTCCAGCTATTACAAATCCCGCTGTAATTCTTCCTGAAAACCTTCCTGAGCCTCGGAAATCAGAAAATCCCCCATATTTCTTTAAAGCTGTATAATCTACATGTGAAGGTCGTAAGTAGTTTTTAAATTTTTTATATTCAGATGAATCAATATCTTTGTTTTCAATAATAAAACACAATGGTGCTCCGGTTGTCTTTTCATTGAATATTCCTGCTAATACCTTTACTTTATCTTCCTCCGAACGAGAGCTTGTTAATGAGGATTGACCCGGTTTTCTTCTATCAATTTCACTTTGGATAAATCCTAAATCTATTTTTAATCCTGCTGGAACACCATCTATGATTATACCTACTAGATCTCCATGACTTTCACCAAATGATGTTATTTTAAAGAGTGTACCGAATGAATTATCCATAATATAACAATAATTTTCTTTTAATTATTATTAGAATTAATCTACATAATTATTTAATTAATATTATAACTTTACCTTGCTATTTATTATTTAATGAACCTTAAAATTAATCCTTTAACAACTGGTTTAAATGGTGAAATCACACCACCAGGGTCTAAAAGTTATTCTCATAGAGCTTTTATTGCTGCTAGTCTCGCTAATGGAATTTCAATAATAAAAAATCCATTAACCAGTGGAGACGTAAGGATTACAATTAATATATTAGAAAATTTAGGTGTAAAAATCTATAAAAAGAATGAGAATACCTATATTGTTAATTCAAATAAAATTGGCTTTACTAAAGTTAAGAAAATACTAGATTGCAGAAACTCTGGAACATCAATAAGAATTTTCAGTGTTTTAAGTTTATTGATAAAAGGAGGGCTGATCTTAACAGGTGAGTTTTTAAAGTTAAACCGGCCAATCCTCCCTCTCTTAAATGCCTTAAAACAATTAGGAGGAAAGTTCAAATTATCAGGTGATATACTTAAAATTAGACGAAAAGGATTTTCATGCAATAAAGTTATGATTCGAGGGGATATTAGTTCACAGTTTATAACAGCCCTATTAATGATCTGTCCATTACTCATATGTAAAAACAAAGAACATATTGAACTTGAACTTATAACTCCATTAGTATCTAGACCTTTTATTGATATAACTTTAGATGTCTTAAAATCTTTTGGAATTTCTATACAAGAAAATTACGAAAATAATAAATTCTACATAACAAATAAACAATCATATAGAACTCAATCATATACAATTCCTGGAGATTTCTCTTCGGCTGCATTTATCATAGCTGCCGCAGTTCTATCACTTAAACAATCAAAAATAAAAATAAATAATCTTAGTTTAACGAATTCTCAAGGTGACAAAAAAATTCTTGAAATTTTACATGAAATGGGAGCACAGATTGTTCATAGCGAAACTAAAAATCAAATAATTATTGAGTGTAGTCGAGAAAAATATCCTTTAAATGGAATTGAAGTTGATTGCTCTGATATTCCAGATCTATTTCCAATATTAGCTGTTATAGGTGTTTTTGCTAAGGGAAAAACTGTGCTCTATAATATTTCTCATTTAAGAACAAAAGAAAGCGATAGAATTAAAAGTATGACTCAAGAATTAGGAAAAATGGGTGTAAAATTAATAGAAGATAACGATAAATTAACAATCTTTCAATGTGAAAAATTAAAAGGGATTGACATTAATCATAATAAAGATCATAGAGTAGCAATGGCTTGCTCCATAGCAGCTTTGTATGCTACCACAAGTTCTTACATTGCAAATTTTGAAATTGTGAATGACTCATATCCTCTTTTCTTTAAAGATCTAAAAGAATTAGGTGCGGTTATAGAAGAAGATTTTGATTAGTGATTTCATCTGAAACTTTTTTGTCTTCGAGCACGCGCTTTCTTACCACCGAATTTCTTCGGTTCTGTTCTTCTCGAGTCTCCACTCAATAGAGATTCGTCATATTCTCTAAATACTCTCTCGATTGTTTTTGTTCCGATAAATTTATTTATAGATTTAGCAATAGCGATACGTACAGCATCAGACTGACCAAAAATACCTCCTCCTTTAACATTAACATTGATATCACACTTTTCCAGCTTTGGGTGATTTATAATTTCAAGAACTTCTTGAATCCGTAATCGAGCTATTTCAGGCTCATAGAGATGTAATGGAACGTTATTTATTTTTATTTGCCCTTTTGCTGGGTGACTTAACACTGCTCTTGCTATTGCAGTTTTTCTTTTTCCTGAAGCTTGGATTTTTTTCACTGACATTTATTAAACCTCAATTTGGCTTTTTTTCCAGCCAATTCGTTGACACAAGTTATCTAAGGTTATATATTTATTATAAAAAGACAGACGTTGTTTATCCGCATCAAAAATATCATTAGTAGGTACTAAATTTTGATATCTATTCTTAAATCGTTCGGGAATACCTGTTATATAAACATGAACCCTTTTTAATGCTTCTTTGCCTCGAAGTTTCTTACGTGGTAGCATTTGTTTTATAACTCTTCTCATAAACGTGTCAGGTCTTCTCTCGTGAAAGGGACCTCTCCGAGGATTTGTTGCGGTTGAGATATTAAGTTTTGCTAAATGACGTTCATGAATATCCCTTTTAGTCCCACTAATAATTGCATCCTTAGCATTAACAATTATTATATATTCTCCTAGTAATAATTTTTTAGCAATTTGACTGCAGAAGCGACCTAAAATTTTATTTGAAGCATCATACAACTTATATTCAATTACCATATACTAATACACTTAAAGATGGATAAATTCTAAATCAATAAAAAACTTTTACTCCACTACCTTTCGGATTTTGTTCTACTAAATCTTCAATCGAAATTAATTTGCTCCCAGAAGACTCAATTTTTTTTACAACCGATTTTGAATACTCTAAACATGCTATTGTGAGAGGATGATCTAGTTCTCCGACACTTAAAACTTTTCCAGGAACTACTATTGTATCATCCTTTTTTGTTTTTTTGTTAATACGATATAAATTTGCTTTTACTCTGTTCTGTCTTGGACCACTAATTTTTTTTGAAACCTTTTTCCATATATTTATCTTGGTTTTCCATAGGTCTCTTATTAATTTTCTATAGTAATAATTACTCGGACCTGTTATTTTATGAGACATGTTAATGTTTTCCTTTCATATTCTTCGCATAGATGAAACTTTCGGTATTAACCTTATATCTTAAATTTTTGATATTTTAATAAATTTATGATCATTCATGACTCCAAGTCGATTGCTTCAAGTTTTTCAACGAATTCGTCTATTTTTTCTAGAAAAATCTCAAATGTCTTGGTGATAACTACATCAAAGGGAAGAACTCCATCACTCTCAAGAGAAAAAATATAAGTATTATCTTTCCAACTGATACTAATAGCTCCTTCTAAGCAATCCTTTCCACAAGAACCACATAATGTACATTCTTTCGTATAATCTTCCGATAGAGTTGGTTTTTTTTTATCAGAGAAATCAAACAATCTGTCTGGACACATCCTCGACACCAAACATTTATCAGAACATTTTTCACATTTAGAATCATCAAATTCGATTTGTGGATAAAATCTATAGAATATATTTGATACAGCTTGAAATTTTGTATGATCTTTTCCTATTCCCAAAACAGCGTAGGCTTCAATAATCACTTGATTATTCTTGTCTATTTTAACAATAGGGATATTGGGATCTACTGGAACTATTTTAGGGTCGTTTGAATTTAAATTTCCTGAATAAATCTCTAAAAACGTATTTGTAGTATTAGTAACTTCACATGTTAAGGAGACTTGACATAGTGGACATCCATAACCTCCACAAGAACAATCTCGTGGTAATTTATATACCTCTAAATCAGTTGTCAAGGGAATCATTCCTAGTCGATGTGATATTATTTCATCATATAATGGTGAGTCATTCTTTAATATAATTACCTCATCAACAGCCATTACTGGGATTTCAGAAACAATAATTCTACGTATAGCGTTAGCCAACTCAACTGATATTCCTTCTACCACAAAAACTAGTTTTCTATCTTTTTTTTCAAGTACTTTTAGACTCATGACTATTATTCAGTAAATGAAGACTTTAAGATAAGTTTTATTGTTCTGTCAAAAAAAAAGTCTAGAAGTAATTAATAAAACTTCAAATATTCATAAGCTGAATTTGGTGATTGAAAGCAATATTTTATCTCTTGAAATTCTTTTTTAAACTCCGCAATCTCACTTTTTACTTTATTTGGGGCTTTTTTATCAATGAGTACCTTTTTAATAAATTCCGCTATGTCAATCATTTCACTTTTCCCCATCCCTAGACGAGTGACTTCAGAAGTTCCTATTCTCAAACCACCAGGATTTTGATAGTGTCTGCCTCCTGCGAGATCGTAGGGCAAAAGATTACGATTAAGGATTATATTTGCTTTCTCTAGTAATTGCTCAATATCTCCACCTAACCCAAGAGTTTTCTCAAATTCCGTAATATCGACAACAATTTGATGTGATTTAGTAAAACCCTTATGTTCCATTAATACGTTCAATCCCCTTTCATGTAAAGCTTGCCCAAGAGCTTGAGCATTCTCAATTACATTTTTATGATATTCCTTTCCAAATTCTAACATTTCAGCTAAAGCCACTGCCAATCCCGCTACTGCTGCTAAGTGGTGGTTAGAAAGTAAGGCTGGAAAAGCACACGATCTTAAAGTTTCGATTAAATCTTCCCTATTTGATATTATTGCTCCATGTTGAGGTCCTGGGAGAGTTTTATGTGTACTAAAAGTCATAGCATCAGCTCCTTCTCTTAAAGGGTCTTGAAAATACCCTGAACCAATTAATCCCGCTACATGAGCACCATCATAACCAACATTCGCTCCGACCTCTTTTGCAACATCACCTAGTTCTTTAACGGGATGCGGGAATAGAAAAACTGAACCGCCGAATAAAACTAACTCTGGTTTAAATTCCCGAATTATCTTAGCGGAAGCATCAATATCGAGATTCATCTCATCGTTATCAAATGCTAAATATTCAATATTTAGTCCCCGCGTTGTTCCAGCTGTACCAAAAATTTCTCTTCCACTTTTAGCGAATCTTGGACCATGAGAAATATGTCCACCTCTAACTATAGACATACAACACATTTTACCATTGTTTTCAGATGTAAATGCATTATACATTACTAAATTTGCTACTACACCAGATATAGGACGAACATCCGCATGTATACAATTAAAATATTCTTTTGTTAAATCCATACAAATATCTTCTACTTTATCTATTTTTTCACATCCTGCATAAACTCTCTGTCCAGACCATCCTTCAGCATAACGATGGCTGAAATCGCAATTACAAGCTTCATCTACTGCAGGGCTAGTAATGTTTTCAGAGGCTATTAAAGGTATAGCTCTTTTAAACCACTCGTGATGTTCTATTAAAAGTTCTCTGATTTCGGTTATCTTATTTGTCACATTAAATCAATTCCATCTTAGTGTTTTAAACATTAATAAAATTTAATTCATTTTAAATCTTGTGCCAGTTTTCTTAACCAATAAGGTTGAAATTAATAATACTTAGATATCTTTTATTAGAAATTGGCTAATATTGAGAGTTGGGTAAAACTTCGAATAATATAGAAAATTTATAAACTATCCTTAGATTCTTCTAAAATAAGTCTTGCTTCAAACAAGTTTAATTTCTGCCCAGATTTTTGCTTTTCCAGCGCTATTACCAATTTATCTTGTTTTAATTTTTGGATCATATCATTCTTTTTCGACTGATGATACGTCTTCATTTTGCTTGTTTTATATGGTTTTTTTCCCTTAAATGTTTTCTTTCGTTGATTCATTACCTTTATATATTGCTCATGATACCGATCAGCAGTTTTTTTGTTTTCTATTAATTCTTCTTCTATTTTTTTCTTCTTTTCTTTTAATTCATCAACTTTTTGAAACACTTCTAACATTTTAGAATGGTTTTCTTGTGATTTTTCAGACCACTTGTTTAGTTTCTCATAAATTTTATTCAAATTTATCTTTACGATTTCGATTTTTCTCTCTATTTTAAATAGCTCATTATTTCGATCTTCTGATAAAAATTCTTGTTTCAATTCAGTATATTCTCGTATTTTGTCAATAATTGCATTTTCTTCTGTAATCTCTAGTTTCTCTGTTTCTATACTTCTTTCCAAATAATCAATTTTGCGTTCAATTTGTTTTAAAGAGAGTATCTGTTTTTTCTTCTGAAATTTCTTCCTAAATTTCTTCTTATCTTCAAGTAAAGTGTCTAATAACTGTTTGTATTCAATTTTTTTTTCTTTAAGTAGTTTAACTTTGTTATTCCAATAATCTCTTTTCTTTTTATGATTTTCCTTTGCAATTTTCAAAGATTTTGCTATTTCGTTCTCTAATTCTAAGAGCATATTAATGAAATTTTTAGTTTTTCCATTTAATTCATCTCTCTTATATTTTAAATCCTCAATTTGACTCTGAAGGTCTTTAAAAGATAATCGAGATATTTGAGTATTATTGGGTTTCTCTCTACTCATATATATATTCATTAAAGAGTTTTTGTAAAAAAGATTTTTATAAAAGTGTTTAATAAAGACAATTTTATATACATTTTAAAATTTAGTAATTTTAAATTAATTCTAATGGGAGGCTATTTCATAAAGAATTAAAGATTCTAATAATTAGAAATCATAAAGGTCATTCTAAAGTATGTGTACTGAAATTATAAAAGAAAACGATTTAATCTTCTTAATTCTTGATAGAAGAAGGAGATGGTTAGTTCAAGTAAAAACTGGAGGTACATTTCATACACATAAAGGTATAATAGAATTTAATGACATAATCGGAAAAAATTACGGATGTGTTGTGTTTTCTAGACCATTCGAAACACAAGGATATAAATTTTATATTCTAAAACCCTTACCGTCGGATTATATAGTCCATATGGCACGAAAAACGCAAATCATATACCCTGAAGACGCTGGGATGATCTTACTCTATTCTGGGATCAGCCCCGGCAGTATCGTTATTGAAGCTGGATGTGGTTCTGGAGCTTTAACAGTCATATTGGGAACTTATGTTCGTCCAAATGGGCATATTTACTCATATGATATACGAGAAAAATCTATTAAAAGAGCAAAGTCAAACATCTCAAAAGCGAAGTTAGATGATGTTATTACTATCCAATATGGAGATATTATAAATGATCATTTTGACCAAAATGATGTCGATGCTATTGTTCTTGACTTAGGAAATCCTTGGGATGCGATTCAGAACGTTAAAAATTGCCTCAAATTTAGTGGTACGCTTGTTTCTTTTTCACCAACAATTGAGCAAGTTAAAAAAACTGTCTTTGCTATGAAGAATAACGATTTTATTGAGATTAATACTTATGAATTAATTAAAAGAAGAATCCAGGTTAAAGAAAATGCTACTCGTCCAGAGGGACGAATGATTGGACACACAGGATATATAACATTTGGAAAAAAAATATTGAATCTGAAAAACCCTTATAGAGAAAGAAAAACCAAAAATAATGAAGTTATAGATTTAGATGGAATGCCCTTAAGAGGTTAAAATATATGGAAATTGAATACCAGGAATTTTCTAAATTAGATATTAGAGTTGGTTTAGTAAGAAGTTGTAAAAAAGTACCCAAATCAAATAACCTGTATAGATTGATGGTCGATTGTGGAGAGGCGAAACTCAGGCAAATAATTTCAGGAATAGCTCAATATTATAGCTCAGATGATTTAATAAATAAGAAGATTATTGTTCTTACAAATTTGAAGCCACGGACCATTATGGGTTTCGAAAGCCAAGGGATGCTTTTAGCCGCTGACCTTAATAATGAACCTTTCTTATTAAAAATCGATGAACGGAAACCAATACCACCAGGATGTAAAATAAAGTAGTTAAAACCCTTTCAGTTGAGAACCAGTTCTGAATTCCTTCTTTTTCTTATATCTTTCAGTTCGGAAATAATGTCGCTTTTTCTCGGGGAGGATATCTATGAATTTCCTTAATATATTCTCAAGATATTCTTTAGTTGGTTTATTTGCAATTTTATGTGGTTGAGACAGAAAACTTAAGATCTCCTTGTCTTTAGACTTATTTGATAATCCTAAATTTTTTAGAGGAACATGAATTGAATGGATAAACCATCCAGTTTTCTTTTCTTCGTGTGCGATCACTTTTAAAATGTTCGCTTCCTCTTTTTTAATTTTAATATCTATAACTTTTTTGCCTGGACGTACAATGATGGTCGCATATTCAGGAATATTATTTTTAGGATTATGAATCCTTTTTAAAAATTCTTTGAGTTTTTCACTCATCGTTTAACAATACCATTTAATCTTAAAAAGAATAAATTATAATTCATAAATAATTTTATTATTTAATGGGTATGTCCGAGATTCTTTAATATCTTGAGGATGGCATGTTGAGCACTATTGAAATTTTACATCAAGAAAAGAAAGCCTCTATCAAGAAGAAAATTGCGTTATTAGGAGGAATTGAAAATTATAAGGATAAATTTCAAGAAGTTATGAGTTCAAAAAGCCTTCCAATAGATAATAAGCAAAATATTGGAGTAAATATTAGCAGAATTGATTATTCTTATAAAAACAAATTCAAATTTGAATATCTTTTATGGAATATTGATTGTGGACAGAGAAGAGCTTATTTACGTAAAGTCTTCTATAATGGCGCTGAAGCTATTGTCATTCTTATTTCTGAAACCAAACTCGATCAAATCATTCAATACTTTAATGAAATACATAATCAGCTACAGAATGTGAATCTAGTTTTTTGCATTATACTTGAGAACTCTACTCACGATATTATAAGAAACAACTACTTTAAAAATAGAGATCTTAAAATACTATTCGAGCCTATTAATTTCCAATTATGTAATATCACTGAACCTTCTGCAATAATAAATCAACTTAGCTCAATTTTTATGAGGAAATTGAAGTATAAGGAGCTTGAAAATATTTATTTAATTGATATTATTCAGCGAGATTTGTTATTCCCCCATTCTGATATTAAAGATGAATGTCTTGACTATTTTGAGCCTCGAAATAATGATTTAATGATTAGCCATATAGTAAACACAGAAAAACTCATAAAATATATTTTAAAAATGGATTTGGATATTACACTAGATCCTTTCAATTGGATTAAAATTAAAAATAGTACATTTGGGACATTCTCAATATTCTTGAAAAACGGTAATGTATATTATTTCCCGAAAATTTGTGAGAATTGTAAAAATAAGAAATGTTCAAAACTAAAAAATGCGCCGTTTTTTATATGCATTGAAGCAGAATCTCAGAGTTGGACCAATATAAAAGGATTCGATCAACCAGAAATTCTCATGTTATCCAAAATTCTTGCTTTAAAAGATGGAACTGAGCGTACACTACCTATGTCAGTATTAAAACAAATAAAACCCATCAGTAAATGTGAGAAAAAGAGGAAAGGAAAATGACCACAATTTTAAAATCTTTTGAGTTAAGAACTAAAGCGTATTATGATGTTATTAACATAACTAACCAGGTACAGCAATCAATAACTAAAAGCAATATTAATGATGGAATTGTTAATGTTCATGTTGCTGGATCTACAGGAGCAATCTCAACAGTGGAGTATGAACCAGGCCTTGTGAAGCAAGATATCAAAAATCTATTTGAAAAACTTATTCCTTATGATAAAGACTATGCTCATCACAAAACCTGGCATGATTACAATGGAGCAGGACATTTAAGAAGCTTCTTAATCAAGACATCTCAAACATTTCCATTTAAAAATCAAAGATTAATACTGGGTACGTGGCAGCAAATCATTTTTATCGAATGTGACGAAAAATCAAGATCAAGACAGATCTACTGTATGATTGTGGGAGATTAACCCTCAGCTTTTCATTAAAAAAAAATAAGAATAATTTTATTTTACCTGATTGATTAAACTATCCAATTCTGTTATTATAATTTTGTATTTGTCACGGAGTCGAATTTTTTCAAATTTCTCTTCAAGATTTATAACGGCCTTATCAAATTTTTTAATTTGTTCAGTGAATACGGGGATTCTTTTAAAATTTTTATATGTATTTTCTTTTAAACTAATTTGATATTCCAAATTTTCTAAAAACATGCAATTATTAACGTCTATCAAATATATCATCCTCTTTTAAGAATTGTTTCCTTGAGTAAAATCACCACAGCTAATTTAAAAAATAGGTATATCATATATATGTCATTTAAAAAGCATTAAAATCAACAATCTCTTAAGCCTATCTCATGGATTGTAGAATTTATGATTATAAGAATATTATATAGATAACACGTCGATATTATAACACGCAATATGACACAGCATTATAATTTTGTTTTTAATAATCTCTAATTATTTTTTCGCAGAAGTTTAAATATTAACTATATTTATTATTTTATTAAGTTTAAAATATAGCTTTAATCAATTTGAGATGGAATATGGAGACTCTATTAAAAATTATCGTCTCGGGCTTGGATAATGCCGGAAAGACGTCCATATTAACAGCCTTAGATAAAAAATACGATTTTCAAAAGGATATTGTTCAACTTAAACCCACCATCCGAGTAGAATACCATAAAATGAATTTCTTGAAGAATAATACGATCTTTTGGGATATGGGGGGACAAGAGCAATATAGAGACATTTATAAACAATATGAAGACGTATATTTCGATGCTACTGATCTTCTGATATATGTGATTGACATTCAAGATTCAGAGCGCTTTAAAAATTCAATCGAGTATCTCGACGCTATTTTACAGTTTTTTGCGAAAAATGAAATGGATGTACCTATAATTATTACATTTCATAAATTCGATCCCGATTTGAGGTACGATGAGAAGATATTGGAAAACGTAGAAAACTTAAGGGGAGAAATATTAGAGAGGTATCAAACGTTTAATATACTGTTTCAACAGACATCAATCTACGATATAATTTCCATCGTTCAACTAGTTTCATACGGGCTTTCGGTCTTTGATAAAAAATTTTTCGAACTTTCAGAATTACTGGAGAAGTATTTGAATGAATTCAAAAGCCAAGCTTTAATTGTATTTGATCGTAATGGAATCATTGTCTCAGAATTTTATAGTGAAATTGAACCGGAAGTCTATATAGAGTTATTGGAATCAATAAAAGAACATCTTTTTTTACTTAAGCGAATGGAAGAGGAAAAGTACACATCAGATTATAATTTCTCTACAATAGAAGGAACATTATTATCATATTTACATAGATTAAATTTAGAAAAAGAATCTTTTTTTGTATCAGTAGTGATTAAAGAAAAACTAAAAGATGATTTCCTGTTAAAATTTCCTGAGCTTCTCGAAGAATTATCTCAAATTTTAGATCAATTATTCCAATAATAAAAATTTTGAAAAAAGGATTCAATTAGCTAATATCTAATAGCTCTCTAGCCTTATCAGTTAAAGTTTCTTTTTTCCTTTGATGATCTTTTATAAAATTTAATACTTTTTGCACGCACTCTTGTTTATGTTCTCCACACAGAAGTTCTCCTTTGATGCACATTTCAAAATCTTTAGCTAATTTTTCATCATCTTCCTCAAAATGATACATTAACATTTTATAAATCATGCATTTTCGAGGTTCTCCTCCTAACTCTTGTTGTTCCTTCTTGTTATTTCTTCCCCCCGTCAGAGCTCCTTTAACTTTCCGTTCTATTAACTCGAGTGATTCATTAAAAGTAAAATAACTATTTGGATTTCTTTTTGCCATCTTTTCTGAACCATCAATACCTGCTAATAAGTAATGATAGGTTGCACCTGGTAAGAAAAATTTTTTGTAATACCGACGGGTAAGATCTCGAGTAAGACGTATGTGTGGATCTTGATCAATTCCTACTGGAACAATAGTTGGCTGTATACCGTCTAATATTTGTGGTAAATCAATATCTCCAACCTGTACTAAAGCAGATAAGTAAAGACCAAAAGTTTTTTCCCCATAAATCGCGTTTAACATATTCTGGGTTACAAGTCTGCTGACTTTGAAGGCAACATCTTTAACAATTGGTTCTTTGCTTTGGCGCCAAATGTATGCTTTATTTGGATCTAAACCGAGTGCTAATATATCTGCTAAATTATCGACAGCATCATCTTCTGCATCTTTATAAGAGATTCCATTATCTTCCCACGACTCAATATCAGCAATGCAGTAATAAGCTTTTCCTCCCATTTTTTGGAATTCAACAATTTCTAAAGCAGTTGTTAAAGTTCCTAAATGGAAAGGTCCAGATGGTTTAATTCCACTCATAACTGCCCATGGTTGATTATTATCTATCGCTTTAAAAACCAAATTTAGATCTCGGTGTCCAAAAATTATTTTTCTTCTTATAAAACGGTTTGTAAGCATTTTTTGTCTGAGAGATTCTGTAATTTCTTCGATTCCAAATTCTTTGATTAATCTTGTATAATCTTCTTCTACGAGTGCTGAAGCTCCCCATGGATCTATTTTAAAATTATTATCAGCCATACTTATCTCACTATGTTAAAATTTGATAATATTATAAATATTAACAGAATATTAAGTTTTAATGCTTATTTGTTAAATTTCTTAGTGGTTATTCCATAAAAATTTTAAACATTTTTCATAAAAAATGAGATTTCATGTTAAAATTTCTAAAATTTTATATATTTCTCAAAATAAATTAGATTGATCTTATTTCAACATCATAATTCATTATTATTTGATTCTACATGAAAAAAGAAAAATCTCTAGATGAAATCGATAAACAAATCTTAAGAATACTCCAAAAAAACGCACGTACGAGTTATAGAGAGATACAAGAACAATTGGGGATCTCAATAGGAACAATTCATAACCGTATCTCAAAATTGAAAGAGACAGGTGTCGTTCAGGGATACACTTTAAGACTGAACAATGAAAAGTTAGGATATAAACTGATATTTTTAATCAGAATTAACATAGATGGAAAGCATACAGAAGAAATACTAGAAGAACTGAAGAATATTCCAGAAGTGTGTTCCGTATTCCATACTACTGGAGAACAATCAGCAGCTTTAATTTGTAGATTTAAAGCTAGTGAGGATGTTCACGATTTTATTCGAGAGTTGAATCAGAGAGAGTACATTACACGAACTAACTCGAATATGGTTCTAAAAGAGTATAAAAATAGTTCATTTGTGGAAATATAATTCATTATAATCAGTTATTCTAATATCCTAACTATAAATAAGTAAGTAAAACCATTCTTTCATTTCAACAATCTAAATGTTGTCAGAAAATGAAGAAATTTTAGAAAATCCTGATCGAAAAAGAAATCAAGCCTCTATTTCTTATAAAATCTTTTTTTATAATCTTCTATGTCAAAAATCGGTAAATTGAGTTTAAAACCGATGGCAGGTACACAGTTGAAGAATTATTTATAAGTGCTCACTTAAGAATGAAAAAATTATGTAGTAGAATACGGGATAATGATATATTTAAAAAGGCTGTACTAAATTCCTTTAAAGAGTTAGAAAGCTGGAAGTACATGGGAAACTTACTTTCACATGAAAATCCTGAGATCAATATAATCCCTACTTCTGAGATAAGAACTTTTGCTGAAAAAGTTCATAATTTATATCAAGAGTTTCTATGTGACAATTGTGGTTCATTCCTTCACTATGAGCGAAATCTTAAGGAAGTTCGCTGCCCCAAGTTAAGCTGTCTCAATCCTTTATCCATAAAATTAACCTGACTTAAACGCGTTTTGAATTTTGTTTTCCATAGAATTATATACTCCCATATTCTATAAAAACAAGTACTTTTTTTAATAGAGAATACAAATATATGACTTCTTCTGCTCTAGTTCAAGTAGTAGTTAAATCAATTCTATTCACATTTTTTCTTTATAAAGAACAGATTTATAATAAGATTACGCATTTAAATAATTGACAAGAATTATCATAGATTACAATAATGATAAAAATGGTCCCTACATACACCCTGGATTTTTGTCTTTTGGTAGTGTAAGTAATTACACTCTGATTTCGCCCTACTCTCCCTAAAAAATTTTTGACGCTTGTTTACCGTCTCGTAGGTAGGGATCACCTTTTATTTTAATCCTTCAATTCATTTAAAGCCATAAACTAGACTAGAAAAAGAGAAAATTCTTTCAAGTGCATTATTCAATGTTTCCATAAACTTTTTTTAATATAGTGATTTAGAGATCTATATAAAGATTTATAAAAATAAACTAAAAATCTTAATTCAAAATTAAATTAAAAATGGATTATTATGTCGAACGTACCAATAATAATACTTAAAGAAGGAACAGAAGAAGTTCGCGAGAGAGAAGCCCGAAAACAGAATATTTCCGCGATGGTTGCAATTGCTGAGACAGTTCGTTCTACCCTTGGACCAAAAGGCATGTCAAAAATGCTTGTTGATTCCTTAGGAGATGTAACAATAACAAATGATGGAGCAGAAATTCTAAAAACTCTAGACATTGAAAATATTGCCGCCAATATGATGGTCAATATTGCAAAATCAATTGATGAAGATATTGGTGATGGAACTACCTCTGCTGTAATCTTTTCTGCTACCCTATTGAATAACGCCTTAGAATTGATTGAGCAAGGTATTCACCCAAAACCAATCACTCATGGTTACAAATTAGCAGCTGATAAAACACTGGCAATTATAAAAGAAATTGCTACAAGAATTTCTATGGAAGATGAGGATATTCTCAAAAATGTCGCCAAAACAGCTATGAATTCTAAAGAAATTGCCCCACTAAAAGATTTTTTCGCAGATTTAGCATTAAAAGCAATGAAACAAATTACAGATGATGATGGCAAGACTTTCAACAAGGTAAGTAATGTAAAAATCATAAAAGCTCCTGGTAAGTCGCTACATGATTCAGAGTTAATCAATGGTGTATATACTCAAAAGGATAAAGTAAATACGATGATGCCTGATGTTATAAAGAATGCAAAAATAGCTGTAATTAGAAGAAAGTTAGATGTAAAAAAAACAGAATTCGATGCACAAATTCGTATTTCAAGTCCCTCTGAAATCCAAAAATTCCTTGATCAAGAAGAGAAAATCCTTTTAGATTACTTGAAGATCTTTAAAGATCTAGGAGTCAATATGGTTGTGAACAGTAGTGACATTTCTGATAAATTTGGCGCTTTTTTGGCCAGAGAAGGAATCGCTGCTA
This sequence comes from Promethearchaeota archaeon, assembly GCA_019057775.1. The sequence goes on from JAHLWT010000307.1 coordinate 75,166, forward strand.
TTAAAAATGTGGGAGAAAGCGATTATAAATCAATTTTAAAAGCTATTGATGCGAAATTAGTAGACGATTTAACATCTCTTTCTGAAAATGATTTGGGATTTGCCGAAAAAGTACAATTTGAAAAAATTGGTGATGATGATTATGTTTTACTTTCAGGATGTAAAAATCCTAAATCGGTGTCAATTTTACTCAAAGGTGGATTAGATAAAATTCTAAGTACTGCTGAAGTTTCTTTAAATGATGTTTTATCTGTTATTGCAAAAATAATGGACACGAAAACTGTGGTAGCTGGTGGAGGGGCAATATATATTGAACTTGCTAAAAGACTTAAAGCGTATGCTAACGAAATTGGAGGAAAAGAACAACTAGCGGTTAATGCTTTTGCGTTAGCACTTGAAGAAATTCCTAAAACCTTAATACAAAACGCAGGGTTAGAACAGATCGAAAAATTAACCGAATTAAGAGCTGCTCACAAAACTAACGATGATAAATGGATAGGAATTGATACTATTACAAATACAATTGGAGATAACTTTCAAAAAGGAATTGTCGAACCTGCAGAATTAATTAATCATATAATTAAATCGGGCAGTGAATTAGCTAATTTGATTCTAAGAGTTGACAGAATTATTAGCGCAAAGGGTTCCAGTCCCCCAGGAATGTAATGTATTAAAATCTATTTTCTTTTTATTTTCTTTTTATTTTTATTATCATTTGGAAATTATATTTTATTTCACAATCCTCACACACTTCAAATATAACTACTAAAAAACTTAAATAAGACAAAAAGTAAATTTAAAAAAGCTCAAGAGTTTTCTTATAACACATCTATATTTAATCCTTAGAAAAACTTGTAGAGAAAATTAAAATGGAAGTTTTTGATAAAAAAAACTTTGAGAAGCTAAACGCTTTAAACAATGATCACGTTCTAAAAATTGTACAAGAATTCATTACTTTATGTAAACCTTCTAAAGTTACAGTAATTACAGATTCACCTGAAGATATCGATTATGTTAGGCAAAGAGCGATTGAAGTTGGTGAAGAAGCAAAATTAAATATAGAAGGTCATACAATTCATTACGACGGGTTTTATGATCAAGCCCGGGATAAAGAAAAGACTAAAGTACTCATTCCTAAAGGCAGATATACGAGTCCATGGATAAATACAACTGATAGAGATGACGGTCTTAAAGAAATTTTAGACATTATGGATGGAGTAATGAAAGGAAGAGAATGTTTAATAAGATTCTTTTGTCTTGGTCCCAAAAATTCGAAATTTACAATATGCGCCTTACAACTTACAGATTCTTTTTATGTTGCTCACTCTGAGGATTTACTTTATCGTACTGGATATGAAGAATTTAAAAAATTAAATGGTTCAAATGAGTTTTTCTATTTTATACATTCTGCTGGCGAACTTGATGGAAATGTCACAAAAAATGTGAATAAAAGAAGAATATACATTGATTTAGTTGATAACCGAGTTTTAACAGTTAATAATCAATATGCGGGAAATAGTTTAGGTTTAAAAAAACTCGCACTTAGATTAGCCATAAATAAAGCCAACAATGAAAACTGGCTCGCAGAACATTATTTCATTTTAGGCATTCGCCCGAAAGGTAAGAATCGAATTAGTTATTTTTGTGGCGCATTTCCAAGTGCTTGTGGAAAAACATCAACAGCAATGCTTCCTGGGCAGCTTATTATTGGAGATGATATTGCTTACCTTAGAGAATGGGATGATGGTTATGCTCACACCGTTAATATTGAGAGAGGATTATTTGGAATTATAAAAGATGTGAGCCCTAAAGATGATCCTGTTATTTACAATGCTTTAACGACTCCCCGGGAAACTATTTTTTCGAATGTGTTAGTTAAAGATAATCAACCTTATTGGATTGGTATGGGAAAAGACCACCCGGGAGAAGGGATTAATTACTCTGGTGAATGGCATAATGGAAAAAAATGTAAGGATGGAAATCTCATACCTCATGCTCATCCGAATGCCCGATATACACTTAGAATAAATGAACTAAGAAATGCCGATCCTAAATTAGAAGAACCAGATGGGGTACCTGTTGGAGGAATCTTTTATGGAGGAAGAGATAGTGATACAATGCCTCCCGTATTGGAAAGTTTAAATTGGGGCCATGGCATATTTATTGGCGCTGCTATTGAATCTGAAACTACTTCCGCTACACTTGGAGCAGTTGGTGTGAGGAAAGCAAATCCAATGGCAAATCTAGACTTCTTGGTTATTCCACTTGGAAAATATCTTAAAAATCATTACGACTTTGGAAATAAGTTAAAGTATTGTCCAAAAGTTTTTGCTACAAATTATTTTCTAAAGAAAGACGGTAAATACTTAAATGGAATGTTAGATAAAAAAGTATGGGTTATTTGGGCAGAGGGACGTACCCATAATGATTTTGACGCTATAGAGACACCCATAGGTTTTATTCCAAAATTTGAGGATTTAAACCATTTGTTTGATATTGAATTAAATAAAATTTATACTGAAGATGAGTATGTTGAGCAATTTAAAATCAGAATTACAAATCTGCTCGAAAAGCTGGATCGTGTGGAAAAGATGTTTAAAGCTGAAGAAGATATCCCAAGCTTCTTCTGGAATAGCCTTAATCAACAAAAACTTAATTTAATTGAGATAAAGAATAAATATAACAAAGACGAAATTTCTCCTTTCGAATTTTAATAAAAATCTCCTTTATTTGGAGAAATGGTTTTAAAAAAGAGTTAAACTAAGTTTTTTAACCCTGACTTTACCTTGTAGGTCTTATTAATCCTATCAACCTCAATGAATCGCTTAATTTCTAAATTATTTAAGAAGTCTCTAATTTGAACTTTATCTTTTTCTAATTTATCTGCTAATCCTTCTATGTCAGTTTCATGAACCCGCAGTATTTGCAGTAATGATGAATATTCTTCATAAACATTATTTACCAAATACGTGAGGGATTCTTTTATATTCAAACCAGTTTTAGTACTCGTTGGAAAAATTTTATTATTTTCAGGTAAGTAATTCTGTGAACGAATGACTTCTGGAGGTCGCGCACCCTCAATATCCTGCTTATTAGCTAAGAAAATTATTGGAGTATTAGCTGGTAACGATTTTCTAATAGAGTTCAATATAAAAATCGCACTGTCATCTTTTTCAGGAGCTGTTGAGTCAAATATGAAAACAACACCATCGCTACCACTTATAACGATACGTCTCATAACGGAAAATCTCAAAAGCCCGGGTGTTCCAAATAAGGAACAGTCAAACCCATTTAATTTAATGTTCCCTAAATCCATCCCTACGGTATAGAGTTTTTCATCTTTACCCTTCGCTTCTATGTTCAAAGCATTTGGATCTAGAGATCTTATATAACTGGATTTACCTGATTGTTGCGGGCCTGACACGACAATTTTTATGAAAAATCACCAAAACTTTCAAATTACCTAGACAGTTTATATAAAAATTACATATATAAGAGATTAGATTATCAGAGTATTATATTTTTTTTCCATTTATTATTATAGCTTTGATAACTCTTTTGTTGCTTAAACATTATAATCTTCAATATCTTTTCAATTTTTCGCATATGAGATTTCATTGTATAAGATATAATTATTAAACTCAACAGATTTTCTACTTAATTTTTAATCTTAATACTTAGAAATAGCTAATATTTGATTTTATAAGAAAGATTTATCCTGTTTAAATAAAATTTTCCCCATACATTCAAAGAGGGTATGGGTTCAATTCACGTCAGATCCAATAAATTTTAAATAAAGAATAAGTCGGAAGAAATTTCTTAGATCTTATATATAATAGATAATTATATTCTAGGTTTTTCCTCAATTTGTGGAGATAAAACCCTCTGTCCTTTTTAATTTTTCTTTGCTGAAACTAATTATTTGAGCTAACATTTTTGATTTTTCAATCGAAGAATTAAGTTCAAATGGTTCCTTTATATAACCTTTATTTTTGGCAAGATCGTAAATTTCTTCTCCTGTTTTTGTACGGATCAATGTAGTTGTAAAACCTTCTTTAGATCCTAACCCACCGAAAGAAATATCTGCGTAAAAATTAGAAAAATTCTCACATCTTCGACAAGCATGTCTCATAATATCTTTTAATTCTGAAAATTCTATATTTAATGGTTCATCCCGATTTTTAAGGTAAATTATTAAATTTTCTTTAATATTCATTTTTTCAATATCATTAAAGGAAAATTTGAACCGTTCCTCTATTCTTGCTTTAGCGGCATCATCAAATTTAAAATTTTCATAGCAGAAGAGCCCTAGTGTGCATTCCACAATATGAGCCGGGATAATTTTAAGTTCTTGCATTTTTCTTATAGAGTGAATTTGACAAGGAACTCCTACTACAGCAATTTTCATAGAATCTGAAAGAACCACCTTTTTTAACTCTGAAATTGTTGAAACAAATGTGTTATACTTTCCCAATTCCGAAACAGGACTTTTTAACTCAAAATTTGTTCCTGTTGCTTCTAAAAGTTCCTCTTTAGTTTTTGCGAAAAATGGAATCCTGCTGAAAGAATTAACTCTTTTTGAAACTAATGCCCCATTAATCAATTTATTTTCTAATAATGCCGTTAGAATTGCTGTAACCATACCTCCATCTGTAGCCATTTTTCGTATTTCAGGATCAGATGCTTGAGCTGTAACAATTTTGGTCCAGTTACCGATCGGATCTTTATATTTATATTTCTTATTCAATTCTTTATTTAATTCATGTGTTTCAGGACAAATTAAATAGCAAATACCACAATGTAAGCAATTGTCTTTATTAGAATAATATGGAATACCATCTTCACCGATGCTAATTGCACCGATATCTGCTGCAGAACAAAAGCTAACACATCCACCACATTCTCCACAAATATCTTTCTCATGAACTTCTTTAACTAAATCTTCAAAAGATTTAGGTTCTATATCTCCTGGTATTGTAGGTTGATTTTCAGCCATAATTTACACTGCTTTCTATTTTTTTTTATTTAAATAATTTATAATAATATTTCTAATAATTTTTATGTTATCTCATACCTTTTTTGATCTTTTTTCAATTCTTACATTATTAAAAAAAGTCAAAAAAAGGTTATATTTTTAAAAAAAGTTAATAAAATCTGAAATGGTTAAAAAATTTTGAATATTATATGTAAATGTGGCAATATTATGATTAGGTTTTAATAAATTATAATAAAATTAAAAAGAAAAATTACTTTCTCTTTGAAAAAAGGTTAAAAAAATGCGGATGGTCGACTATGAATTTAGGCAAGAAATCATAAAAAAGGAATTTTCATTAAATTACTGTTATCAATGTGGAACTTGTTCCAGTACCTGCCCTGTAGCCCTTGCTACAGAAGGAGGATATAACCCTCGAAAGATAATAGAAGAATCGCTATAGGGGTTCGAGGACTTATTAAAAATTTATGGTAAAGTTAGTGAATATAATGGTAAATAATATTAAAAATCTAATTAAAAGTTCTGATTTAGATCCGAATTTAATTAAAGAAATGTCTGAAGCTGAAGAAACAAAAACTCTATTTGCTTGTTTTGAATGTGGGATGTGTACTTCGAGTTGCCCTGTTGGGGAGCAATTTACTTTAAATCCCCATCAAATGATTCGATTAACAGCTTTTGGAGCAAGTAAACAGATTTTAGATGATAAAGTTCTACGATATTGCTTAACATGTAGGATTTGTCAGGAATATTGTCCCCAAAATGTAGATTTTATTGAATTTATAAAATTAGCTAGAAGACTTTTAATCAATAAAGGAATTGAGTATGAAGAAACTCATGATGGAATCTTAACTATTATTTCTGAAATACAAGCAAATCGTCCATCTGGTTATAAAATACCATCGGATTTAGTCCCAGAGGGTTATAAAATATCTAAAAAAGGAAAAATTGCATATTTTTTTGGATGTTTACCAATTTTAGATATTGTTTTTGATAGTTTACATATCAATTTACTAGAAATAGCACAAAATGGAATAAAAATTTTAAACAAAGTGCTTGAACAACCACCAGTTATTATTGAAAATATAAAATGTTGTGGACATGATGCCCTTTGGAAAGGACATTTTGAGACTTTTAAAAAATTGGCAGAACATAATATATATGAAATCAATAAATTAGGAATAGAAACTATTATTACAACTTGCGCGGAATGTTATCGAACTCTGAAATTAGATTACCCAAAATATGTTAAAAATGTCAATTTTAATGTTATTCACCTTTCTGAATTAATTGCTGATAAAATCAACAATAATCAATTAAAATTTTCAGAGACCCATAATATTACAGCTACATATCACGACCCTTGTAGATTAGGAAGGCATATGAATGTTTACTCACCACCTAGAGAAATCCTTGCCAGTATGGAGGAATATGGAGTGAATTTTAATGAAATGAAAAGATCTCAGGAAAATGCCCCATGTTGTGGAGTGAGTTGCTTCTTAAATTGTAATGATCTTTCTCGGGCTTTACAAGTTGATAGACTAACTGAAGCTAAAAATGTTGCCGATTTGATGGTAACTACTTGTCCGAAATGCCAGATCCATTATTCTTGTGTGTTAAATGATAAAAAAGAAAATGATTCAGATGTAATTGAAATTGGAATTTCTGACATAACCAATTTAATAGCTAAAGTAATGGGTTTATATAATAAAGAAGAAAAAATAAAAGAGAAAGAGGGAGATAAATGATAAGCATACAAAATCAAGAGAAAGCTGTTCTGGTAGTTGGAGCGGGAATTGGTGGTTGTCAAGCTGCATTAGATATGGCAGATTCAGGTTATAAGGTTTATTTAATAGATAAATATCCATCAATTGAAGAGGCTCTAAGAAAATCAGAAACAACATTTTCAATAAAAGACTGTAGTAATTGTTTGTACCCCTCAAAATTTGTGGGGGTTGATAAACATCCTAATATTGAATTAATACCTAATGCAGAAGTCGTGAGTTTAGAAGGAAAACCAGGTAATTTTAAAGCCACAATCAGAAGAGCTTCCACAAATTTACTCAAAGAAAAGAATAATATTTTATCTGAATGTGTTCAGAAATGTGAAGTTCAAATTCCTGATGAGCTTCCATACCCTCAAGACACGGCTTTAAAGATATTAGTAGAAGAACGGAGAATTCCTCCATGTGAAAATGGATGCCCCGCGCATGTCAAGAGTCAAGAATATATTGATTTAATTGCTAAAGAAGAGTATGAACAATCACTAAACCTTATTAGAGAGAGATGCCCCCTACCCGCCGTTATAGGGCGTATATGTCCTCATCCCTGTGAGGATGTTTGTAATAGAGGAGAGATCGATGAAGTAGTGAATATCTGTGGATTAAAAAGATTTGTTGCAGATTATGTAAGGGAAAACATTATAGAAAAAATAAACATATTGGAAGATAAGAAGAAGGAGAAAGTTGCTATTGTTGGGTCAGGTCCTTCAGGGCTTACCGTTGCCTATCACTTAGCTAGACGTGGTTATCCTGTCACCATTTTTGAGAGAGAATCAGTTGCAGGTGGTATGCTTAGATTGGGTATACCAGATTATAGATTACCACCAGATATTTTGAATGCTGATATAGAACATATTAAAAAGTATGGGGTTGAAATAAAGACAAATACCCCAGTAGGTTCTTCAGGACAATCACTTAAGGATTTGCGTAAAAATTTTAACGCTGTTTATATAGGAGTTGGGTTGCAAAATAGTCGAAAATTAAATATTGAAGGCGAAGATCTTGAGAATATCACATACGGAATTGAATTTCTTAAGAAATGTAGCTTAGGGAAAGATCTTATTATTGGTAAAATAATTTTGGTAATTGGAGGTGGAGATGTAGCTGTTGATGTTGCAAGATCTGCTCTAAGAAAAGGGGCTGAAGAAGTTCATATGATAATGCTTGAATCTGAAGATATAATACCTGCTCATTCATGGGAGGTAGAGGAAGCACGGGAAGAGGGAATTATATTTCATACAAGTAGAGGCCCTAAGAGGTTTTTAGGCGAGGGTGGTAAAGTTAAAGGTGTAGAAATGCTCATTTGTACTTCAGTATTTGATGAAGATGGGCGTTTTAACCCAGTTTTTGAAGCATGCTCAGAGGGGATTGTTGAGGGGGATATGGTTATTGTTGCTATAGGTCAGACTTATGATTTAGATTTTTTAGATAAAGAAATTAAAGGTGGTAGAGGTATTGAAATTAACAATAACAATTTTCAAACTTCTATGGCTGGTGTGTTTGCTGGAGGGGAAATTGTATCAGGTCCAGGTTCTGCAATAGAAGCAATAGCAGCAGGGAATAAAGCAGCGATTGCTATAGAAAAATATTTGAAAGGTGAAGATATCTCAAGTATTCAAGATACCATTCCTGATTATAAAGAGGAAGATCTCGCGACAATAGATGATATTTCCAAAATTGAAAGAATTTTACATGAACCAAGAAAAAATAATAAAATTATTTCTTCAGATGAACGTAAAAAAACTTTTAAAGAAATTACAATTGGAATGGATAAGAATATAGCTCTAGAAGAGGCTGAACGCTGCTTTAGCTGTGGAATCTGTACTGAATGCTTTAGATATGTGAATGCTTGCATAGGAGTTCCATTATCCTATGAACAGTCAGAAGATACATCTATTATTAATATAGAATCCGTTATATTATCGCCTGGAGAAGCATGGTTAGTATGTTATCAGCTCCGAATAGGGACTAATTATAGGTGGAAAATTTTAAGTCCTATAGCTTCAGTAGATGAAAAAAAATGTATTGGATGTGGACAATGCCGGGATATATGCATATTTGAAGCTATTAACAAAATTGAAACATTAGTAGAATTTAAAGCCATTAGAGATGCATTTGAATCGTCAATAGCATTAAATCGCTATAAATCTGAAGTAAATTCCGAAAAATGTATTGGATGTGGAGCTTGTATAACGATTTGTCCAGTTGGAGCAATGTCCTTTAAATATTTTCCAACTCAACAAATACCAAGCATAATAAAATTATATTCAAAATAAAGGGATGAATGAATTGAGTAAAAAAACGAAAAAGTTTGATCCTAAAATTGTTGCTTATATGTGTAATTGGTGTGGTTATGAAAGAGAAGACTTAGAGGGAATGGATAGTTTGAGATTCTCTCCATCTATAAGAATTATAAGATTAATGTGTTCTGGAAGAGTTCACCCTGCATTAATACTTGATACATTAAATCATGGCAGTGATGGTGTTTTAGTATGTGGTTGTCATGAGGGAAATTGTCATTATATTTCTGGAAATATAAAAGCTGAGGAAGGAATCAAAAAGGTTAAAAAGTTGCTAGAGTTATTGAGAATTGAAACTGACAGAGTTAGATTAGAATGGATTTCACCCTCAGAAAGAGCTAAATTTTCAGATATTGTAAAAGATTTTATTGAACAGCTTATTTCATTAGGACCAATTAATATTGAAAGTTAGGATACGATATAATATGATAAAGAATAATGATCCTGAAAAACAGGTATTGGTAATTGGGGGTGGTGTAGCTGGAATATCTGCCGCCTTAGATCTTGCAGATCAAGGTCAATTTGTTTATTTAGTGGAAAAGAAGTCTTCAATAGGAGGTAAAATGGCTCAGTTGGATAAAACTTTTCCTACATTAGATTGTTCAATATGTATTTTAGCACCTAAAATGGTTGAATGTGGTCGCCATCCTCGAATTAAACTTTTAACTTATTCAGAAGTAAAAAGTATTTCTGGCAAAGTAGGTAATTTCAAGGTTAAAGTGCTTGAAAAGGCGCGTTTTGTAATAAAAGATGCTTGTGTAAATTGTGGAAAATGTGCTGAAAAATGTCCTATGAGAGTTGATGACGAATTTGATGTGAAATTAAGAAAACGAAGAGCTATTTATCCATATTTTATTCAAGGAGTTCCTGCGATTATGACGATCGATAAAGAAAAATGTCTATGGTTTACAAAAAATGCATGCAGAATATGTGAAAAGACTTGTGATAGCGATGCAATTGATTTCGACCAAGAAGATAAAGAAATTGAATTTAATGTAGCTTCCATTATCGTTGCTACTGGTTTTGATCTTATAGATGTTTCCTCATTAGAGATGTACGGATATGGTAAATATAAAAATGTTGTAGTATCTATGGAATACGAGCGAATTATGTGTGCATCAGGACCAACTAAAGGTGAAATAGTAAGACTTTTTGATAATAAACATCCACATAAGATAGGTTTTATTCTTTGTGTTGGGTCTAGAAATGTTGGGTTAAAACCTTATTGCTCTAAGATTTGTTGTATGTATGCTACAAAAGAAGCAATTTTAACGATGGAACACCTTCCTGATGCAGAGATTTTAGTATATTATAACGACTTACGCACTATCGGAAAGAACCATAATGAATTCATTGAAAGAGCAAAGAATGAGTATAAAGTTCATTATATTAAAGGATTACCTAATAAAATTTATGAAGATCCAGAAACAAAGGATTTAAAAATAAGACACACAGATTTTACAACAGGGGAAGTTAAATTTGAAGCAGTAGATATGGTAGTTCTATTTCCCGCAGTTATACCTAGCAAAGGATCAAAGGAATTGAACGAAATATTAGGAGTTGAAACAGATGAACATGGTTTTATTAAGACAGCATTGTCAACCAATAATATTGAAACCAATATCCCTGGAATTTATGTATGTGGAAGTGCTCATGGTCCAGAAGATATTTCAACCTCTGTAGCTGAGGCTAGTGGAGCTGCAAGTAAAGCCGCCAGTAGAACATCCGTAGTTATAGCTGAAGAAATAAAAGAAGATGTTATTGAAAAAAAAATATCTAAAGATGATCCTTTACGAATCGGTGTTTTTGTCTGTCATTGTGGAAGTAATATTGCAGGTTTTGTAGATGTTGAAAAGATAGCTGAAGAAATTAAAACTGTTCCTGATGTGGCTTATGTAGAAAGGAATTTATATACTTGTTCGGAAGAATCTCAGAATAGTATAGTGGCGGCAATTGAAGAATATGATTTAAATAGAGTTATTATTGCATCATGTACTCCTAGAACCCATCTTCCGCTATTTCAAGGGACTTGTCGTAAAGCGGGTCTTAATCCCTATCTTGTTTTATTCGCAAGTATAAGAGAATTAGTCAGCTGGGTTCATATGCATGAGCCAGAAAAAGCAACTGAAAAAGCGAAAGAACAGATCTTAATGTCTATTGCAAAGTCTCGTCTTTTAGAGCCATTATACGATATTAAAGTTAAAGTATTACCAGCTGCGTTAGTTATTGGTGGAGGGATTGCCGGCATGACTTCTTCATTGGCTATTGCAAAAAAAGGATTTAAAGTATATATCGTTGAGCGGGAGGAAAATCTTGGAGGGTTCATTCGGAACTTAAAGACAATTGATATGGAGGGGACTAGTTCAGAACAAATACTAAATCCAGTAATTCAAGCAATAAAGACAAATCCTAATATAGAAATTTTTACATCCTCAACTATAAAAACTGTAAGTGGTTCAATAGGGAATTTTCAAGTAATTATTGTGCAGAACGGAAAAGAAAATGAAATAGAAATCGGTACAATTATTGTTGCTGTGGGCGGACAAGAATTTAAACCAAACGGATATTACTTTTATAAAGAAAATAAAAATGTCTTTACAAATTTAGAATTTGAAGATTTAATTGGAAATAAGCAATTACAGGATGCTGAATCAATAGCATTCATTCAATGTGTCGGTTCCCGTGAAAAAGAAGGAAGAACTTATTGTTCATTGACTTGTTGTGCTGAATCTATTAAAAATGCATTAAAAGTTAAGAAGCTATATCCTAACTCTCAAATTTTCATATTATATCGAGATATTAGAGTATTTTACGAAGAAGAACTTGAATATAGAAAAGCTAGAGAAATAGGGATTAATTTTATACAATATAGCCCCGAAAATCCCCCCATCTTGAAAAATATTAATAATAAATTAGTATTAGAAGTATTTGATTCTTTGACAAGAATGAATTTTGAATTATCTTTAAACAAGATAGTGCTTGCTACTCCTTTAATAGCGTGGGAGGAAAATAAAAAATTATCTGAGATGTTAAAAATCCCCTTAGATAGTAATGGATTCTTTTTAGAAGCACATCCTAAATTAAGACCCATCGATTTTGCTACAGATGGAATTTTCCTTTGCGGAACTGCTCATAGTCCTAAAAATATAACAGAATCTATAAGTCAAGCTCTGGGAGCGGCATCCAGAGCCTTAATACCATTAATGAACGGTAAAGCAATAGCAGAAGGTTCTACTGCTGAAGTTAATGAAGATATTTGTATAGGCTGTGAGGCATGCATCAAAATTTGTCCCTATAATGCAATATCAAAAGAAGAAGACACAGATACAGTGGTTGTCAATAAAGTGCTTTGTAAAGGTTGTGGGGTATGTGCTGCGAGTTGTCCACAAAATGCAATAATTATTAACCACTTTACGCATGATCAGATTTTTGCACAAATAATAACATGTGGAGGCGAAGATTAAATGGAGTTTGAACCAAAAATTCTAGGCTTTTTATGTAATTGGTGTTCCTATGCTGGAGCTGATTTAGCGGGGGTTAGTCGAATCCAATATCCTACAAATATTAGAGTAATTCGAGTAATGTGCTCTGGGATGGTTGATCCTGTGTTTATAGCAGAAGCCTTCATACGAGGCATTGATGGAGTGCTTGTTTTAGGATGTCACTTAGGAGATTGCCATTATATAAGCGGCAATTATGAAACTGAATTAAAAATGAAAATGCTAAGTAGAGTATTAGATTTTATAAATTTTTCCGACCGTTTTCGTCTTGATTGGGTTTCTGCTTCAGAAGGTAATAAATTTGCACAGCTTGTTGGAGAATTTACAGAACATATTCGTAAATTAGGCCCATCTCCAATAAAAGATAAACAAATGAAAAAAAAAATAATTGATAATCTTAAAGCTATTAAAAACACTTTATTTGATAAAAAACTTAGAGGCTTAGTTGCAAGACAAAGAGAATTAATTACGGAAGGAAATGTATATGGTGAAGTGATACCATTGGAAAAATATGAGAAAATCCTTGATGATGCTATTCAAAATGAATTTATTCGTCATAGAATTTTGGAAAAAATAAAAGAAAAGGGTAAATCTGTCCCTGAGATATCGAGAGAAATAAATGTTGAATCTCATAAAGTTTTACAACATATTGTAACATTGAGAGCTCGAGGGTTAGTCGATGTGGATGAAATAAATGAAGAAATTCCAACATTCATTTCAATTAAGGAGGGGTAAAAATGGAAAAAATCGGCTCAGTTTTAGTTATTGGAGGAGGAATTGCTGGAATACAAGCATCAATGGATCTAGCTGATTCTGGTTTTAAAGTATATCTAGCCGAATCAACAATGAGCATCGGCGGAGTAATGTCACAGTTAGACAAAACATTTCCAACTAATGATTGTGCAATATGCATCCTTGCACCAAAATTAGTGGCCACAGGAAGACACGAAAATATCACTTTATTAATTAATACTAATATTGAAAAGATTGAGGGTGAAGCAGGTAATTTTTCAGTCGAACTTAAGCAAAAAACATTATTATTAGATGAAGAAAAATGCACGGGATGTGGTGTTTGTGCTAGAGAATGTCTTGTAGACGCAATTGACTTCTTTAATGAAGGGTTCTCTAATAGAACGGCTATTTCCGTAAAGTTTCCTCAAGCAGTTCCATTAGTCTTTTCTATAGACCAAGAAATATGCATAGGATGCGGTTTTTGTAAAGGAGTTTGTAAAGCTAAAGCAATAGATTACACCCTTGAGGATAAATTTACTACTTTGAACGTTGGAGCTATTGTTTTAGCACTTGGGTTTGATGAATATGATCCTAGTCTTACACAACAATATGGGTACAGCAAATATTTGAATGTGGTCACTAGTATTGAATTTGAACGAATATTAAGTGCAAGTGGTCCACATTCGGGACTTATTCTTAGACCCTCAGATGGAATTATTCCAAGAAAAATAGCATTTTTGCAATGTGTTGGTTCAAGAGATAAAAAACACGGTGCAGAATATTGTTCTTCAGTTTGTTGTATGTATACTGCCAAAGAAGCTGTTATTGCGAAAGAACATATGGAAATCATTGAACCCACGATTTTTTCAATGGATGTGAGAGCTGTTGGAAAAGATTTCGATAAGTATATTGAACGTGCTCAAGATGAATATGGTATAAGATATATTAGAAGCAGAGTATCCGATATTAAGGAAATATCAGAGACAAAAAATCTAATTCTTCATTTTGAAAATGAAGAAGGAAAGGTTGTTAGTGAAATTTTTAATCTAGTTGTTTTAGCTGTAGGAACGTTACCAAATCATAGCACAAAAGAGTTAGCAAAAAAATTAAATGTTGAATTGAATGAATATGGTTTTTGTAAGACAAAACCATTCTCCCCGGTAGAATCATCAAAGGAAGGAATTTATGTATGTGGTATGATTTCAGAACCTAAAGATATTCCAGAAACAGTGGTAGAGGCGAGTGCTGCCGCAGGTGCTGTAAATATTCTTTTATCTGATGTTAGGAACACATTAGTCACTGAAAAAGAATTACCAAAAGAAATTGATATAAGTGGAGAACCCCCTCGGATAGGTGTTTTTGTATGCCATTGTGGTATTAATATTGGAGGCGTTGTGGATGTTCCTGAAGTCGTTGAATATGCAAGTCAATTACCAGATGTAATTTATGCAGAAAGAAATTTATATACATGCTCCGCTGATACCCAAATTAATATGAAAGAACGAATTAAAGAACATAATTTAAATAGAGTTATAGTTGCTTCATGTACGCCAAGAACTCATGAGCCCCTATTTCAAGCAACTATAAGAGAAGCAGGATTGAATAAATATCTCTTTGATTTAGCTAATATTAGAGACCAATGTTCCTGGGTTCATATGCATGAACCAGAGGAAGCAACAGAGAAAGCAAAGGATCTAGTGAGAATGGCTATCGCAAAAGCTCGAAAATTAGTTCCTCTTCAAGAACAGCAAGTAGAAGTGATACACAAGGGAATGGTAATTGGCGGAGGAGTTGCAGGGATGACAGCAGCGTTGAATCTCGCAAATCAAGGTTTTGAAGTTTTTCTCGTTGAGAAAAGCCAAAATATAGGAGGATTCTCTAATAATATTTATCAAACTATAGAGAATTATAATGTTCAGGAATTTATTAAAAATTTAATAAAAAAGGTCAATGATCATAAGCTTATTAATGTATTTCTTAATGCAAAAATTAGTTCCATTGAAGGATATGTCTGTAATTTCACATCCAACATAATTTATGGTCAAGAAAAGCAAAGAAAAGAATTTAGGCATGGGATCATTATTTTAGCAACTGGAGCTTACGAATACCAACCTAAAAACGGAGAATTTCTTTTCGGTGAGGATGATAGAGTCTTATTACAATCAGATCTTGAAAAAATTCTCTATACTGAAAAAGAGAAAATTAATGATCTAAAATCAATAGTGATGATACAGTGTGTAGGCTCAAGAAATGAGGATCATCCTTATTGTAGTAGAATGTGTTGTAGTGAAGCTATTAAAAATGCATTAAAAGCAAAAGAAATTAATCCAAATCTTAATATCACAGTTTTATATAGGGATATTAGAACATATGGCTTTAAAGAAAAATATTATAATTTAGCAAGAGAAAGAGGAGTAATTTTTCTAAGATATAGAGATGATAAACCTCCAGAAATTAAATTAGAAAATGGCAATTTAAGTATTTATATAACCAAACCAGATATTGGAGATATCAAGATGAATGCTGATTTGGTTGCTCTAAGCGTGGGTATAGTTGCTGATGGTAAAGCAAACGAAAATTTAGCAAAAATGTTAAAGGTTCCTACAAATGATGATAATTTCTTTTTAGAGGCTCATGTAAAACTCCGACCATCAGATTTTGCAACCGATGGTATCTTTTTATGTGGTACTGCTAGAGGAACAGCAACAATTAGAGAAAGTATAGCACAAGCAATGTCTGCTGCTTCTAGAGCTACTACCATTTTATCTAAAGATATATTAATAACTGAAGGTGTTATTTCCAAGGTTGATCCCGCTTTATGTATCGGTTGTAATAGATGTGCTGAAGTTTGTAGTTATGGTGCAGTTGGTGTAAAATACGAAGAAGGTTTAATGATCTCTGAAGTAAATCCTTTACTTTGTAAAGGATGTGGAGATTGCGCTGCTGAGTGTCCAGCAGAAGCTATAACGATGAGTCATTTTGGTCGCATTCAAATCGAACCAATGATAGCTGAAGCTGCTAAAGTTACAGTCAAAGATGGGCAACCTAGAATTGTAGCTTTTCTCTGTAACTGGTGTAGTTATGCCGGCGCAGATTTAGCTGGAGTAAGTCGATATCAATATCCTCCAAATATAAGAACTATAAGATTAATGTGTTCTGGGGGCATTCCTAAGAGCTTTATACTACAAGCGTTTTTAGAAGGTGCTGATGGTGTTTTTATAGGTGGATGTCATCTTGGAGATTGTCACTACATAGCTGGAAATCAAGATACATTAAGAAGAACTAATGAAATTGAACAAATAATAGAATCTCTCGGAATTAATCCGGGAAGGTTCATGCGAAGATGGGTTTCTGCTAGTGAAGGAAAGCTATTTGCTGAGATCATTACAGAATTTACTGAAAAATTAAAAAAATTAGGCCCTATTGAAAATGACTATAAAAAAGAAGAAATTCTAATAACAAAATAAAATAATTATCAAATTCATAAAATTAGGTGTTTTTTAAGATGATAATAACTAAACAAAAGAATATTGAAGAAATATATGAAATGATAATCCCATACTCAAAAATCCTAGTTGCGGGGTGTGATGGATGTTGTCAACCTCCACGCTCAATTAACGAAGCAAAAGTACTAGCACAAATGCTCGAATTGAAAGCAAGGAGTAATAGAAAAGAATTAAAGTGGAAAGCTATCACTGTCCTAAGACAGTGTGATGATAGAATTGCAGCAACAACAATAAGACCCTTTATTGAAGAATATGATGCAATTGTATCCTTAGCATGTGGTTTAGGGGTAGGAATGTTAAATAGAATCTTTCCTACAATTCTCACTTTTCCAGCACAAGACAGTATGTTTGGTGGAGCAGAGAATAATGGAGAAAATTATTTTGTTGAGTATTGTGAAACTTGTGGAGAATGTCTACTTGGAGTTACAGGCGGTATTTGTCCTATGGCTGGATGTGCTAAAAACCTGAGTAACGGTCCTTGTGGAGGACAAGTTGAAGGTAAATGTGAAGTAGGAGGATATATAAATGAATGTGCATGGGTGAAAATCTGGGAACGATTGAAGAAATTTAATAGACTAGATCTATTCACAATATATAGACCTCCAAGGAATTATCAGATATGGTCGAGCCCAAGATTTATGCATATTTATGAACCTATTTCAAATGAAGAAAAACCAAAAAAGGAGGAAAAGGTATAAAATGCCACAGAGACCTGCTTACAGTAATTTAGTTAAAACAATCCGAGAAGGAAAGTTTGTATTCACTGGGGAATTAGAACCTGAGAAGGATATTGATTTAAAACATGTTCTACAATCTGCAGAAGCAATGAAAAATACCGGAAAAATAGTAGCAGCCAATGTTACAGATGGACCACAAGGAGATGCTTATACATGTTCCATGGTCCCTTGTTACTTAGTTCAAGAAAAAGTTGGATTAGAAACGATTTGGCAGATGACTGTTAGAGATAGAAATCGAATTGCCTTATTTGGCGATATATTAGGTGGATCAATACTTGGCCTTAAAAATCTACTTGCATTAACGGGAGATCATTCTGCTCTTGGAGATCATAAAAATGCTAGAGCGGTTTATGATTTAGATTCTACTCAATTGATAGCTCTCGTTTCAAAGATGGTTGATGAAGGAACTGATTTAGAAGGAAATGAAATTAGAGGTGGAAAACCTCAGATAAATGTAGGGTGTGCCGCGAATCCAAATTCAAATCCAAGAGAGCCAGAACTTTTAAAAGTTGGTAGAAAGGTGGAGGTGGGGGCAGATTTTATCCAAACCCAAACTTCATTTGATGTTGATGATGGTATGGAGTTTCTAAAGGAATTAGATAAGTATAATATTCCTGTTTTACTTGGATTATTTCCAATAAAAAACTATGGTATTGCGTGGTATTTTAATGAATATATACCGGGTGTTTCTGTTCCTAAAGAATTTTTAAATGCTCTAAAAGCAACTAAAAAAATAAAAGATAAGCAAGAAAAATATGCCGCGATCGATAAAATTAATCTAGATTTTTACGTACCATTTATCAAAGAAATTAAAAAGACTACGAAAGCAGCCGGTATTCATTGTATGGCAGTCCATTACGAACGCTTGTTTCCACAGCTTTTTAGGGACCTATAAACCATTTTAGAGGATACATTAATTTAAATAAACTTGAAAAGAAATTTCCAATTTTTTTATAATATTTGGAACTGTAGAGGAGATAAAATATTATATATTACAACACATTATTATTGAAAGTTAACTACATAAATTTTCAAAACAAAAAAAGCATTCACTGCATGGCAGTGCTTTTACCTAAATATAGGGTTGATTATGAAAAACCTAGATGATAAGGATAAAAGAATTCTCGAAATGCTCCTCGAAGACTCAAGAAGGCCATATCATGAAATATCAAAAGATCCCAAAGTACAATTATCTGAGTCTACGGTAAGAAAAAGGGTTATAAAACTTCAAGCTGAAAAGGTAATCGAGAAATTTACTATAAAGATATGTCGCGAAGATGAAAGATGCATTATTGCATTTATTACCCTTATTCCAAAAACTCAAGCTGAAACAAAAGCGTTGTTGAGAGAAGCACAAATTCTTCCTC
The DNA here is from genome assembly GCA_019057775.1 of Promethearchaeota archaeon. Next base: position 94,078 of record JAHLWT010000307.1, read on the forward strand.
AATGTGAAGAAGTTTATTTCCTCGCTGGAGAATGTGGAGTTTTAGTAAAAGTTAATGTACCTGAAATTATTGAATTAGATGCTTTAATAGAATCATTTCGTGCTCGCGCTGATGTAAAAAGTGTCGAAAGAGTATGTGTGGTCCTAAGACCAATAAAAACTGTTTCGCAATCTGAAAATCGTGTGTATTAAATTTGAAATCATAATCGTACACTTTTACCCTTTTTTATTATTACTTTATCTTAAAGCAGTTCAGAATTTTTTTTTAGTGTTTTTTCTAATAATTCGTTAAAAGTGTCTCTTAGTTCGATTGTCCGGTGAGGAATTCTTTCTCCTATTGCCTTCTGAGCTCTTTATTCAATTAATTCTGCCAATTCATCAATTTTATCTGATAAATATTTAATACCTTTTTCCCAGAACGAGGAGTCATCCAGGTCAATACCAATTCCAGAAAGCATTTTTTTTGGAGTAAGGGAGCGTCCAATAGAGAGTAACTTTAGAAACTTTGGAATAAAAGTTTCTTTTTGATCAAGATATTGTTGATATATTGAGATTACTAAAAGATTTGACATGTTATATGCATACACATAGAATGGAACTTAAAGAAAATGAGAAACTACAAATACATAATTCTGATATTCTTCTTTAATATTTGTCATCGAATTCCTAAACATTAGTTCCATTTCTTCAACAAAAGCTCCCCTGATATCATTCGTGGATGGCAATTTTTTTTCTAACAAATCATGCATTCTTTTCTCAAACCTGTAGAAGGCATTTTGTCTATGGGAAGTAGCAAACTTCGACTCAATAAAACCACATAGCAACGAAATTTTTTCTTCCTTAGATAAATCCGTGTTCATTAAATAATCGAAAGTAAGGATTTCATTGAAAACAGATGCGATTTCAGCAACCACCAAGGAAATATCTACATTTATAAAATTTTGAGTTTTCTGGATATAATACGCTTGAAATGCATGTCCAAATTCATGAGCAAGTGTTCTTACTGAATCTACATTACCAGTAAAGTTAACGAACACGAAAGGATAATGATTCATTTTACCATGAGCACAAAAAGCTCCTCTATTTTTTCCTTTACGATGTGTCACATCTATATGTCCTAATTCATTCATTTTTTCCATAATATCACGAAATTCTGGATGAAATTTCTCGTCTGCGGTTTTAATTAACTCTAATGCTTCCTCATACGTATACTCCTTTAATGTTTGTCCGATTGGTGCATATAAATCAGACATATGCAATTCTTCAAGATTCAAGATTTTCTTCTTTAAGTTATAATATTTCTCCACAATAGGATAGCTCTCAGTGGTTACTTCTCCTATTGCTTCGACGCTTTTAGCACTTACTTCATTCTCAAGGTTTCTTGCAGAAATAGGGTTATCATACTTTTTCTCTTTGCTCTCTAAATCCCAATTCTTTAATACATTGTTGAAAATATGCGTAAATATCATCTTATATTTCTCATATTCTTGCATCATTGTTCGTAGCGCTTTAAGGCGAAGATCTCTGTTTGACTGATACATAAAAGAAAATAACTCTGCTTCAGTAAGTTTCTTCATTTCACCTTCCACTTCAAAATCAAATATGAAGCTGCTCTTTAATTCTCCATAGAGTTTAATGAACCCATTTACACCGGTAAAATCTTTCATTAAAGTAATTTGTTCTTCTTTTTCAGAAAGTTGATGTATCTTCTTTAATCGATTAAATTTAAGTTCATGAGAATAATTTGTTAATTCTGGAGCTTTTATAAGTTCATTAAATTTATCATCTGAAATTATATTTAGTTCTAAGTAAAAGAATAGTATATTTCTCTCGATTTTAGTGTTAAACTCGTTTATTTTCGCATTAAATGATTTTATATCGTCATCAAGAGAATTTATTAGATAAATTAGTTGAGAATAGAGTTTTAAATAAAATAACTTTTCTTTAATTGATTCATAAGCCTTAAACCATTCTACAAGTTGGGCAGGAGGGAGGGAAGGATCACTTAATTTACCTTTTACCTTTCTATTGAACTCATCAGCCTCTTTTTCGATTTGTTGCATATCATTTTCTATTTTGGAATCGTTAATACTAGAATAAAAACCACTTAAATCCCATCTAATGACTTCTTCTGTCATATTACATTGAAACAATAAACATTATTTGAACTTTACTTAAAAATAAAGATAAATAGTGTTCTCCCTTCAAAACACAAAGATTTCGCCCTTGAATTAATTCCCCCTAAACGATATTGCTAAATACTTAGTTTATAACAGATATTAACTTATTTTTATAGTATTTTTGCAGTGTTAAACCTAAAATATCCTCAAAACAATCTAAGATTCCTTCTCCGAGAAGAGCACTTGTATACCTTATTTCTACTTTTTTAAATTCTCTTATATTAATTTCTCTTAAAAATTCCTCAGGATTCAATTTTTCTTTTAAATCCTGCTTATTGAAAGCTATTATTATTGGAATATACTCAACACTTTCTCTAAAATATGAAATAAGTTCATTCCATGAAGCTAAATTCCTTTCATACACTTTTCTGTGAGAATCGAGTACTAAAATTACGCCATCTACCGCTCGTAAAGTAATTGGTCTTGTAATGAAATAGAAATCTTGCCCTGTTGTTGTATATATATGGATTTTTAACTTCCACTCCTGATTTTGAAAGGTAACAGTGCCATAATCAAAGAACAAAGTTCGACTGACTGTACTTTCGATACTATGAATTTTATCTCCCCTACCAAACAGAGTAAATAAAGCCTTAATTGAAGTTGTTTTCCCCGAAAAAGCGGGGCCGAAATAGACAATTTTTATGCTTATTGTTTTATCACAGTGATCGATTATCATATTCATAAATTTAAAATTAGCTTTTTAAAATCCAATCTTTTATCAAAATTAATTAATCTACTGAATTCAAAAATTGGTTATAATGATAACTTGTAATTAATTAAAATAAAATTTATTTTACAATGATAAGTATTTTAATAAGCACTCTCTGTGTATCCCACAAAACCAGCAACCAAAACTAAAATCCCCCCTATTAAGCTACTGTAGACAATCATAGCAATTCCTAAAACTACACATACCATCCAATTAAGTGGAATTGGTTTTTCAGGTCTTACTACACTTACTAATATAATAACTGCTAAAACCATTGCAATTACTGTCGAAACAACATTAATATCTTCAGGTCTCCTTTGATCAAGTCCTAATATTGCCTCTATCAAGGCAAAAATTCCTCCAAGAGCGGCTAAAAACCTCATTGTAACTTCATTTCTCATAAAAAAACCTCTTTTACTTCTAATTATTAAAATTTTCAATAATATTTGTCTTTAAAAATTTCATAGATAACATCGTATTGATACAAGTTATTTTCCAGAAGCTTTATAAACTCAGATTTAGATAATCTTTGATGCCCTAATGATTCAATTATCACTGGAATAGGTTTTGGTATTTTTTTATATTCAATTTCTAAGATATATATTTTTTTAATCTGGTCTTTTGAAAGCAAACCACTAGTAAGATTTTGAAGTAATCTGATATCTCTTATAATACTATGAGAAAGGAATACCATTCCTTCATTTTGTCCTTTTATTTTTTCAAACTTCTTAAATATTGGTTTACAGAGATCACATAAATCTAAATAAGGATCAGGCTTCATGGGATCAAATAATTTTACCATTGCATTACAAACTGGGCAAGTGCAAAATAAACTATCTTTTGAGTACCCTGAAAGATGGAAAAAACTTAATTTTGTATCCTTAGAGATTTTCTGGGTAAATTTTTCTTTCCATAGACCTTGACCGAATATTAAAAGACCGAAATGATCATAAGGGACCTTATTCATGATTGAAAAATAAATTTAGAATAGTATATTTTACATTATAATTTGATATTAAATATTTTTACTTACTTCTTTTTTAAGATCCTTGTCTTGTGTTTATTTTTTTAATCTCGATATCATTCAATACACTAATTATAAACTTCGATTTTATGGGTTTTCCGTGTCTTCTTATAGTACATAATTAAATAAATTAAGTAGCTTTCATTTTTTAAACTAAGAATTGACCTTTAATTTTATATTAAAATGACAATCTACGAAGAAGCACTAAATGGGAATACAACAAACGAAATGAAGGAAGTTGCTAATGAAGAAAATAAAGATATTAGCAAAATAATGAAAAGCATCTCAAGTGGCCAATTAATTATAATGAAGAGCTTAACTTGTAAACCTTTAGGCATTGGAGGTTCTTTAAGAACCAAGATTAATGTAAATCTTGGTACCTCATCTTCAATATTCAATATTGATGATGAAATTAAAAAAGCAAAAATTGCTCAAAAATATGGTGCAGATACACTTTCTGACCTTTCAATGGGAGGAGATATAGACAAAATAAGGAAAGAGATTATTAAAAATTCAACATTACCAATAACTACTGTTCCTATTTATCAAGCTGTTGAGCAGGCTAATTCTCTTGTTAATGTTTCTGAAGATATAATTTTTAATGTAATTGAAAAACAATTAAAGGATGGAGTAAGCTCAATAGTTATACATGCGGCTTTTACTCTTGAAAATTAAAAAAAAATGAAAGATAAACGAATTATGGGGATTATCTCTAAAGGAGGCAGCTTTACTGCCTCGATTATGTGTGAAAACTCCAAGGAGAATCCCTTTTTAACAAATTTTGACTACATTCTTGAAATGGTTAAAGAAAGAGACATTGTACTTAATTTGGGTAATGCCATGAGGAGCGGATGTATACATGATAAAATTGACGAATTCCAGCTCGCTGAAATTTTATTGAATTCTAAACTTGCCCGAAAAGCTAATGAAAAAGGTATCCAAGTTATTCTAGAAAGTTTGGGGGGGCATGTAAATGCAAAGGATTTAATTGAATGGATTAAAATACATAAAACATTGACAAACAATAGACCTTTATTTGTGTCAGGCCCCCTTCCAGTCGATATCGCAGTAGGTTATGATCACATCGCAGCAGCTATAGGAGGGGCTTTCGCGTCGGGTTTTGGAGCCGATTATTTATGTGCTATTACTCCCGCAGAACATCTTGGGCTCCCCACCGCAAGCGATATTAAAAAAGGATTGATTGCTTGTAAAATTGCCGCACATGTAGGTGATTCCTTAAAATATGGATTGAATCACCTTTTTGATAATGATCTTGAACTCTCGAAAAATAGATCCCTTAAAAATTGGAAAAGACAGTTCGAATTAAGTTTAGATGCTGAGACTCTCCAAAAAAATTATTCGAACCTAAAATCAGATTGCTCCATGTGTGGCAAATATTGCGCATTATCTATTTCAAAAAACTTATTTCGGACGAAATCCGAAGGTAGAACCAGTTAAAAATTATGTGGTGGGGTTATTGAATAACAATAATATGAGTAAAATTGAGAATATTTTTGATTTGATTGATAAAATAGAAGAAAGGACTAGTATGTTCATTCCTGATAAATCAATTGAGTCATTATCAAATTTGTTATTTGGCTATATAACGTGTTTAAAAATTCATGATATAATCGAGAAAAATGTTCCTGATTTCAATTATTTTAGTGATTGGCTTAAGCAAGAATTTGATTGGAATCTAGTATACGGTTGGGCATACGCCATTAAGGAGAATTGTACAGATTCAGAAGATCCTCTCACAAGATTTTTTAGCCTTGTTAAAGTGTTTCTTCAATCGAGGTAATAAAATATAAAAGGAGTAGAAACTAATTTCCTTTCAAATTATTCCTCCAATTAAAATAAACTTTAAATGGTTTTAGGTAAATAACCTATCAACATTAAATATTAAAACTTTAGTCCTTGGTAAAAATGGATGAAGATAAACTAATTGAAGCCACTAATACGTTTTCTATTGAGCTTTACAATAAATTGAAAGAACCTAAGAAAAATCTTTTTTTTTCACCTTTTAGCATTTACACGGTACTCGCGATGGTCTATGCAGGAGCTCGTGGTTCAACTGAGAAGCAAATGAGAGATATTCTTAATATTTCTATAGAACAAAATCGATTTCATTCAGAGTTTAAAAAATTATTGAGAATATTTTATGATGGTAAAGGCTCAGAATTAAATTTAGCTAATTTAGTGTGTATTCAAGAAGATTATTCTGTTCTTGAAAAGTTTCTTTGGATTATTGATGATATTTATAACGGGGCAATCTGGGAATTAGATTTCAATGCAGTTAAAGAATCTTGCGCCAAAATAAATGCTTGGGTTGCTGAGAAAACTCAAGGGAAGATTTTAAATATTCTTGACTCCATCGATGAAAACATGGGAATAATTGTGGTAAATGCTATCTATTTTAAGGGTGCGAGGGAATACCCTTTCAAGGAGAGACTAACAGAGGATGATTCCTTCACACTCAGCTCTGGTGAAAAAATATCAGTTCCGATGATGCACCAAACAGATAAGTTTCGCTTTTTAGAGGAAGATGGGTTCAAAATTCTCGAAATGCCTTATAAAGGTGAACGTGTCTTTGGCACTTATGAAAGAATTTCAATGGTAATTTTCCTCCCTGAGAAGAATGATGGATTGGAGGAATTGGAAAACCTTCTAACATACAACACAATAATGAACCAATTATCCAAACTTCAGAAGTTATGGGAACGAAAGATTAAAATAATTTTTCCTAAATTTAAATTTGAAACAAAATATGAGCTTTTAAAACCCTTATATGATTTAGGGCTTGTTGATGCTTTTTCAGATAATGCCGATTTTTCAGGAATTGCAAAAGATCCCCCAGAAAGTATTTCTAGAATAATACATAAAGCCTTCGTTGATGTAAATGAGAGAGGGACGGAAGCTGCGGCAGTTACCGCTCTTAGAATACTGGGAGGGTCTTTAGGTCCAATACAAAAACCTCCAGAATTTCGAGCTGATCACCCTTTCTTATTCTTTCTCATCGATTCTAAAACAAAAACAATTCTATTCATTGGAAAATTAACGAATCCCTTAGATGATTAGTGGTAAATAAAGTTTAAGGAGTGTATGCTTGAGTTTCATGAGATAATGTAAAGAAATGATATCATTCCTAAAGATTATGACGATTGAAGAAGCCCGTATAAAAAAAAACCTTAAGCAATTTACTTTTCCTCGATTATCTGGTACAGAACATGAAATTAAGGCTTACAAAAAATTAACCAAAGAAATAGAGAATTTAAATTTAAAGTATAAAGTCCAATCTTTTACATTTAGTTCATTTTATTCGAGGATATATCCTAAAATCGCATTTTCATCCGTTTCAGTAATTTTGTTTTTATTTTACTTGAATATATATATGTCCTTATCAATGATTTTGATTCTCATCTTATTTACAATGTTGATTATCTCTATAATATTGGCGAGAAAACCCGAAAAAATTCAATTCATTACAAAGATGGATTCGCAGAACGTATTAATAAAGATTAAATCTTTATCAAAAGAAAAGAAGGTTAAAGACAGGATTGTATTATTTATAAGTCATTTGGATTCAAAGGGCCAAAGATTCACAATTAGAATCCGTATAAGAATAGCTAAACTTTGGATCGCCTCCTCAATTATTCTGATTGTTATGATAATCTCTAAAAATTTAGGATTAATAGGATTTGAATTAGTATTTTATATTATCGGTCTGTTCCCTTTAATTTTGAATATATTATCCACAACAATGATGCTTCTTAACACTACTGATAACAGTTCTGATGGTGCTGTTGATAACGCTTCAGGTATCGCGTGTAATTTAGAACTAGTAAATTATTATAGTATCCCTGAAAACAGATTAATAAATTATGATATTTGGTTTCTTTTTACTGGAGCTGAAGAATGCGGAACAATGGGTATTAGGCATTTTTATAATAATTTGGTAAATTTTAATCTCTCCAAATCGATAATATTTAATTTTGAGTCTATAGCAAAGCATGTGTATCTATTTCCAGGAGGAAAAGAAGGAGATCATGCCAAGGATATTGATAATTTAATTTTGAATAACAATAGGAATCTTACGATCCCGCATTTTATTACTAAAAGGGTTTTTGGTACTCATTCCGATGGTGGTTTTTTAGGAGATAGAGGCTTCCAAGGATACGGAATAGGTGAAGTGGAATCATACGCTTATATGCACACTCCTAATGATACAATCGATAAAATTGATACGCACTTATTAGAAAAACTGTGTTTAGTACTCACAGATGCTTTAGAAGAGCACGATTCCAATTTTTTTAAATAGTTTAAAATTATCATCTCATATCTGAAAGAATAGTTATTGACTGTAAGGTTAAACGAAAAGATTTTCATATAAAAAATAAGATCCAATAAAGACCAATAAATATTATAAAAGAAAGAAAGATCGGTTTTCCTAGAATTTTTACCACTTTTTTGAAATCTGTTTCAAAATACTCCGTACTATATGCGACACAGGGATGAATTGGAGTAATTAAATATCCTAATGAAATTGAAATATAGATGAAAATGAAATCCAAGAGCGGCATGGTAAGGACAGCATTTTGAACTAAATAAATGGGGATTAAGATTGAAATTGGTAATTGAATCCGTCCCGTAGCAAAACCAAGAAAGAATCCAATTAATAGTAAAAGAAAGACTGATAAGTTTAAGTTAGCTATATCCTCCGGAGCTCCAGAATGAATAAAAACTTCTAAAAATAAGAACATTGAAAATATTATCAATGGGAAACGCCAAATTTTCATTCTTTTTGATATACTCGCAATGATTGAGAACTTCATATACCCAAATTTTAAAGCTAAGAAAATACTAAAAACAAGAGCGATAAGAAGATATATTTCAGGTACACGTAAGTTAAAAAAAGTCCTTCCTACAAAATCTACTATTGGCGCGATAATAATTGGAAGCATGTTATGAAATGCTCTTTTAAGATCTCTTTCTCCTTGATCTGGAAAAGGAGTAACGTCCTTAATCAATGTAAAATAACCTATTAAGCACATTATTAGAAGGCAAGGCATTAATCCAATTACAATTATATAAAGATTTATATTTGTGAGAATGCTTGATAAAATCAATGTAGAAGATAAAGGATAGATTAGGATCAGCATGTGTCGAAACCATACATTGATTGATACTTTTATACTTGAATCTGCTTCAGAATCAATCTGTTCTACAATAGGGGCTGACATTAAAGCTCCTCCTGCCACGGGCAATAAACCAAATAACGCAGGAATGGCCATGAGAGAAGCTTTCCTTGAAATTCGCATTTTTTGAATCATCTCCATCATTAATCCAGACTCTTCCATTATTCCTCCTAGAATAGGAATGAGAGTCATAATAATTATTAAAACTAAAATAGATGGATCAGTTAGCACATTGATTAGTGATTGTAAAATATCAACTCCCGCTAAAATAGCAAAACCAATAGCTCCTAAAGATAATATAATACCTAATTCATATTTAGAAAGAGCCATAACAATGCCAATGATGATGATAAAACTTAACCAGGCAGGTAACATATCTATGAAAGTATTTGACTTTTTGATAAATTTACGATTTTACAAAATAAAATGCATCCGCGTCAGCACTCTCCAAGATCTTAAACATCTACTCAGGAGCCAAGAGTAAGAAGGTATCAATGAGCACTTTATAATAGAAATTCCATTTTATTAATTAAATTTTATTATAACCTTTCTCATCTCTAATTTTCTCCACATAATAACTTTGAATAGAAAAGTTTTTTAAGATTCTAATGAGATAACTTACAACAAATACATACTTAACTTTGAGATTATTAGGAGATAAGATAAATCAATGGATAAATTCGATATAATTAAAAAAGCCTTTAAAGCAGAACCCACTGAGAGAGTCCCTTATGCAATTTGGAAACATTTTCCCGATTTTGATAAAAGTCCTGAAAGCCTTTTAAAGGCGCAGATGGATTTTCAAAATAAATTTGATTCCGATATTATGAAAATCTCAATCTCTGGTCGTGCTTTTGCTTCTGATTTTGGCGCGGAATTGGGAGGTTATGCTCCAGATTCGGGATCTAGAATTTGTGTGAAATATCCAATCGAAAATATAGAGGATTGGGAGAATATTAAAAATATTGATATAAATACCGGTGAATTTGGAAATCAGATTAAAGCAATGAAGTTAATAAATCGGAAGATTGACGGAAAAGTCCCTACCATGATGACTGTTTTTTCTCCTTTTATGGTAGCATCCCAGATCGATACAAACATAATTTTACACTACAGAGAGGATCCTCAACTAGTCAGAGAACAATTTAAGATAATAATATCAGCAATAACTGATTTTGTTAAAGCTTCAATTGATGCGGGAGCTAATGGCATATTTTTGGCGACACAACATTTTAACAATAGATTAACATATGAAGAACGAATGGAATTGGAATTTGAGCCGATGAAATCCCTAATTAAAAAATCGTTAAAGAAAAATAATTTTATAGTTCTTCATCTCCATGGAGACAATCCTGATTACGAATTGGCAACAAAACTGCCTATAAACGCTATTAACTGGCATGATCAACAAACGGCTCCAAATCTCTCTGAGGCGAGAAACATTTTTAAGGGAGGACTTCTCGGAGGCTTAAATGCGGAATCTTGGAAAGATATATCCAATCCCGAAGATGTTTCATCAATGATCACTTCAGTTTACAAGGACTTCAAAGATTCTGGATTAATAATCGCTCCTGGTTGTGTTATTCCTCAGTTTATTAGTGACTTCATAATAGAAAGGGCTGTAAAAACAATCAAAAATCTCAAAAAGAGAGTGAATTTCTAATGCAAAAGTATATTTCCGACTATTTTAATGATGATCCAGCCGGTTCTGCGAAGTACTATGGTCCTAAATTTGATGCTCATGTTCATTTAGGGAGAATGAAAGGTATTAAGGTTTTAATTAAGTTCAGAGAAGAGTTCAATATAAAAAAATCAGTTGGTATTGTCTGGGAAGATAATATTGAAGAATTAAACACAAAATTCCCTGATAAGTTTGTTTTAGCCAATTATTTCAGAAGTAAGCATCTTTTTGATGTAAATGCTAATCATAAATTACTCACCGATGCAATTGATCAAATTTATCGACTAGGATTTCCAATTATTAAATTTTGGTTTGGACCTAGATGGAGAGATTATGTAAAAGCTCAATTTAAGATAGAACCAAGGAACTTTCGTTTATCTGATGAACCTTTTAAATCAATATTCGCGAAGATTGAAGAATTGGGACTAATTTTGTTAATTCATGTTAGTGACCCTGATCTATGGTACGAGAAAGTTTATCAACCAGTTAGCCGATATGGCACAAAAAAAGAGCATTTAGACGATTTTGAACAGGTTTTATCCAGCTTTCCTAAACTAAAAGTACTCCAGGCACATTTTGGGGGTCAACCAGAGAATCTAGAAAACCTCTCAAGGTGGTTTGAATCATATCCAAATTACTACATTGACACCTCTTCAGCAAGATGGATGGCACGAGAGTTAGGGAGGTACCCGGAAAAAGCAAGGGAATTTATTATTAAATATTCAGATAGAATTCTTTTTGGTACTGATCTTGTACAAGATCGAAACAAACCAGTTTCAACCTATTATCGATCTCGTTATTTTACATTTCAAGCACTTTTAGAAACCGCGGTACGAGATTTACCATTGCCTTTTCCAGATCCTGAAAATAATAATGATACAAAAATCAATGGGTTGGATCTTCCCTTTGATATTTTAAAGAAAATTTATTGGGAAAATGCAAATAAGTTGTTTAAGCGAAAATAATACCTAATAAAGATAAAGAATTGTAAATTTGCTAAAAATTTAAAGAAAAACTTCCATTCCAGGAGGGAGCCACGGTTTATAAATTCGTTGGAAATCTTTAAAGAAATTTGATAACCCATTTTTTAAACATAAATCCACCCAATGAAATATTGCTTCTTGCCCGTGTTTTTCCTTAGAGATTTTCCCGAACATGTTGCTTAGATAACTTGAAATTGTATTTTTTTGCTCTGAAGCCACTTCTGTTAATTGGTATTTTACTAAAACATTTTCAAGTTGTATCATGTATAATTTAAAATTTGTTAACATTTCCACGATTTTTGCCCTTTCTGGAATAAAATCGGTGGGTTTATTTATTAATTTATTAAACTTTCCAAGATTCTTCATCAAGCTTTTAATACTTTCTAAGAATTTTGGAACATTTAACTTTATTAAATCTTGCTCTAGTTTCCTGGTTATGAACGTATTCATTGTTATTTTATTATAAAAATAAATAACCGGTAGAGAGATATTCTTATCAAAATGTCTAATCAAGGGGATCCCCATCGTATAATATCTGGTTTCACCTGTCCCTGCAATATGTATTGCTGGTTTGATGGTTTTTGAAATTAAATATTGTCGTGATTCAACTCTGGGAGTAAAAAAAGATGCATGTTCAGAAAGATCAGGGTTATTTTTTTCATAACTAAAATCTATTATATTCCCGCAATGAGTACATTTACATTTAACATGGATCATAGAAGTATAATCTTGACAGGTTAATTCCGATCTCTGGCAATGACACTGTTCATTATTACATTCATAGAAAAAAGGGACAAAATCTTGTCTAATATCTCTTAAAGGAGGACGGATATTATGTTCTAGGAATTGATGTTTTAAATCTACATAATTATCGACATACTTTTTTTGATTCTCTAATAAAATCTCATAAAACGGTGTTAATAGCCTTTTATATTCTAAATCTGAAGCAGAAATGAAAAGATATCCTTGATCAAAGATAACATTTGAAATTACCCCAATTATTTTGATGAACCAATCTGTATAATTCTCTGCATCGTTGTGTGCGATCTTTATTAACCGAAGTGCTTCCTCTAACCGTTCTTCTAATAATTTTTTATGCCAATTATCCTCTACACAAGAATTAATAGAATTACCATATTTTTTTCTAATTTCTTGAAATTGTTCTAAAAGATAAGATACGGATGGTAGCGGAAGATTTCTAATTCTCATACCTAAAAATTTCTTTTCTATTTCAGGATTTACTGAAATTGAAAACCCATTCGGTGAATCGCTTTGGGAAAATTTTGTTTTTATCAATTCTGAATGGACCTTATCATAATCGGCCACGTAAAAAATTGGTATTATACTCTCATCAAGATTCGAAAAAGCTGCTCCGCAAGCAATTTTGTTGAAAAGAAATCTTTCCCCGCCAAAAAATTTAGGTTGATGGGAAACTTCTAAACTTAAACTATTATCATCAGTAAGAAAATTTTCTAAATGTCTCTTAGCTTTGTCAGTGAATATATTATATCTTCTATTAGTTTTTTCGAAAATTTTTCCTAGCGCCAATTTTATTTCATTAGAATTGGTATCCTCTTCCATTTCTTTGCGTATTTTTTTCGCGAGGAAAATTGCATTACTCATAGATTGGGGTAGAAGATCTTTCATACCGTCAGAAATCCATGATCTTTTTCCTTTTAAAGAGTAGAGCAGGTAATACTTTAAAGAATCTTCTAATTTATTGTCTGACATCTCTATTCTACTCAAAATTTAAAATTTTCAAAATCCACCATTAAATATTCAGAAGTGATGAATCCTTCAGCGTACTTTACACCAATTTGATAACCCAAATATCCCGCACGTTCTCTTATGTAATCAAATATCCTTAAATGCTTTTCATTATCAACAAACTGAGATTTATAAACTTTGAGAGCATTTATTTTATCTTCTACAGAATCAGAAATATCGACTAAAAAATCCAATTTTCGATTTTTATCCTTTAAATGTGAATGATCAAAATAAAAAACATATTTTGGGTAATGTTCAGGATATTCGGATTCGGTTTTTGTTAATTTTGCTTGAAATTTAGCAGCATTGACAATCTGATGACAAGCTATATGGTCAGGGTGCCAATCATCAGAGGGATGTGTAATAAGAATATGTGGTTTATATTTTCTAATAACTTCCGAAACTTTTTTTCTATTCTCTATTGTATTTTCAATATATCTATTTGTCATATCTAAAGTAGTTCTTATATCCAGCTGTAACATTTCAGAAGCTGCCTTAGCTTCAACCATTCTTTTTTCTACAGTACCATATGGAGTTGGCTCTCCATTTGATAAGTCTAAAATCCCAATTTTTTTACCCCTTTTCTTATAATGGGCAATTGTTCCTCCACATCCGATTTCCGCATCATCTGGATGGGCCCCAATCACTAAAATATCTAACTCAAGATCCATTTTAATCTACTAAGCTTCTAATTCTCTTATTTGTTTAAAAATTGATTCTTGTATTTTTTTGAAGTTATATTTATTAATAACATCCACACTATTGAAATAATTTGAAAAAATTGACTTAAAAACATTAATATTTGTTTTTAAAGGAGTATTCAAGAGTGATTCAATTAATTGAATATATTTTTCAATTCTTTCTTCCCCTTTTCTAAACAAAAAGCTATCTTTAGCATTTTTTAATACTTCATTTCTATCTTTATATATTACTGGAACTCCTTTTTCAACAATTAAATATCCTTTTTTCTTTGATTTAATCCATATTTCGATGGGTATTTCATATCCGTTTATCTCTAATTCCAAGTCATTAATAGCATTACATTTATATGCCTTCAGTCCACAAAAGGCATCCGTAATAGAAAATCCTATAGTATTAAGAATTCCTGTTATGATAGCATTAACAAGAAATCTATCTTTCCATGGGTTTTCCCAGAATAAGTCTCCAATTTTATATCTTGAACCAGAGATAATATGTTCTATCGGATTCTTAAGGATTAGTTCAATAAACTTGTATAAATACTCGTGTTCGTGTTGTCCATCCATATCGAACGAGATTATCCAAGAAGATTTCTTTTCTTTAGCATATTTAAAACCAGTTATAAGTGTGTAGCCATACCCTTTATTTTCTTCAAAATTTTTAACGTTAAAAAGGAGATCTTGATTATTTTTCTCCAATATTTGCATAGTTCTATCAGAAGAACCATCATTGATGATAAGGATTTCCAAATTAAGGTCTCTTCTTTTATCCAAATTTTGCTTTACGAGACGCAGACGGTCTAATATCTTTTTAATGTTTTCTTCTTCATTATAACATGGTATAAGTAGAAGAATATCAATTATTTCTCTAGAAATTTCGAATAACCTATCTTTCTTTGTGAATCTACCTTGAAATAATACATGTAGATTATGATTTATTTTTTATGAAATTGAGTGTTTGATTAGATCAAGATTTATATGATCAAACATTGAAGTAATATCTAAAACTATTCAAATAATATTTAGGAAGAAGTTATATGCCATATTTTGATAATAATGGAATAAAAATCAATTATGAAATTGAAGGAGAAGGTCCAGATTTGCTAATGATTCATGGATTCGCTTCAAGCATAAAAGGTAATTGGCGACAAACAAATTGGATTGAAACTTTAAAAAAAGAGAACCGCCTGATTTTGATGGACTGTCGTGGACATGGGGAAAGCGATAAGCCATTAAATCCTGATCAATACGGACTACACATGGTCAATGATATTGTCGGACTTCTAAAACATTTATCAATAGAAAAAACTAATTTCTTTGGATATTCTATGGGTTCTCGATTGACATTGAGAGTTTTGTTACAGCAACCTCAATTAGTAAATTCTGCGATTTTAGGGGGATTTGTGTTGTCATTACCAAATGAGAGACAAAGGGAAGTTTTAAAAGAACAAGGGATGGTAACTGCCGCTGCGTTGAGAGCAGAAAATGTTGGGAATATTAAAAATCCCATTTCAAAGCGATTCCGATTATTTGCTGAATCTCAAGGAGGAGACTTAAATGCTCTTGCAGCAGTGATGGAAGGTTTTTATGCTCAAACTGATAATATACCCGCTACATCGAAAGAAATGAGAAAAGCTTTAAAAAAAATATCCGTACCAGTATTAACTGTAGTTGGAACTGATGATTTCATACCGGGCGATAAATCTCTAATTGCACAGTTGGTTCCTAATGCTTGCCATTTTCAAATTCAAGGAAAAGATCACTTGACTGTAGTGCCAGATCCTAAGTTTCACATGGTCGTGAAAGCATTTTTGAACTACATAAATAACAGATGATCCAAAGACTCAATACAAAATATAATATTTTATAATAAATATTTGATTTTCTTGGCTAATTCCTGAGTATCCACATCAGCACTCTCCAAGATTTTAAACAGTTCCTCGGGTGCAACCTTTAATAACGTTTCAAGCAAACTTTGATAGACATGATGTGCATTTTTTATAACTTTTGGATTAATAACAACTCTCATTCTAGGAAAAGACTTTTTAAATTAAATTAAAATTAGATATTAGAGAATTCAAATAATTTCTATTAACAGCAAAAAATTTTTTATTGTAAAATATGATAAAAATATCAAATCTTTCAAAATCTTTTGGAAGTTTCAAGGCTGTAGAGAATCTCGATATTAATATTCAAAAAGGTGAGATATATGGTCTCATTGGACCCAATGGCTCAGGAAAAACGACAACAATCTTAGTACTATTAGATATATTAGACCCAGATCCAGGAGCTAAAATAACGATTGATGGAAAAAAAATCCCCAAAAGGATTAATGAAGTCTATTATAAAATCGGTTTTATGCCCCAAGAGCTCTCTCTATATTTAGATCTAACAATCGAGCAAAATCTAAAATTTTTTGGAGACTTATATAAAATTCCAAAACCTGTTATTCATTCTCATATCCAAGAAGTCCTTGAATTAATTGACCTCACAGAATATAAAAAAAGGTTAATCTCCAAATGTTCCGGAGGGATGCAAAGACGATGTTCCCTTGCGGTTGCATTACTACATAAACCAGAAATTCTAATTCTAGATGAACCTACTGTAGGGATTGACCCTGAACTTAGAATCGAATTCTGGAATTATTTTAAGAAAATTTCAAAAGAAAGGGGAGTTACAATTCTCATTACAACTCATTATTTGGCAGAATCAATTAACTGTGATCGAATTGGTTTAATGAATAAGAAGATATTAATCTCTGGAACACCCATAGAGTTAATGGAGAATGTTAGAAGAATCAAAAACCTTGAAATTCTACCAGATATGGAGGAAGTATTTATCCATTATACACATCAGGATAAGAAGGAAAAAGAGTTAGGAGGGACAGGAAGATGAGAATTAGTTTAAGGAGGATAATGGCAATCACACGAAAGAATCTCCAAGCATTATTACATGATAAAAGGACAGTAGGATTACTCATTATGATGCCTATCCTTATGATGGTTCTTTTTGGATACGCTTTTGGACAACCTGTTAGACAAGTACCAATCAAGATTGTTAATTTTGATGAAGGTGGAGAGGGTATACCTTTTATGGGCATAAATGACACCAAATTCTCTGAAATATTCATAAGATCCCTTGAGGAAGACGATAGAGTGGATGTCGAATTGTTGAATTTAAACACATTTAATCTTTCAGAAGAAATTTCAAAAATCTATGGAGGAAACGATTATTATGCACTAATTGTAATTCCTATAAACTTTACGGAGGATATGGTGAATTTTTCAAATTATATCCAAATATTAACATATATAGATGGAAGCGATCCACAGACGATAAGCTCCGTAATAGGAGCAATCTCAGAAGTTATTGGAACGGTGATAAATGAGATATTAGGAGAAGAATCTCATTTAGAATTTGACCTCATATATATTGCGGGGGATCCAAATTTAAGACCAATTGATTCTCTTGGACCAGGAATTCTCAGCTTTGCACTCTTTTTATTCATGATTTTAACGGTTACTGGGGGTTTTACTAAGGAAAAATTGACGGGAACTTTGTATAGAGTTAAGGTAACATCCACTTCCAAATCAGAAATAATGATTGGGTATTTATTGGGGAACTCGTTAATAGCATTAGTCCAAAGTGTACTTTTGCTAGCAATTTCAGTACTCTTCTTCCAAATCCAGATTGTTGGTAATATTCTATTGCTATTTTTTGTCCTCTTTATCTACGCAATGTCCTGTGTTGGACTAGGTATTTTTGCTTCTACCTTTGCCCAAAACGAGCTGCAAGCATTTCAGTTCATCCCATTGCTACTAATTCCTTCAATGTTCTTCTCAGGATTTATTTTTCCTATAAATTCATTTCCAGAAGTATTTCAATATGTTTCATATTTTATTCCCATGACATATTCAATAAGGATTAGCAGAGCAATCATGATTAATGGCTTTGGTTTAGATATGTTTTTCATGGATTTTCTAATCATGTTACTATTAACCTTGGTATTCTTGGTACTTGCCGTTGTAGTTTTTAAAATGAAAAAATAAATTCTGAAGTTATTTTAACTGTAAATTCTTACTATAGGAAAATTCAGTTAAATTTTGAAGATTTAAAATTACTTTCTAATTGCCCTTCTTGTTGCTATTCGCAATTAATGCGTTTACAATACGTGGTATGACTTCACGAGGAAAACTATGCCCCATTCCATCCAAAATCAATAATTCTGCACCAGGGATCGTTGTTGCAATGTCTTTACCCGCTTCAACAGAGTTAAGTGGATCTTCCCTCCCATGAATAACAAGGGTAGGCGCTCGTATTGCAGCAAGTTTAGGTTTCAGATTACCGGGAACAGCCATTGCTGCTAATTGGCGGGCTATCCCTTCTGGATAATAATTGCGATCGTACTCCTTTGCTCTATATTCTCTTGATTGATCCTCATCATAAGGAAAAGTGCCGTGAATGAGACGACCGCGCTTGACCATTTCTTCAATAAATGCCTCGCGTTCAGAAGGAACGGGTGCAAAGAATTGTGCCATGATTTCTGGCTTCGATTGTGGTAGAACAGGATTTCCAGTTGTACTCATGATTAACGTGAGAGATAACAGCCGAGTTGGATGTCCATATGCTAGAACTTGTGCGATCATTCCACCCATGGAAGCACCGCAGACGTGTGCTTTATCAATATTCAAAGCATCCAAGACACCAACGGCATCACCAGCCATGTCTTCTAAAGTATATGGTACATCGGGTATTTCTCCACGAGCATAGGCAGCACTAATATCCACAAAATTCGGCAAACCTGCATCTTCAAATTTTGTTGACAAGCCTATATCTCGGTTGTCGAATCTGATGACAAAAAAGCCATGATTTGCAAGATTTTCACACATTTCATCCGACCAAGCAAGCATCTGGCTTCCCAGTCCCGCTATCAATAACAACGGTTTTGAAATCGGGTCACCGATTGTCTCATATTCAATCTCTATATTATTTACTTTCGCTTTTGCCATTGTTGATCTTCCTCATTTTTATTAATAATCATATTATGTATGAAATGTGATTAATAATTAAAAAATATAGAACTAATTTAATTGAAGAAGTTCCTATATCCAATCCAGCGATTACTTCTTCCAATCTTCGTGCCCTCCAAAGATATTTCTTATTGCATTGATTATCTTTCCACTGTAGGTTGGATTTGCTTGGGAATCCATCCTGGCTTTTACAGCAGCCTTACAAGAATAAAGCTTTACTCCACAATTAGCTGCAGCCATTATTAACTTTTTCATATCTTCTAATGTCTGTCCATAAACACTGCCCTCTATTTCACTTAAAGCAGGAGCTTTTTGAAAAGCCTTTATTGCATCTCTTATTATCCTAGATTCAATTACACTTCCTTTACTCCAAATGTTACATGCTTTCTCAGGACTTATAGATATTCCTTCTTCTTTAGATATTTCGAGTAAGCTTTCTAATCCTTCTGCTAATGATTGCAAGAAACCATACTCAATCATATTATGGTATCCTTTCACAAGATGCCCTGTACCGCTCTTGCCAAAGTATTCATAGGAATTATCTTTAGAAATTGCCTTAAATAAATAATCAAGCTCTAACACCTTACTTTTTTTTCCCCCTATCATCAGACAAGCACCGTATTTCGCTCCATAAATTCCCCCACTCATGCCAACATCAATAAAATCTATCTTCTTCTCACTCAGCTCTTTAGCCCTTCTCTGACTGTCCTTATAATAAGAATTGCCCAAATCAATTATGACATCCCCCTCAGAGAGGTATGAGTCTAATTGACCTAAAATATCATCAACAGCTTTTCCTGCTGGAACACAAAGGATGATCACTTTTGGACTAGTCGATTTTTTAGCGAGTTCTGTTATAGATTCACATCCTTCTGCACCGACTTCCGTAAGTTTATTAATTCTTTCTTGCTTGGAATCATGCACGAATACAGATTGTCCAGATTCTAGGATTCGTTTCGCTAAATAATAACCCATCTTACCAAGACCAATAAATCCAATCGTATTCACAGTCATTTCATATACTCCTCACTTATCGCGATGTGCTTACCTGTTAAAAAGGATCTTATAGTTAATTTTAGATTCCCATTAATATATAGATGCGTTGGTTTTAATTTAATTTGATCTAACTTATGAGAAGTCAAAAAATATTTAAAGGAAAATTAAAAAAACAAAAAAATCAATAAAGATCAATTATTTGGGATAAAAAATCTATTATATCCTCTTCTTATAAGATAAGCAGAAATTCCAATGATTATTAAAACTGTAAAGAACCATGAGAAGCCTGAGATTGAGGGTGATTCTTTATAAACCTTCCAAGAAGTAAGCTTAAAGGTTATATCCTCAGTTATCACCTCTTCCACCAAAATTCCAGTAGTAGTATCGACTATATAGCGTATCCAGCTTGTACAAACTGTTAATGTCCTTCCACCATAGCTTGCAGTATAGTTTCCCCAAATATTCACATCATAAGATACTTTAGAATCACTAAAAACATAAATTTGGGATATATTCCAATCAGTTAATACTAGTATTCCATTTGTATACATATTGGCTAAAACAGTGTTGGAAGTAATTGATGTGACTTTAGCACTGATATAGGTAACTTGAGTTCCTTCATCATCTGTATAACTACTTTTATAAGTCCATGCGTCACCCACTGATATACCGCTATAATCTGCTGAAACATTACTTACAATTATACTAAAAAATAAGAGTCCTGTAAGAGCCAGCAAAATTTTTTTCTTATTCATTGATTTAGACCTCTGTTTTAAATAAACTTTAAATAACACTGATAAGTGTCAATTTTAACTTTTTGTCTAATGTTATAAGAGGAGAAGCACTTTTTATATTTATTTCTTACTGCTAGCCTCGTAAGAAATATTTAAGGATCTAAATCACTAATCTCTAATATCCTCCCAACAAAATATAAAATTTTATTATAATGTTCGTATTTTCTTGGCTAACGCTTGAGCATCTGCGTCAGCACTCTCCAAAATCTTAAACAGCTACTAGAGTGCGACCTTTAATGCCGCATCAAGTAATTTCTGAAGCTTACTACACTTCACCCTATTTTAGAACTTTGACCTCCATCTACGGGAAGCATTACAGACGTTATAAATTTCGCCTCATTTGAAGCCAGGAAAAGTGCAGCATAAGCTGTATCCCAAGCATCTCCCATTCCCCCCTTTAAAGGAACCAAGCTATCTCGCATTTTGATAATATCCTCTTTAGGTCTGCCTGTGTTTCTAGCAATTCCCTCAATAGCCATAGGAGTGTGCATCAAACCGGGCATGATACAATTAACACGGATTCCATTCTTTGCATACTTCATGGCTAGTTGATGAGTCAAAGAATTAACTCCTGACTTTGAAATTTTATATGCTACATACCGAGTAGAACAAATTGAAGCTACTGAGGAGATATTTATTATTGAACCGCTTCCTTGTTTTTC
The DNA here is from genome assembly GCA_019057775.1 of Promethearchaeota archaeon. The sequence continues at coordinate 115,796 of JAHLWT010000307.1, forward strand.
CATCACTGGCAAAATGTATTTACAAGTTAGAAACATTCCTTTTAGGTTTACATCAAAAATGTTATCCCATGCATCTTCACTTAGACTGACCAAGCTTCTATCTCCTTCTCCAATTCCCACGTTATTGACTAAGATATCGACCCGACCGTAAACCTCAACACATTTCTCTGCTATTCTACGGCAATCTTCCTCTTTAACAATATCCGCTTCAAACGTAAAAGATTCTCCTCTCTCTTTTTCAATCATAGATTTCGTCTCTAAGGCAGAGTTAAGATTACAATCAACAAGCATTACTTTAGCACCATGACGAGCAAAAAGAACTGATATAGCTCTTCCATTCCCAATAGTATCTCCAGGTTGTTGCCCTGCTCCGATAACTATAGCTACTTTTTCATTCAAACGATTCTCCATTTTTAACTCATTTTTTTTCTTTCTTCACATCAATATTCTATTATATCCTCTTCTTATAAGATAAGATTTTCTAAACCTTCAATCTCTGTAATTTCATTTTGAGGCAACAAAATTCCTATAATTCTTTTAGTTTTCATTATTTCAATAGGATTTCTAATTTGAATAAATTTACACTTTAAAGAGTTTAAAATAATTAATAAATCTTATTTGAAGTTTCCTTAGTAAAGATCTAATAATTCTTATTAAATTGAAAAATATGTTTAAAAATTATAAAATTACTCTTTCGTTATGGAAGCCCAGCTCCAGGGATATCTACTTCTACAATTTCAATTCGGCCTAAGGAACGGTTATTTGTAGAGGTTGCCACAAATAGAGTACATCGATCAGGACCGCCTAACATGCAATCATAAGCCTGACTTGAAACTTGGACTTCATGAGTGATTCTACCGCCTTCGAGAACTCGAAAAATTTTACCACTACCTGGTGATGCGAACCAGATTCCTCCCTCTGCATCGAAACATATCCCATCAGGGTACATAGAATTCAAATTTGCCCAAACTCGTCTTGCATTCAGCAAACCATCATCTAAAATATCAAAAGCTGTCAACTTATGTCCAAAAGTTTCAGCTACAATAAGAGTATTATCATCTGGAGTAATAATAGTCCCATTCGGGAAAGCCATTTTGTCAGCAACAACCTGAGCATTACCAGTTGGAGTTACTAAGATGATTTCGGCTGGTTTAAATTTCTCATTCTGATAATCAAATCCCATATTTCCAATATATGCCCTCCCTTTCTTATCTACAACCATATCATTGCATCTATAAGTTGCTAACGTTTTTAAATCAGCGACAGTTTTTAAACCATCTGGATCGAGTCGTAACAAGAGTTCATCGTTCATTGAAACTATTAAAAGTGGACCATCAGGAAGCCAGCCCAAACCAGAAGGGGAATCTTCCATTTCAACAACTATATCTGTTTTTCCATTTAGATCAACAGTCATAACTTTGCATATGACCATATCAGAAAACCATAATTTTTTATCGCGCCAGCGTAGCCCCTCAGGAAATTTTAAACCCCCTATCAGTACTTCAGTCCTTAACAAATTTGGATTACTCATACTTTATGAAAATGACTGGATTATTGATAAAAATTTCGAAATTTTCCTTTTTAATATGGAATGTAGTTATCAAAAGACCTAATTCCAAATAAATTCAAAAATAAGTTAAAAAAAATTTTATAATATCGCTCGAATTTTCTTGGATAACTCCTGAGCATCTGCGCCAGCACTCTCCAAAATTTTAAACAACTCCTCGGGAGCGACCTTCAGAAGGAAATTGCTTCACACTTTCAAAATGTTTAAATAATCGATATACGTCTTTGTGTAATATACAATTTTATTAAAATGCTATTATAGGTGAAAATAAATAATGGGATTCTTATGTCGAGAAAAAAGATCAAAAATATTTTTAAGATATGTGTTGTAGGAGATGAAGGTATAGGTAAGGAAAAATTTATAGAACTTTTTGCCAAACGGTTTTATGTTAAAAAAGTCGATACTGCTTTAACTTACGGTGTTACTTTTTATTGGGAATCAATATCAGTGAATGCTGAGATTGGAGTCCAAGAATATAGAATTCAAATTTGGAATTTTATAGGGAGTGACCGTTTTAAGTTTCTGCATAAATCTTATATGTTTGGAGCTAAAGCATTTATGATTTTTTTTGATTTGGGTAATCGGGACACATTTGAACATTTAAATGATTGGTTGAGTGAAGTAAGAGAACATATCAAAAAAGATCCCAATAAGAAGGTTCCAATTTTAATTGTTGGAAACAAAAGCGAAATGAAAAATTTTGCTGTTTCACCAAAAGATATTGATAATTTAATCACAAAAAATGAAGTATATTATATAGAAACGTCTACTGCAACAAAAGAAGGGATTTTCGACAGTTTTTATTGTATTACTAGTTTAATACTTGGAGTAGAGATCGATAATGAATATTTTATGTCTAGAGATAATATTTACCGCCAAAAATTAAGCCCTATTGAGAAAATTCCAACAGATTCAACACTTACTCCGCAGGATCTAAGTAATCTAAGTCAACAAGCAATATTTCAGAAATTAAATTTACTTGAAAAGAAAATAGATGATATTAAAATTCAAGACACAAAAATAGCAAAAGACATTGAATTAAGGGAAAAAGAATTGAAACTCAAAGAGAGAGAGTTAGCTTTAATGGAAGAGGAAATGATAAAAGGTACAGAAGTTAAACAATTACCAGAGATTAAGGAGAGCTTACAAGTTTTTGTTAGTTATGTTTCTAAAGATGGGGAATTATTCAAAGTTAAAGAAATCGCTAAATCACTTACAAATTATAAGAAAATTGAAAGAGTTCTGTTCTATGAGGACGAGTCGTACGATAATTTTATTAAATTTATGAATGATAATCTCGGAAAATGTGATGTTTTACTCCTATTTTGTTCTCCAAATGCTTTAAACTCAGAATTTGTTGTTAAAGAGTGGACAGCAGCGGATGCAAATAAAATCCCTATCATTCCTATTTTTGTTAAATTAGACCATATTCCTCCACTTTTAAAGTCAAGGTTAGGTGTTGAATTCGATACTTTTGATCTTCAAAAGACCATCGATGAAATTTACATCGTAATTTTGAAAAAAGTGGAGAAACGATTAATAGATATAAGAGACTTAAAAACAGATTTTTAGATTCCATATTAAATGCCAGATTAATCTGGTAGTTCTCACAATTTTTAAAAAGAAGGTGAAAAAATTTTATAATATCGCTCGAATTTTCTTGGATAACTCCTGAGCATCCGCATCCGCACTCTCCAAAATTTTAAACATCTCCTCAGGAGCGACCTTTAATGACGCTTCCAACAATTTCTGTAAGCCAATTATCGTATTTATACGCTCGTTCTTCTGGAGATGGAAAATAACCATACCTAATTGGTTCTTTAATAACTTACTTTCTGTATTCAGAATTGTTCTCAACAGCGCAGGACATACCTCGCCCAAGGTCTCACGGGATACGCGTCTTGCAAGCTCATAAACATCCTGCCTTTGGACTTCTGTCAACCCAACAGCCTTTTCATCTACTTTCGAGATTTGTTCCATTTTTCGTATACACCTTTTTATACTATATGATTTTTTTATTTTATTTTTTTATTTTTCTTGACTAATTATCATAATTATATTCGCATATATAAATGTTTTCGGTCGAAAAAAGTTTGATTCTTTCCGTTTTCGGTTATAATCTTTTTTTTACGACTTTTTTTGCATTGGTCATGACGAAAAAATGATCGCACCTGGGATGGGATCGATATGGGTCAAAACAGATAAAATTCAATTTTATGGCAGCGTATGAGCATGAATGATGAACCTTTAATGACCGAAAAATGCGGGATCGCGAGGGGAAAGTAATTTTTCCGCACCCGAAGTACCAAAAAATGATCAAGAATAAAAAATTGTCGAGGGGCGATAGTCGAAATGGACCATAATTGTTGATCCAGGTAACCAAAACCTGCAGTTTTTTCGAATTCTTACTTTCCACTTTTGATCATTTTTCTTTTTGGAAATAAAAACTTTGTACGATATCGATAATCGATGTTCTCTCTTGCGCAACAAAATGTTTGAGAAAGTCAATGCTTATATATGTTTTTTCATATTCATTAAATGGAAACAAACAAAAAAACCATGAGGAATGAAAAATGATTTACAAAACCGCCGAAGAAAAGTTGGAAGATGTAATGGAAAGGTATAAAACCGTGCGTGTTGCGCTTACGGGCTTATACGATATAGTCAATATTAATTTCATTGAGAAGAATATGTATCATCAAGCCGCCCTGGATAATTTAAAGGCGTTAAATGCAGAAATTATCGGGATATTAAAAGATTCCCTCGATCCCCGCAAAGTTCGGATGCGCTTACGGGATATGGAGTATGATGAGGCGGAGATGGAGCAAATTTTTCCACTCTAAACCTTATTTTTAATCTTTTCCTAATTCTTTATTCTATTAGAAGGGTCATTCTTACAACAGTTTAACCTATCCTATACATTCGAGTATTTTTTTTCTTAGATTCCCAGATATTATTGCCTTCTGTTGATTGTGATAATTATACCAGACAACAAGGGCTTCTCCCTCAGCGACTACTTTATTCAATTTTTTACTTACCATGGAATGTGTTATCCTCACTTTCGAATCTTCGATATTTGTTATTTTCGCGCCCACATAAATAGTATCAGGATAGGTCACGGGGGCTTTAAAATTACAATGGGTATACACTAGTATCGGAGCATCACCACTGGCTTCCATCTCTTCATAGACGTTTAAGGAATGGAATAACGCGATCCGAGAGCTCTCAAAATACCTAAAATATACTGTATTATTTACATGACCTCTTGCATCCATATCTCCCCATTGTACAGGTATCTCTTCTACGATATTGAAATCTTGTAATTTTTCATTCATATTTCTCTCTCCTTTCTTTTTTGTAACTAAAAATGTGGTTAAGAGTTAAAGCCAATATTTTATAAATTTATCGTTGGTATAAATAGAATTAGATTTCTAACAGTAAGTATTTACAAAGCCTAAAAAACATTTCATTTAAATTTTAATTTTTCTTATGTCTGTTCTTTTTCAAAACTTATTATTTTCAATATTATTGTTATTTGAAGTATTACATTTTATAATTGAAAACAATAAATATTGTGATTAATTTCAATACATAAGATAAGATACTGTTTTTAAAATAGAAGTGTGAATGCAAATGACGATAATTACGACCAAGAAGCCTTTTGAGGAAGTATTAACTGCGATAAAAGACACAAAAAAAATTGGTATAGTATCATGTGGTTCTTGTGCTGCGATGTGTCAAACAGGTGGAGAAGAGGGGGCAAAGGAGATGGCAGAAAAGCTCGAGAAAGAAGGTTTTAAGATTAAAGTAGTCATAGTTCCTGATGAAGTTTGTGATAATAGAGTAATTCTGAAAGAATTTCGCAAGATTGACGAGGATTTACAGGATGTTGATGCAATATTATCTCTGAGTTGTGGTCTTGGAATTGCGAGCATTATAAAAATTCTTTCCAGGAAATATTCACATATGCCGGTATTTATAGCTAATAATACGGAGTTCATGGGGATGACAGAAAGAATCGGCAGATTTTACATGCGATGTCAAGGTTGCGGAGATTGTTTATTAAACGAAACTGGGGGTATTTGTCCAATTACTACTTGTGCGAAATCGCTCATGAATGGCCCCTGCGGGGGAATGGTTCGGGGTAAATGCGAAGTAGGAAATTATGAAAAGGATTGTGGTTGGGTTTTAATTTTTAATCGCCTGAAAGAGCTTGGAAGGTTGGATTTATTTACCAAATTGCGAGATCCCGTAAACTGGAGCGAATCAGGTCATCAACGAGAAGTAGTATGGAGGTAATTACGGATGACAGAAAAGAAAGTATATTCAAAGTTAGGAGAGTTAATTGCGAAAGGAGAATTTGTATTAACCGGGGAGTTGGAGCCAGAAAAGACTTGTGATCTTTCCCACACTATCCAAGAAGCTAAAGAAATGGCCCCATACGTTGTAGCAGCAAACGTGACAGACAGTCCCTTGTCAATTGTTACCATTAACTCGATGGCGGCGTCTCATATTATTCAGAGAGAAACGGGGTTAGAATGTGTATGGCAGTTAACGGTTAGAGATTGCAATAAAATCGGTCTTGCGGGACAGATAATGGGTGCTCAAGCATTAGGCCTAAATAATGTCCTCTCACTTACTGGTGATCATACAGCGTTAGGTGATTGTCCGGAATCTAAGCCCGTGTTTGATTTAGATTCAGCAACATTGATTAAACTTGTCCGAGAAATGGTGGATAAAGGTTCGATTAACGGAAATGAAATTGAACATCCTCCTCAAATGCATGTTGGCGGTGCTGCTAATCCTAATGCTGATCCAATGGAGGCGGAAATCTTAAAGATTGGGAGAAAAGCAGAAGCAGGAGCAGAATTCATACAAACCCAAGTTGTTTATGACATTGATATGACAGCAGAATTCTTACGAGAAATTAAGAGGTTTAATGTACCCATTTTTCTTGGAATATTTCCAATGAAAAGTTATGGAATGGCAAAAGGATTTGATATGTTTGTTCCTGGCGTGGACGTACCAAAAGATATTCTTGCGAGATGGAAGCGAGTAAAAACGGATGTTTCCGATAAGAAGGAACAAAAAGAGGTGTATGATCAGTTGAATTACGAATTTTTCAAGCCATTTATCAGCGAGCTTAAATCTAAGGGTTTGTTAGCCGGCGTACATTGTATGGCGGTTCATTACACGCGTATATTTCCCAAGTTAATTGAGGTAATTAAGGCATAATTAAATTAAAGAGCAAACTTACAAAACTTTTTTGTTTCTTATTTTTAATCTTCCTAAAGCAGTACATTTAAAAGCTCTATTTTTTGTTTAATCAAATAGAACGTAGTAGTCATCAAAATAGAGACATTGAAAAAGACTTATCGAAGTATAAATATCTAAATCATTAAAATTCTGCATTATTTTTGTTTCAAATCTTTTTTAATGCTTGGTTCTTCAATAATATCTTCTGATTTTGGAGATACTTGAATAGGTTTAGAATCATCTATTTGAGAATCACAAACCCAACATACATTCTCCAAGTTCGTTAAAGCTTGAGCACATTTCATGCAATATAATGCATCACACATCGGGCAAATATAATTAAATTTTTGCACTCGGCCTTTACACACCAAGCAGATCTTCTTTTCTCTATGAAAAGTCACCTCCTCTTCAGTAATATTATCAGGTCTTTTTGATAATCTAAAAAGCCCTTCTTCGATTATAACATCTTTTTTAGGTATTTCTCTAATTTTAACGTCTTCTTCTCTTAAACCCAGATACCATAATGATGCACTAATAACTCCTCCAATTTCAAAAATGATATTTAAAAGTAGTATAGTAGTGATTGTTTCTAGGAGTACCGTTAAAACATATAGAAAAAATCCTATTGCTAATATTAAGTACTTTTTCTTTAAAAGTCCTTCAACTTGGAAACTTTTAATTAATAGCCCAAAACCACTAAATATAACGGCTAATGTCCCAATTATTATGGCAAAAATGAATGCGAGTGAGCCACTAGCTAAATTGATCTCCACTAAACTTTGACCTGATGGTACAGGAACGATGATATCGACATTATTAGTTGGATCTACATAAAAAACTATTTGTAATAGGATGCAAAGAACTAAAACAAAGAGTGTAACATATTTCTTTTTCTCCTTCATCAGAAGTACGATACCAATATATACTGCAAAAAAGCCGTAAAAAAACGGCGGCGTGTAATGTATGAAGATTCTCAGATAGACTGATATTTCCAAATTCCTTCCTGTTAATAGAATTGAAATGAAATCACAAACAAAATGTAATTTGCCAAAACCAATACTGATAATAGCAATTCCGACGATTAAAAGGAGTTTTGCGTTAGTTTTTCTTGATTTATAGACAAGGTAGAGTCCGAACATGACATTAAACAGAAAAAAACACATTATTGAAATAGCTCCTATCCAGCCTAATTGTGAGAGAATAATTTCTACCACTTTAAAACACCAAGATTACATTTTTTAAGATATTTCAATAGTTTTTCCAACCTTTATATCAACATATGCTTCTTTAAAAGTTTTTTTGAAAGCTTCTATACTCTCACTGCTGCTATCGTGAGGTGAAAGTGCGACAAGCTTAAGGTTTCTAGCTTTCAGGTACTCTATTACATCCTTTCGATCATTTTCATTCCATGGTTCCCAAGGGGGCCTTCGGGTCATTATAAATTTAAATACTGGCAATCCTGCCCAAGTACCCTCATCACCGGGGAATTGTGGGATAGGTAAGTGCAATCCACCCATGATACCATAAATGGGAGTATCAAATAAGACTTCAACGCGATCTATTATCTTTTGGATCCCTTGGTGCCCACAACCAACAATAATTACAATACCTTTTCCCTCGACATTAAATGCCAAAGATTGTTCAATTGTAAGTCCTGCGAAAAACATAGGGTTTTTGATTGAACCTATAGAAGCAATTCCTTTTGCGAAAACCTTTGGTTCGTTCACTTGGCTAACTGTGGCGGTCGGATGATTCATGGGGACGGGTGTAAATGCTCTCACGTGGCTTAAATCTTGTTGTATCTCTGAAAGTGAGAAAGTTTTATTCCACGCCCATTTATCGCCCCCCACGTGGTCCCCATGCAAATGAGAAATGAAAACATGGCTAAAATCCTCTAGAGTTATACCTAAAGCTTCCATATTCTTTAGGAGGGGAGAAGGATGTTCATTCTTAGAATTTAAACCTGTATCAAATAGGATACCAATATCGTCAGCTTTAATATAATATGAAACACCTTCTTCAGTGGAAAGATTAGACTTAGCTTGGAAATCAACAAGAGGGATTATTTTTAGACTTTTGACGGTCCCTATATCATCTAGTTTTTTTATCGTGGCACTTGCCCACTCTTTCTCAACAATTTGTTTATTTCTTTCAAATCTTTTATTTAATACTGCAAGACTAAATAGTGGCAAGGCAAATTGAAAAGAACGCTTTAACTCGTTTTGAGAGATTTTTTCCCCATCTAAGATTTTAGCTATGATCTCTCTATCATGTTTGAACGGAAATTCTTCAAGTAATTTTTTAATCTCTTTTATCTCTAAATCAGTCATATAGAAAACTAGAGTGTTTTTTTTGGAATTTATTTAATTGATAAAATCTTGATCAGTTGAGATATAAATGCATTAAGTACCTATTAATTATATTTCTTGTTTAAAGAAAATAGAATATTTAGAAAATGACAACGAACGTCAAATGTATAATCTCTGAAATTCTACAGGTAAAATATAATTATAATAATTATTATGTTGGTTTCAGGATATTATCATTGCTTTTTTTTATAGATTTGGTATAGAAAAAATATAACTATTTTTATTTTACTTTTTAAAATTTTTAATAAAACATCTCATCTAATTGAGCTTTCAACTTGGAAGGAGGAAATTTAGGTTCTCTATTGAAGGTTAGTAATCCATTAATTTCTTGAAACTGATCATAAAGCTCTGTATAACAAAATCCATGAATCCACGTTTTTCTTTTATCAAATTCTTTCATTAATTTCAAAATATGTTCTAATAGCTCTTCACTACTTTCAATTAAGTTTCCATATCCCCATCTATCCTCAATTTTTTTATACAAATCAAATCCATACCCCCCAATCTCACTATATATGATTGGTTCATTATTATATTTGGAGGGTTTTAGATATATTCTTGGTGCTGTTTGATCATGGTCTTTTTTTTCATCCTCAAATGATTGGGGGAGTAAATGTAAGGGAAAGTAGAAGTGCCGAGTACAAATATCTGTATGTTCTGTGTGCCACCACCCATCGTTATCTATTATTAAGCGAGAAGGATCAATTGATTTAATTAAATAATATAATGAAATCATATAGAATCGACGCTTGATATCTTTTTCTGCTCCGGCGATTCCCCATCCTTCATTCAAAGGAACCCACGCGATAATAGAAGGATGATTAAAATCTCTCTGAATTGCAGAGACAAATTCATTTATAAGATTTAACTGTGATTTTTCTGAAAATCTATAAGAATTTCCTATTTCTCCCCACACTAATACGCCCATTCTATCACACCAATATAAAAATCGAGGATCAAATGTTTTCTGATGCGTTCGTAAACCGTTGAAACCAAAATCTTTTACGTATTGAATATCTTTTTTAATATCATCATCAGATGGAGCAGTGTATAATCCTTCCTCCCAATATCCTTGCACTAAAAATAATTTCTGATAAATTGGTTTGTTATTCAATAATATTTGCCGGTTTGTATTTTCAGTTATTGAATCAGAGATTGAAATTTTTCTCATGCCAAAATAACTTTTTACATTATCATATACTTCATTTGTTTGTTTATCGTATATTTTTATGTGTATATCATATAGGTTAGGAGTATCTACATCCCAGAGATATAATTTTTGTTTAGGAATGTTAAATTTCAATTTAAAACGATTTGGGTTATCTTGATAATGACTTTTATAAAAAATTTCAACCTTTTCTTTGAGGATTCTTCTTTCTCTTTTATATCCAATTTTCCCTATGAAATCTAAGGATAGATCTTCATTTAAGATTTGATTATCATCAAAAAGAATCTCCACATTAAGTTGTAGGTTAACCGTTCCAATACCCTCTATTTCAAACTCAGATATAACAACAGATTTATCGATATCAGGAATAATTTTTATATTTTTTAAAAAGAAATCCGGAGAAAGAAATTCTAACCATACGGGTTGCCAAATCCCAGAGACTCGCTTATAAAAAATGCTTTCAATTTTTTCTCTCCAATATTGCTTGCCTCTCGGAATTTCAATATCTTCACTCGGATCTTCTACCCGTAAAACTATAATATTTTCTTCCTCTAAAAAATCCGACATTTCTAAAGAAAAGCTAGTGAATCCCCCTTCATGGGAACCAACATATTCTCCATTTATATATACTATACATGAATAATCTACAGCCCCAAAGTGTAAAAATGTCCTTTTTCCTTGGAATTCTGCAGGGATCTTAACTTTTTTTCTATACCAGATAACATCATGAAAAGATGGGTCCTCAATATCGCTTAATTTACTTTGAAAGCAAAAAGGTACAAGTATCTTTTTGTCAAACTTCTGTACGTTTTCTCTTTTGTACCATTTTTCTCGTAATCCTATGTTTAAATCATCAAATACAAAATTCCATTCGCCATTGAGATTAAGCCAGTTATTTTCTCTAACGAATTGTGGTCGAGGGTATTCTGGTCTTGGAATCTTGTCTGTTTCACTAATTTCCATGAGCTTCATAACGAATAGCTAAATAAAAAATTATTGAAATAGTCTTTTTTAGACATTAAGTGGGATTAAAATAATAAAATTACTACCTTTAGAGGGGTCTCCTTTAATTCTATCTTCGATCTGTATATTCCCATTAAAACTGTTAATAATTTTATTTACTGTGAACAATCCTATACCCATACCTTTTACTTTTGTTTTTCCTTCTGATACACTATTAAGTATTGTTGCTTTTCGTTGATCAGAAATCCCAATTCCATTATCTATAAATTCAATCCTTAAATAATCTTTTCCACTTTGTTTCTCTTTTAGAATACGTATAACAATTTCTACAGAAAGGTTATCATTATATTTTACAGCATTAAAGAGGATATTTTCAAAAACATCTAAGAGAAATTCATTTGCTCTAACAAATATTTTTTTTATTGGAGAGTCAATCTGAATATTTAAATCCTTATTTGGAAAACTTACTTGAATAAATTTAATCGCATCATTTAATAATTGTCGAGCCTCAACAGGTTCTAAATTTATCCCGGTACTACTAATTTTTGATAATTTTCTTATATTTGTAATTAAATTCGAGCCTCTTATAATTTGTTCTTTTACATTTCCAACTAATTCAAAAATCTCATCTATCTTCTCTTCCTTACCTTGAAATAGAGAAACAACCTCAACAGACATACTAATATTTTGAAGAATATTACTAATATCGTGTACAACTAAATCTTTATAAAATTCTGTTATACTTCGAGCTTCATTGAGAGCTTCTTCAGTTTTCATTTTTTCAATGAATGCCCCTATCTCTCTACCAATAAGCTCCAGTAATTCTTTTTCTTCACGGGAGAATTTGTACCTGTTTCTTGATGCTATATTTATAGAACCAATTATTTTTTCTTTTGAAAAAATCGGAATACTTGCTATAGCCCAAAAATTTGAGAATAAAACATCTTTTGAATATAATTTGGCATGACCCTCTATAAATAATGGTTTCCCCTTTATAAGTATAGTTTTATAAGGTTCTTGGGTACATCTAATGACTTTATTCTTAGTGATTAAGTCTTGAGAAATATTTTGAGAACTTACTACTTCTGCAGTAATCTCATTTTCCTCAATAAGATATATCACTCCAACATCAAATCTCATCAACTGTAGGGTGGAACTCAGTATTTCTTCAAGAAACAAACTTATTTCACTGGTTACATTCCCTGCCATAATAATATGGTTTAGAAATTCCATTTGGTGGGAATATTGTTGTAGTATTTCTTCTGCCTTTTTTCTTTCACTAATGTCAATTCCTTGTATACTAATAAAATCTTTATTTTGGACCTTTGAAATGTTGAGTAAATAAATCTTATTGTCGAATTTGACCTCTTTTTCTGAATATTCATTGTTAAAAAGAGCTTTTTCTACCGCTGTTTTCAAGAACTCAGGAATTTTGCTGTTTCTTTTTACATTAAATAAATTTTCTCCAGCTTGATTTGAATATAGCACAGAATCTTTATTTACCCATAGTACAGGATTGGGATTTTCAGAGGGAAAACTAGCTAAATAATCGATCATTTTTTCAGCTTTCTGATGCGCTGTGATATCCCTTCCATAAATAGTATAAGATTTTTCATCCTGAGCAGGTATAATATCAAGTATATACATAAGATTCTTAAATTCTATAGTCGCGGTTATTGTCGATTTACTTTTTTCTGCTTCAACTATTCTTTCTCTAAATATTGGTGTTATTATATCGTTTTCCTTAATATCAAATATTTTCTTTGCTATTTTATTAGTATAAATTACAATATTATTCTTAACTCTTAGAAGCGGATTAGGAAAATTGTTTACTACCTTGTTTAGCTCTTCAAGTTTTTTATTTTTAGTTTTCAACTCTGAATTTTCTTGAGCGGTTATAAAAATAATATTCGTCTTATTTAGTTCAATAATTGTCATAAATAACTCAACTGGAATAATTCTGCCCTCTTGTGATCTTAGTTCACTTTCAAAGGTTCTATTTTTAGTGCGAAAGGTCTCTTGAATACCTTCTGGTAGTTTGGAAGCAAATTCCGGAGAAAAAATATCATGGAGGGTCATTTTCAATAAATTTTCTCTTGCATGCTTTAACAGACGGCAAGCTTTATTATTTACATCTAAGATTTCCCCAACAAAATTGAATAAAAATATTGCTTGATTAAAAGAATCAAATAAAACTCGAAATTTACCATCTATAATGGTATTCTCCTCTTCATCATTGAGTGACTCAAGGTTAGGCATGATCATTCACGATAGTAATTCAAAAACCTAATTAATTACATAAATTTAACATTTTAGGTTTCGAAATTATTTTTCTGCTGGGATTATATTAACTTCTAAAAAGGTTTAAATTAAAAATTCTTCCCTTTTTTAGGAAAAAACATACATGTTCTCTCCATATAATCAGAATAAGGTTTACCATATCTAATTAATAGATCCTTTTCTTCTGCTTTACAGAACCAATAAAGTAGCGGAAACCATACAATCGAATAAACAAAAAGGAAAGGAGAATTTAAAAACAATGCCACTGACCACCAAATAAATACTTCTCCGAATGCTTGAGGGTGCCGAATCTTATCATAAATTCCACCATATAAAGTATGGCTTTTATCTGGAAAAAGTGCTTCCCTTCCCGCTTCCTTCACTCCCTTTAACATAATATAAATACTTGGAATTAAAATAATAAAACTCAATATAACAGAGATAAAATAATCCCAAATAAAGAATTGAAGAAATATTATAGATAACGGATTAAAAAAGTATAGGATGTAGTTAAAAATTACAATTATCTCAAAAATACTCGCAATTATACGATATCTTCCACATTTATTGTACGCACTCTCACCTAATTTTTGTTCCAATTTTGCGGGACCTACACTTTTAATGTAGAAAAATGCCATCAAAGCTGTTGATATAACCAATATGATAAAATTAATCCATTCTATCATAATATTCATACCTATTTAACAATAATAAAGAATCTTTCCATTTTTTTCGATAGTTTTAACTTTTTCCTGATCTTCAAGATACAAAAGATGACCCATTATCTCTGAAAAGCCAAGAAATGAATTTATTTCATCCAAGTCATCTCCAAAGTGAATCTGCGAAATTCTATAAGGAGTCATAGGATTATTTTTAATTAACCTTGAAATCTCCTCCAATCTATTTTTATGATGTTCTTTTATTTGTAATATCCTTTCTTTCGGATTGTAAATAACTTCTTGATGTCCCGGAAAAATTATTTTCGGTTGTAAATCGTCTATTCTATCTAATGAGGCTAAATATTGTTTTAAAATATTGTTGAAATCATAATCGCTATATTGTTTTGATAGGAATTCAGGAACCATAAAATTGCCAATATGAGGAGTTATACGCGATAACACATGATCTCCACTAAATAAATGCTTTCTTTTTCTATCAAAAACGCAAATGTGCCCAAAACTATGACCGGGAGTCCAAATAATTTCCAAATTTTTCAAAATAATATTTCCATCATGTAAAACTCCGTCCGGTTTCTGATAATGTCTCAATTTGGGCCAATAAGTAAAAAATTGGACTATTCTTTTTCGTTGGTCTTCACTGAGCCCATATCGCGTAAATTGATGTGATAATTTTATTGCCTCCTGCTCTATATCTTCTAAATTTGACTTATCTGTTTCCCATTCTAAAATTTTTTGTGTAATATTATGCATATATATTTTTGCATCAGGATTTCTTTTTCGTAAAACACCCATAAGTCCTATGTGGTCTATGTGTGAATGAGTAATGATACAAACATCAATATCAGCTATAGTTTTTTTCAAATCTTTCAATCTCTCTAAAAAGATTTTAATCCAACTCTTACTATTTAGACCAGCGTCAATTAGAATAGTTTTGTTATCTATTTCAAAAATATATGAAGAGACAAACTTAACCCCAAATGGTACATCTATTTTAATCTGACCTACTCCTTCAATTTCATTAACTTCAGATTTAAGACTAGACAACGTATTTTCCACAATAATTTTGCTTTATTAAAAAAAGCTTTAAGAATTTTATTACTTTCTGATATTAAATAAAAGATTTGGAAAGCACTCTGTAAATAATATTCTGGAAAATAGAACTAAAATCTAATCAGTTAAAGCATTATAATATCATTTCATTATTTGCATTAATATTATAAATGACTTTTATTATTCTAATTATATAATTTCTTGAGTTACTAAGTTATTCTTTTTATAAAATTTTTTATCGTTTAGAAAGATTGTCCTCTTATTTGAATGAAAGTGTTCAAAAAATGGGGGGACAGAAAAATTAATCGGGCTCAAAATCGAAATTTAAACGAATTGATGCAAATTAAGCACTTTATATATAGAATTCGTTTCGGAGTTCATTTTATTCACCTTGAATAAACTCCTTTTTCTACCTGGTACCGTGATTTTGGTGAGCTTTAAGTTATTCAAAGTTCGAATTGCTTTAGGAATGCTTAAAGAAATGTTTCGATTAATTAAATAACGAACTAATAAGGTGAGTAATAATAAGCCAAGAAAACACACAAATAAGTGTCCTCTCACGCTCGAATCTACGCGATGGAATAAGGGTCGGACACTCAAGAATTTAGGGTTTTTCAGATATTTAAAGGCACATTCTACGATATATTGCTGTCGATATGCCCAGACAACTTCTTGGGAATGTAGATCAGTTCTACTGGTGATGAGGAACGATTTTCCCAATGTTGAAGTGTGCTCATCAAGAGCATCTTGATTTATGGAAAGAACCAAAGTCAAATCTCCTTTTTCTCCGGAGAGCTCGACATTTACCACTTTTTTAAATTTTTTAGTACCCAATACGCTATGGCACTTCTTAAACACCTTTTCCGCTTGAGCCCAACGCTCATTATTAAGGCGTTCCAAGAAGAAACGATTAATTGCCTCAATCTTATCATCTATTTTTGTCTTGAAGTTCTCTATTAACCATTTTGCTTGCGTAGGGTTATATATCGCAATAATCCTGCGGGGTTTCCCATAAACCACTCGCTTGAATTCTTTCACACCCACTTCTTTTCCATTGGGTAGAACATCGATATCGAATTCATTTGGTAAAAGAGTTAAAAGATCTTTTTGAGTAGAAGGTCGAATAGAAGCAATATAATCGATGCCTTCATCGTCAATGAAATTAAAAGCTTCTTCTGAAAGGTTTCCCTTGTCAAAAGTAAGCGTTATTTCTGTTGAGGGTATATTTAGCTTGTTCAATCGCATTTTTAATTTTCCTAGAGCAACCTTGAAGTGTTTGGCATCCTGAATGTTTCCCGGATAAACTAAATGAAGGAAGGGAATGCCTCCATCAAGAGCACAAATTAAAGAAAAATTGATCAAATTGAGCGTGAAACGCCCTTCCTTAGAATGTCCATGTCGGGGTAATGTCTGATTTGCTTTTTTTGGATTAATGAATGTAAAGATATTAGAGGGATCAAATAGTAATTCCTTAAAAGAAACATTGAACTCCCGCATCACAATCTTAGCAATTTCTTCTCCAATCGCATCAAATGTATCTTCGTCAAAATAATTAAAATGAGTCCAATAAGATCGGGAATCGAGCGCAGAACCTAAATTCGGAAATAATCTGCTTAATACAGTAGAATCTAACCATTCTTTCAATCTCGTCTTTGATACCGGTTCCACGCATCTATTTATTGCCGCAAGGAGTAAATGCTCACCTACGCTCAATCCTTGATTCCTTTTTTCAGTAAATTTGTTAATAACATTAACCAAATTTATCTTTTTTGCCAAAATATACAAAGCGGCGACTAATCCAAATTCAATCGTCTCCGTTTCCACTTCGGGAATCGATATTATCTGAGATTTTTCCTTAAATTTATGTTCAGGACCTAAATATATTTGCCAGAGCCTCTTAGATTTCCCATTTATCCACCCTCGTTCCTCCAAGTAGAGATAAGTTTTTCCCTTTTTTTTCTTTTTAGCTAAATGAACCATAAATATATATGGGGGACAGAACTATTTAAGTTTATTGGTAAAGTGATCAATTTATTCTTGATACTCGGGTAATGGTAGGGGGACAGCATCTAAAAATCATATGCTACATCAGATAACTATCGTCTTTAAGATAATAAAATGGAATCTTTATTAAGCGATTATAATGAAACTTATTAAATAATATAAGAAAAATGTCGGAAAAAAAAGCTTTACAAATCGATTAAAAATTTAATAAAAATTAATAACTTAGTAACTCAAGAATTTTAAAAAATAAATACAATTTAAAAGTTGATAGATAAAATGGAAAGAGACTTAGAACTGGAATTAGCAAAAATACTCAAAAAAGAAAAATTTCAAGGGAATATGATAAGTTACATGTCTAAAGTAGGAAAATTATTACTTTTTATACTTCCTATTTTACTTGTTGTAATAACAGTATTTACACTATTCTCTCCACTTAATATTACGTTAATGATTATTTTTTATACGATTTTGGGGATTTATTTATTCAATTCTATCATGTTGTTATTAGGTGCTACATCAACCGAATCTTCTCTCAAAATGCGATTAAATTTTGAAAGGAGGAGGGGTAGGCCAATTGATAGTCTTGATGGTTTTGATTTATTAGCTAATAATGTGAAGAGAGTTACGAATTTATTAAAACTTATATCGCTCATTTGCCTCGTTGCTCTGGTTTTGTTTTTGGTAATGCTATATATGGGAGATCTTAATTTAGGATTTGCTGCAGCAGGGTTTTCTCTTGTAGGCCTTGGTTTAGCTTTGTTAATCAGAAGTCTTAACCTTAACATCCATGATGTAAATGGCCTTCAAGATTTTTACAAGCCTACTACTCATCAAATTTTCTTAGATAATTTTTTCGCAGAGATACTATCAAATCACTTAGATCCAGTCACGTATCTTAAATGGGATGAATATTTAGCGGGAATCAATGAAATATTAACTCCTACATTTATTCAGAAAATAAAGGAACAAGAAGAAGATGAATTACCGATTACATTTGCGATCGAAAAGATATTATTCCTATATTATCTTAAATTTCAAGAAGTTTTAACAGAAGGACAGTTTATTCAAGAGTTAAAAGAGGTTATTGATGTTGAATCTAAAACATTTGATATCCAAAAAGGTTTATTCATAGGGGGATCATGGCACTTCTCAACAGCAGATATAGCTAAACTATTTAACTATGTAAGAACTTATAATCCGGGTTTCTTCAATATCATTGATCGATTACAGCTAGAATTAGCCGACAATATTGAGCGTGTATCGAATGATCCGATTTATATGGACTCTACTGCTCAAGAAGTCGTGTATCTCAATTCTGAGTTAAATATTATGATCTTTTTGTATAATAACGCCCCTGAAGCCAAAAAATATATTTTAAAAATAAATGCTCCTGGATTTGAACCAAATAAACTGAAGCTCGAAATCGAGGTGGAAGGAAGAGGTGAATATTTAATACCAAATTCTCCGCTTCCGTTAACTTCCTCTGAAGGAAAGGATATTGCTGGAGTATTATCTACAATGTTAGAAAATGGGGATACAATCTGGTTAACATTAGAACCAAGAGAAATAAGAACGCAGACGATTCAGATTTTCCTACTCTCCGAAGATGGCACAATAATCGAAGGTAAAACAAGAGCTGTAAAAGTAACTAAAGATATAAAAACTTACCTCAAAAAGCTTGGTTCTATTGGCTCGCTTCTGGGTGGTCTTGCTGTACCCCTCGCAAAAGTATTACCATCTATGCTTTGAGGATAAACTTACAATAGTTCAATTTTTTTTTCTTTAACTTTATTAAATTTTTACACACACTATTTTCTATTAAAAAACATTTAAATGTATAATCTAAGATAATTATTGCAGTGTTTTTACTTATTACTGGACTTACTAACAAATAGTTTAATTTAAACCTAAGATATTGAAAGGATTGCAAAGCGAAGAAGAAAATAAGCAGTTAGGTATAAACGTCTTAGCTCATGATATTAAAAATATTTTTAATAACATCTCGAGTTCCATTGAATTATGTAAGATATTTTTAAGCGATTCTGTGATAATAGATAAGGTCTCCGAGCAATTTTATATCGTGAATGGACAAATCGCCCGAGGACTCAAGCTGATGTCAAACGTAAGGAAATTATCTGAAAACAATCAACAGACTATTCCAAAAATACGCACAGATGTTTTAGTAAAATTAAATGAAGCAATTACTTTAGTAAAGAAAAGTTTTCAAGATAGGACGTTAGATATAAAAATAAACTCCTTTAATAAAACGATTTTTGTAGATGCGGATGAAGAGATTTCAGATGTATTCGAAAATTTGCTTTTCAATGCTGTTCTCCACAATATGAATATTGATGTTGATATACATACAAAGTTGACAAAAATTAAAAAAGATGACAAAACCTTCCTAAAAATTGAGTTTATTGATAATGGGATTGGTATTAATAACGACAGAAAAGAATGGATTTTTAAAGAAAACTTTGAAAAAGGAAAGTCTGGAAAAGGAATGGGATTCGGTTTAACTTTAGTAAAGAAGATAGTCGAATCTTATGGAGGATCTATCTGGGTTGAAGATAGAATTAAAGGCGATTATTCTCAAGGCTCTAATTTTGTTATATTAATCCCTATAGGAGTAGAAAAATAAATTTTTATTTTCCTCCTTTAAAAATAAATAAGTTTGTAATCTAAATATCGTATAAATTCTTTATAATTAATCAAATACGTGAAGAAAAACCTAGATTTAAATACAATTAGTAAACTATATTTGTATTTGAATGCATAAACTGAAGATTGGAATTATTATTCCATTCTATACTACATAAATTTTGGCAAATTAAACAGAATAGAATAATCCGAGCAATTAAGTTGACAGAAAAATTTATAATTGAATCAGAGAAAGTATTTAGTGAACTTTTTGATAATATGAGTACTGGTGTTTCTGTTTATGACGCAATTAACAACGGAAACGACTTTGTCCTTAAAGATATGAATAAAGCTGGCGAAGCTATAAATAAATTTAAGAAAATAGATGTTATAGGGAAGAAATTATCTGATCTTTTTCCTGGCGTGAAAGAGTATGTTATGTTTTTAGAAGTTTTTAAGAGAGTATGGAAAACAGGAGAATCTGAACGGATTCCAACTTCATTGTATAAAGATGAGAGGATTACGCAATGGGTTGATTGTTATGTTTTCAAACTACCTTCTGAACGACTTATAATTATGTATAATGATGTTACTGAACATAAAACTACAGAAATGGAATTACAGAAATTAAACGAAGAATTAGAGCAAAGAGTAGAAGAAAAAACTAAAGAATTGGCAGTATCTGAAGTTAAATTAAGTACGATTTTTGGTATTTTTCCAGATTTATTCTTTTTAGTTGATAGGGACAGTCTAATTTTGGAATACAAAGGTGCAGAAGAAGATCTCTATGTATCTCCAGAAGAATTTCTAGGAAAGAGAATAACTGATGTGTTACCTAAGAAAGATAGTAAAATGTATCTCAAGGCTATCCAGAAAACAGAAAGGACTCGTGAACCAAGTAGAGTTGAATATTCTCTCCCGATTAGTGGTATGACCAAGTTTTTTGAAGGCCGAATTCATTATGTGGCTGATAATCGTGTCGCAATTTTTATTAGGAATATCACTGAACTCAAACAAGTAGAAAAAAATCTTGTAGAATCTGAAGAAAAGTATCGAAAGGCTTATTCCCAAGCAAACCTCTATAAAGATATTTTTGCTCACGACATTAACAATATTCTCCAAAACATTCATTCCTCTGTTGAACTTAGCTCTTTATATATAAATAGCCCTGAAAAATTACATACGATAAAAGAGTTGTATGAAATTATTAATGAGCAGGTAAATAGAGGCAAAAAATTAATAAGAAATATCCAGAAAATAACTGAAATCGATGAAACCGAAATTGAGTTAGAAAGAATCAATGGTACTATAGAATTAAATAGAGCAATCGAATTTACTAAGACCGGTTTTCCTAATAGAAATATTTCTATTCAAGTAAATAGTCCTTCTCCAAAAATATATATCCTAGCCAACAATCTCTTATTAGATGTGTTCGAAAACATTTTAATAAACGCTGTAAGACACAACGATAAATCAAACATTGAAATAACAATTGATATAAATATAGAAGCTGTAGAACATAGGAACTATGTCAAAATAGAGTTTAAAGACAATGGAATAGGAATTTCGGATTATCGTAAAAAAGACATATTTGAAAAAGGAACAAGAACAAGCCAAAAAAGCCAGGGAATGGGTCTTGGATTATCTCTTGTTAAGAAAATTGTGGATAGTTTTAACGGAGATATTTGGGTTGAGGATAGGATTAAAGGAAATCCTAAACAAGGTTGTAATTTTGTCCTTCTTTTACAAAAAGCAGAATAATTGATACTGCTTCTTTCTATGAAATGAAGTGGAGAAGTCTATTTTTGAAGTATTACTAAAAACTTTAAAAAGGATATGACAAATTTGAAATTATGGATTCTTTTGAATTAGTTATAATTGGAAGCGGTGCTGGCTTAAATTTAATGAATACTGGTCTTCAAGTCGGTATGAAAATCGCTCTCGTAGAAGATACAAAAATCGGGGGTACATGTTTAACACGTGGTTGCATTCCTTCGAAAATTTTAGTCCATCCCGCGGATTTAATCCGAGAAGCTGAACATGCAAGTAAGTTAGGTTTACAATTTAAATTAGAAAAAATCGATTGGGGATTGATTGGAAAGCGAATGTGGGCGCAGATTGATGAGAGTAAACAGATGGAAAAGGGCATATCCAGTATCCCAAATGTTAAATTATACAGGGGTATCGGTGAATTTACTGGAGAGTATGAAATGGAGGTAAAATCTACGGATGGAAAAAAAGACCTTGGAAAGTTCAGAGGTGAACGATTCGTAGTTACTTCTGGAGCTCGACCGTTTATTCCACCAATTGATGGTATTGAAGAAGTAGGGTATGTTACTAATCGAAGTTTTTTTGGGGAGAAGTTCCCTGACCAACCTTGGAAGAGCTTAATTATTGTCGGGGGTGGGGTAATTGCTGCCGAATTTGCTCATATCTTTTCTGCGATGGGAACTGAAGTTACTATAGTAGAAATGCTTCCTAGGTTAGTTGCAACTGAAGAACCTGAAATAAGCTCATTTATAGAACAAAATTTTAAGAAATTTATGACGGTTTTCGTTAATCATAAAGCTATTAAGGCTTATTGTAAGAAACATTTAAAAGTAGTAGTACTTGAAAACTCTCAAACTGGTAAGCAAACCGAAATAAGCTCAGAAGAGATTTTTATTGCCGCTGGGCGGAAATCCAACGCCGATTTGTTAAAAGTTGAAAATACTGGTATTGAAACTGATAGTCGGGGATGGATTAAAACCAATAAATATTTAGAGACGAATAAAAAGAATATCTGGTGTTTCGGAGATGCTAATGGATTGTATCAATTTCGACATAAAGCTAATTATGAAGCAGAAATTTGTACTAATAACATTTTCGGACCTTCAGAAGATAAAAAATCGGTCGATTATTCAACCGTACCATGGGCAATTTTCACTTACCCACAAGTTGGTCATGTTGGCATGACGGAGGCTGAAGCAATCACAAAAGGGCATGAAATTTACGTCGCTCTCAAACATTATTCTTCTGTAGCGAAAGGGAGTGCTATGGGGTTTGAAAAAAATGACGATGACGACGGTTTTGTAAAACTGATTGTCGATAAATCTTATAGAATTTTAGGCGCACATATCGTAGGCCCTCACGCAGCCGTATTGGTTCAGCCCTTTGTTTATTTAATGAATTCGGGATATACTTGTACTGTACCTGATATATCGAAAGAGGAAAACTTTACGAAGATGTCTAAAGCATGCCCGGAATCTGGATCATTTATGCCCATTTACAAATCAATGGTTATTCACCCCTCACTAAACGAAGTTACTGGTTGGGCAATTGGAAATTTGAGACCTGTTAATATTAAAGGACAAAGTCATCATCATTAAGTTCAATTTTCCTTTTTTTCCATTTAATAGTTAATATTCTCAATTAACCAGTAACTATTTAGATTTTATTAGCTAGTATTAAGACTAGATGGTTTTTCAAAAGAATCAAGATACTAATATAAAATATATAGGCCAAATCTTTACTCCTAGCCATATCGCCGAATTCATGGTTAATAACTTAATTAATTTTATACATGATTCAAATAGGACTCCAGATAGTCTGAAAATTCTGGAACCCTCTGTAGGAGAAGGTGTTTTCTTAGAATATATTCAAAAATTTTTCTCAGATATAACGGCTTACGAAATGGATAGAAGTTTAAAAAAGAATCTTTTGAGTAATTTTCCAAATGTAAATTTCAGATTTGAAAACTTCTTAGGGTCAAGTGTTAATGAAAACTACGATGTTATTATAGGGAATCCTCCCTATTTAGGTCAAAATTATAATGCTCAAATATTCCAAGATTATGTGAAGAAATATCCCATCTGTGAAAAATTCTTTGTAGGTAATATGGATCTCTTCTATTATTTCATACATATGGCCATTGAAAAATTAAATCCTGGAGGTTTGTTCTCATTTATCACAACTAATTATTGGATTTCAAAATCTAAAAAAACAGGAATAAAATTCCTAAAACCTCATATATTAAAAAAGTGTTTTTTATTACAATATATTGATTTATCAAGCTTAACCTTATTTAAAGGTGCTGAGGGTCAACATAATTGCATTTTTGTGTTAAAAAAGAAGTCTGAACAAGAGAAACTACATAAAAAGAATGAAAAGATTGAAATAATTCAAATAAAAAAAAACAAAATTTTGACCCAAACCGATGATGCCTTCAATAAATCAATTTTTGAGCAATTAGTCAATGGCACCGATAATGAAAGTATAACAAAATATACCTCTGCGATATCAAATAATGAATTAAAGCCAGATAAAAGCTGGAACTTGAAATATCCAGAAGAAATTAAAGAAATAATTGACAAGATCGAAAAGAATTGTCACATTAATGGGAAAATTTCTTACCTTGAAGATTATTTTATTATTCGCAATGGCCTCATCTTCATCAAGGACCAGATTTTTATTTTAAATGAAGAAAAAAATCTGAAAATAGAGAATCAAGATTTTTATATAAAAATAGATAACTCATTCGTTAAAATTAACGAGAAAGAGAAGATTAGATTAAAAAAGATATATAAAAGCAAATCCATAAGACCTTACGGTTATATTAATGGAGACCATATAGGTTATGCAATATATTTTAATAAAAACGAATTTAGTGACGTCGATGTACGTAAGAGAAATGAATTATTCAAAAAAAAATATCCTTACTTAATAGAATATCTTTATCAGTTTAAAGCAGAATTAAGAGCCATTCTAATTAATGCGAAAGAAAATCCTATTGATATTATCTTTCCAAGAAGAGGAACATTCATAAGAAGAAATCATGATGAAAGCTTAACTGATCTCGAGCCCTTATATGATAAGAGTGAGAAAATCTTCCTGAAATACATCTCTAGTGACAATATTTTTGGGTATTCTAACGCTCCTTATTATGCTACTTCTGATACATATTTTCTTTGGCCGCGTTTCCCTAATAAAGAATTAGATTATGCTTTCATTCTAGCCTACCTGAATTCGAAACTCGTAAATTTTATTTTTAAAGCCAAAAATATTTTTATTAAAAGAAGTAAGACCAAACTTGAACATGGTTTACCAATACCAAATTTAAAGATTTTTAAATCAGAAAGAAAAAAGTCAATATTAGAATTAATTAAACTTCTAAGTTATTATTTTATTAAATTTAATAATTCTAAGAACCAATTTAATCTCAAAGAATTAAGAAAAAAATTATTAGAATGTAGTTATCAGTTTTCCAGAGAAGATGATAAATTTAATCTTTCTTTATATAGAGCTTTAAAAGAGAAAAAACAAAAACTGATTTTACGAGCTATAAATATATTATTTTTTGATCTATTCTCACTAAAAGAAGAAGAGATTGATAGTTTAATTCATAAGTTTTACTAAGACTCTTTTTAGAATTTACACTTTTTCTGCACAAATTATGTAAATACATAAACTTTTATACAGAAATATCTATTATTTATAAAAAGAATTTAATGTGATAAAAATGGAACGTGGAAATACTTATTATAGTATAGAAGCAGATAAAGTAAAAAACAGAGTTAATTTCACCATGCAAGGAGATATTCCTAATGTAGAGGCCGTCAACAATTTTGAATCAGATTGGCATACTATTGTAGGTGAAGTAACTTCTGGTTTCACTATTATTGGTGATTTAAGTAAGTGTGCACCTCTCCCCTCTGATGTAGAAACCCTTAATCAAAAAGTTCAAGGCTGGATTATGCAACAAGGCTGCAGAAAAGTTGCCCAATTAGTCGGTGACTTAAATGTTATGAGCCAAGTTAATGCATTCGCCGAAAAATCAGGAATGAGAGATGTCTTACGCGCATTTAACTTACGAAAAACAGCCATAATGTGGTTAGATATACAATAATTTAGATATTCATTATTCATTAGATATCTAAACTTTTTTTTTTTTTTTTATGAAATAAATTTTTTTATTTTGTTTGATTGCCCCTCTTATTAAGTAAAAACAAAAAATTTTTATAAGTAAAATACAATTTGTAAATTGTTGTTGACAATAATTAATTTACGAAAATAAT